>NZ_JBHUSB010000024.1:0-66370 GCF_042673905.1 Arthrobacter sp. NPDC057009
AACAACGCCATCAAAAAACTCAACAGCCTAGGCTTCAACGTCACCATCACCCCGGCCACCGCAGCCTGACGAACCTTACTTTCGTATTAGACCTAACGAACTGTGCCGTGACGGGTTGGATGTGCGGTGGTTGGCCTGATCGCCCGGCTAGCCTGCGGCTTGTTGGGCGATGGTGTGGGCGAGGCGGTAGGAGTCGGTCCCGGTTTCGATGATGGCACCGTTGAAGGTGAGCCGATCCACGATCGCAGCGCAAAGACGTGGGTCGGTGAAGGTCTTGGTCCAGCCTGAAAATGACTCGTTCGAGGCGATGGCGATGGAGTTTTTCTCTTCCCGTTCGGTCAGGACTTGGAATAGGAGTTCGGCGCCGCGCCGGTCCAGTTCCATATAGCCCAGCTCATCAATGCACAGCAGATCCACCCGGCCGTAGCGGGCGATGGTCTTGGCCAGGACCTTCTCGTCGGCAGCCTCCACGAGTTCGTTCACCAAGCGCGTGGCGAGGGTGTATTTGACCCGGTAGCCCTTCTCCGCCGCGGCGGTGCCGAGCCCGATGAGCAGGTGGGATTTGCCGGTTCCGGAGTCTCCGATCAGGCACAAGGGTGCACACTTGCGGATCCAGTCCCCGGTCGCGAGGGTGTGAATGGTGGCTGGGTTGATGTTCGGGTTCGCGTCGAAATCGAAATCCCCGAGCCATTTGTCCCTGGGAAAGTTCGCTGCCTTGACGCGGCGGATGGAGGAGCGCCGGTCCCTATCATCACACTCAGCCAGCAACAGCTCGGCCAGGAAGCCCTGATAGCTCAGTTGTTCCTTCCCGGCGACCGCCAGCGCATCGTCCAGGACCGCCCGGACTGTGGGCAGACGCAACCGCCGACAGGCCTGATCCACGGCCGCGACAGCAGCCTGTTCGGTCAGCCCGCGCCGTCGGCGCAGGGTCGGGGTGATGGCGGTGGCCGCTGCGGTCGGGCTCATGAGATGTTCTCCTTCGACGCTGTTCCTGCGGGGTGTTCGGTGCGTTTGGCCAGCAGCTCGTCGTAAGCTCTGACCGATGGCCGCGGCCGGGTGTCGGCAGGGAGCCCGGCGATGACCGCTGCGGGGTCCATGAGCCGGCGCTGGGTAAGACTGACAACCCGTTGCACTTTCAATTCGGCGTGAGCACGGGGATGACGGTCCGGACCGGCCTCACCTGGGGAGGACATAGTTGCGTGTCTGCGGGCTTCGACCGCGACGACGTCGGCACTGACGGCCCCCACGTCCAGCGCGGCGGTGATTCCTGCCTGGATGTCGCCGGAGTCCATCGATCGGTGGAGGAGCAGGACGTCGATGAGCTCACGGGTTCCGTCGGCGTCGCCGTTGACCCGGCGGGAGGCGGCCCAGAAGGCCTCGTGGGCGCTGGTGAACGCTCCGGACTCCCGCGCCCGGGCCAGCGCAGTGGAACCGGGCAGCGCCCCGGGTTTGGTCTTGAGGACCTCGAGGTAGTGATCCAGCTGGACAGACTGCCCATATTTGGCGACGATCCGCTGATGCCTGGCCACTAAGGCATGGCCGTCGAACACCACGAGCTCGGATGCCCGCAAGGACACTCGGACCTTCCTTCCGATGAGCCGGGCCGGAACGGAGTACTTCACCATCCGCACCGTAACCATCGACGACCTATCCACCCTGGGTGTCAGAACCAAGCCCGGGTCAAACTCTTCTGCCGGCAGCGGTGCCAGGAACGGCTGCTCGGTCTCGAAGTCTTGGCCGATGGTGTGGATCCGGTCATTGATCCGCCGCCTATTGTCCAGTGCCTCCCAGGCCCGGATCCGGTTGTTGAGCTCATCCAGGGACTCAACGACGGGCATGGGCGAGAGCCGGTTGCGTCGGAACCAGCCCACCTCTCCTTCGACGCCGCCTTTTTCGTGGGCTCCGGCGATGCCGGGCTGGCAATAGAACGCATCAAAACCGTAGTGGGAACGGAACAGCACCCACCGTTCGTTCTCCTGGCGCTGCCGGCCCTGGCCGAACACCACGGCGGTGACAGCGCTGGTGAGGTTGTCATAGCGGATGTGCCTGACCGGCACGCCCCCAATCTCGTTGAACGCCTCGATGTGGCCTTCCAGAAAAGCCTCCTGGGCCTGCGTCGGATAAATCCTGTGGATGGCCTTGCCCGAGTGGGACAACCGGAAGACGAACATGTGGCACTTCGTCTTCACACCGTTCAGCACGACCCAGAGTTCCCCGAAGTCCACCTCGGCCTCTGCGCCCGGGGCGTGTTCCTGCGGGACGAACACCTCCACCCGGCGCCCGGCCTCCACGTCGATTTGGGCCCGCCGGACCCGCACGTAGTCGCGCACCGTCGAGTACGAGAGTTCCTGCGCGCCGTGCTCCTCGATGAGCCGGGCCAGTATCCTCCTGGCCGTGTGGCGCTGTTTCCTCGGCGCCGTCGTGTCCTCGGTCAGCATGGCATCGATCGCAGCCTTGAACGCTTCCAGCCGCCAGGACACCCCTTGCCTCGGTTTGCGTTCCGGAGGGGTAGCCGATTCGAGAGCCTGCCGGACCGTCCTCCGATGGACGCCGTGCCGGGCCGCCAGCGCACGAACAGACAAGCCCTCGACCCGGGCATCCCGCCTGATCCGCGCGAACAAATCCACTCTCGACTCCACCCTGCCCCACCCTCCGCCGCGTCCATCCACTGATGGATCCAACGTTGAAGGTGGGGCCACGAATAACCGTCACAAGTGCCCGGCGAGTCACGAAGTGGGGCCAGAAATAACCGTCCTACCGGGGCCATCCAAACCTGTCACAGCCAGCGGGCGTTACTGGAAGAACTTGCCACTCAGTGGTCTCCTCCGCTGTCGCTTTCACCTCAAACAACTGACCGAGATCTTGCCAGGGAATGGTTTGAGGGTTTGGCCGGTGCCGGGATGGAGGGGCTGGTCATCAAGAGCAGCAGCCAAACCTACACGGGTGGGAAACGGATTTGGCTCAAGGCCAAGCACGTTTCGGAGCTGGACATCGTGTGCGCCGCTGTCATTGGCCCCTTGCATCGACCCACCGAAATAGTGGCAGGCCTTCCCATCGGCGGTGAACTGCGCATCGTGGGCCGCAGCACGGCGCTCAAGGCCTCCGATGCCCGGGCCATCGCCCCTTGGCTCCGTCCCCCTGCAGGACCGCACCCGTGGCCGTCCACGGTCAAAGGAACCGCCCTTGACCGGTTCAACCGGGATGCATCACCGGTCGAACTAACACTCGTTGATCCCCTCGTGGTCGAGGTCATGGCCGATGCCGCATGGTCAGGCCAGTCCTTCCGGCATGCCCTCCGCTTCCGCAGGGTTCGTCCGGACCTCGACCCGACCACCGTTGACCTCCCGTCCAGATTTTCCGGGGCAGACAAGGAAACCTGAGCCCCAGGAACGGCCTGCCATCTACTCAGGAACGGCGGAGTTGGCAGCGGCCCGTTGCGCTTCGTCTCGCCGGCGGCGCAGGTGGATGAGGCTTTGTTCCAGCGCGCTCACCTCACCGAGCCACTGGTGCGTGCGTGCCTCATCCAGCCTTTGTTCGGCGTTTTCGGTCATCTCCTCGATCCTTCCGGCTTGGGCCGGATCAACCTGCAGGAACCGGCATTTGATACACGCGTGCTCGTGCACGCAGGGTGTCGCGTACGGGCGGTGACAAGTTCCCAGGGCGACCCGGCGGAGTAGGAAATGCTGTTCGAACTCCTGCCATTCTTCCGAGGTAGCCGGGCGCAGTTCATGCTCCGGCCGGCTCTGCCGGCGCCGTTCGATGAAGGCGTGGTGCGCCTGAATGACGTGCTCAGGAAAGACCGCGGTGTATCCGCGGGTTGTTTCCAGGTTCAAGTGGCCGAGCAGTGTTGAGACGATGTGCAGGGGAAGGCCCGTCCCGACCAGCTCGGTGGCGAACAGGCGGCGGAAGTCGTGCGGGGTGAAAGTGACAGGTATCCCTGCCTCGCTCAGCCCCGCATGCGTCGCAATCCCATTGAGGAGCTTGCGCGCGTAGCCGGGGGAAATGACGCTCTGGGTAGGGCCCAGCAGCCTGGCGAACAAGTGCGGGAGGGGATCGCTAAAACTCTTTTCATACGGGTCATAGCGGACCGACAAAGGCACACTCGCCTCCTGCCCACGCGCCCGCCGCTGCACCTCCAGGAGGACTTTGACCAGCTCTGGGGACATCGGAACCAGCCGTTCGCGGTCAGTCTTGGACGGGACAACATGTAACAGGGGGACGATGGTGTTGGTAGTGGGGGCCACGTAGTGTCGCAGGGAAAGTTGAGTGAGTTCCAGCAGCTCCTCAATCCTGATGCCGGTTTCTTTCAGGGTGGAGGCCACAGCCCATCCCCAAAACCCCTCCGATTCGACCGCCGTGACATCAAGCCGCTTCCCGACCGTCACTGCCGACGCGGTTCCCCCATCATGGGCCACGACTTCCGCCCAGATCCGTGCCCGCGTATTCCCCACACTTCTTACCGGCGGATCATGCCTCCGGTAGGTCACCCCGTCCACGGAGTAGGTTGCGCCATGCCCGGCGGCCAGCGTGTGCTCGAGCAGCAGGTTCCCGCGCTCACGCAGTTCAGTTGCAGCCCGCATAAAATCCGGCAGCAAAGGGGTCAGGGAACGTGTCCGTTGCTGCATCCGTGCTTCGCGCTGTCGGCGCTCTTTGGAGACAGAACGGGATTCGGTTCGCGGCACCGGTGTCGGTGCGACCCAGACCGCCCAGCGGTGTGGTTCATCGTGTGCCCACTCGGCAAGGTCCCGGTAGAGGGCGCGGACGGCGAAATAGGTTGAGGATAACTCCCGCCTCGGTTTCCCGTCCAAAGTGGTGTGAAGGCGTTCCCGCCATTGCAGGGCAACCTCTGGGGCGAGCCGGAGGTCTTTCTGGGCCGGGTTGATGTCGATAATCTCAGCCCAAAACAGCCGTACTAGTCGGTAGGCGAGCCCTTCAAGCGACCCGTAATCCATGGAGGGCTTCAGCTCTTCCAAGTAATCAATGAGCAAATCACGGACACCCGATTCAGGGATTCCATAGCGCCCCACAAGGGTTGTCACGGTATGGCGGCGGGAGGAGACACTGGCGTGCCATGCAGCCCGCAATGTCGGTGGCTCCCCGGCAAGGGGACCAAGGGCCACGAGCAGTTCCCACGCCAGATATTCCTTGGCATGCCTACGGGACACGCGGGCGATGTGTGTATAGGCCAGGACGTCATCGCCAGTCAGCTGTCCGAGGCGTTTCCCCGTTCTGACCAGGATTCTTTCGATGGCATTCTCTGCACTGCGCCTACTGGGCTCTGGAGCGCGCTGATACTCCGGCAGCGCCCGCATCTGTGCCGCGGCGACCGGTTCCGCGGCGTCCAGGAAACCTACCGGCCCGGCGGTGCCGCTCCACTGCTTTGCTGTAAACATCCACTCATAGGAAGGGCGGATCAGCCTGGATCGGACCAGCATCGTGACGCCCATGCTCAGAAGCTTCAGGGGCTGTGCCAGCCGAACCGTAAGCTCCCGCAGACCTTCACGCGGGGCCTGATCCATGCCTGAATTCAACCACCGCTCGTCCCAAGAGCGCCCAGGGAAACGCTGCAGCCACTTCAGTACGTGCCTGCTCCCCAGCACCCGGGTCCGGGCACTGCGCGGATTCAGCCCATACAGTTCGATGCACTCCGCGACCCATTTCAGCGCATCATCCACTCCCAGTTCCTGAAGCGCTGCAAACTTTTCGTTCGGGATTGCCGGAGGTGGCACTCCCCCATCGAAGGCTTGCCGCGGCCATACCTTGTCTGCCGTCGTGCGCGTACTGTCAGCGGCAAGACGAAGCTCCCGGGCCCGGCGGTAGGTTCGGGTCGCGGCAACCTGCTCCGCTGACGGGCTCGCTACGGCGAGGTCATCACCGGTCACGAGGACAGACCCAGCAACTCACGGACCGCTGCCTCATCGTATTCAGGTTCGACGGAAGCGGCCGGGGGCCGGGGCTGCGCATAGTGCTCCAGCACCTTCTGAAGCACGTCCTCCATCCTGGGCTGCGTGTAGACCGTGGTCGTCGTGATGCTGGCATGCCGCAGGACTGTCTGGACGTCGACCAAAGTGAATGCGGGGTCCGCGATCATGCGCTCGGCCGCGGTGTGCCGCAGATCGTGAAGCGTCCAGTTTGATCCCAACACGCTTTGTGCCCGGGCGAACATCCGCCGCGCCGCCGAATAGGTCAGGGGCCTGCGGTTTCTCGGCGGTATCGTCCACCACACCGGGTCCCCTGGCGACGCTGGCTGACCTTCTTTCATATAGAGCGCCAACCACACGAAGGCATCGGAACTGGCTGGCACCATGTCACGGTTACGTGTTCCCTTACTGGTCACGAAGAACGTGTGCTCGCCAAAGTCGTAGTCACCGTGGCGCATACCCAACAGCTCCTCGGCTCTGACCCCGCTACTGAGCCAGAAAGAGAGCAGGGCCCGATCGCGATGGTTATGCACCGCGTTAAAGATCGCCGCTATCGCATCCTCAGGGATACCCCGCCAGGCTGGGCGCGGAACTCGTTGGCGGTAGGAACCGCGGCGCGTCCGCTGGAACGGATCCATGGGATTGTGGTGCGAGTGCCTTGCAGTTTGTCTCGGCACAGGATTCACCAAGGGGCCCAGATCCATCTCAAGGGCGAAGTCGTAGAAGCTCGACAGCACGCTCAGCTGGTGATTGATGGAGTTTGCCGAGAAAGACTTGCCGGGCCCTGCCTTTCGGGTGACGGCGTTGGTGGTCGCCGCAGCCTCCAAGCCCCTGCGCAGCGCATTCGCCGTGGGCGCCGCCTTCATGTGCTCTACCAACTCTCTGACATCAAGCCGCTCTGCTTTCTCCCACGGGGTGAATCTGTCGGAGAGGAAACGGAACCACCGCAACAAGTCGAATGCGTAGCTCCGCAAAGTAGCAGGCGAACAATCGGAAGCGGCAAGCTCCCGTAAGAATGACGAAGCCGCCTCGTGCTCCGAATCCGGAAAGAGTAGCCGGTAAGGAAGACCCTCCGAAGACTTTACGACCCTGCCCAGTTGCGCCGTCACTGCCCCAGCCTCTCATCAAGAGCCGCTCACACCCGTCAAGGTGCAGTTAACATGCCGGGCTCTGGTCATCCGGGACAATGAACGGGCGACTCTGTGGTCACGGCAGGGCAAAGAACTGACCCGGTATTTCCCCGAGCTCATTCAGACCCTGGAGGCTGCTGTCCCTCCCGGGTGCGTGATCGACGGCGAAGCCGTGATCTGGACCAACGGCCGGCTCGACTTCACCTCTCTGCAGCAGCGCCTCGGTGCCGGCCCGAAAACCCTTCCCGGACTGGTCCAGCAGACGCCCGCGAACTACGTCGCCTTCGATATGTTGGCCGTCGCCGGCCATGACGCCCGCGACCTGCCCTTAAGCCAGCGGCGGGCACTCCTTGAAGAACTGGCCAACAGTTGGGAACCGCCACTGTCCCTCTCCCCCACCACCACGGACCGTCGTGTTGCCGAGCAATGGTTCGAAGACCTGCCCCATACCGGGATCGAGGGGCTCATCATCAAGAATTTGAATCAGCCCTACACACCAGGCGTCCGCTCCTGGCTGAAGCTGAAACACCGGGAAACCGTAGACGTCATCTGCGGGGCCGTGATCGGACCGATCACCCAACCCTCAGAGATCGTGGCCGGACTCCTTCTCGAGGGTGAACTGCGGATCGTTGGCCGGTCCACCCCACTGAAGACCGCCGACGCCAGGGACCTGGCCCGATGGCTGCAACCGCCCAAGGGCCAACACCCCTGGCCGGCCACCGTTAAGGGCACGGCCCTGGACAGATTCAACCGCGACAGGGAACCCGTCACCCTGACACTCGTGGAGCCCCTGGTCGTGGAGGTCTCCGCCGACACCGCCTGGTCAGGCCGGTCCTTCCGGCATCCCCTCCGCCTGCTCCGGGCCAGACCGGAACTGCCCCCTGCCGATGTCACCCTCCCGGACAGGCTCCACACGGGTTAGCGGTCAGTGCGGATGGTGATCAGCTTTTGTCCATCTTCCAGCCGCGCGTAGAGGTTGCCCCGCGCTTCCTCGTAGGTGTCAGCTTCGACGTCGATGTATCCGTAGCTGCCGTCGGAGTTAGTGATGGTCCCGGTGAGTTTCACGGCATGAGTCTATGAGGCCGCAGGTTCGGCGGGCTCAATGAGTTCGGGCCCGTTGTTCCGCACACTGTTCACGCGGGGGCTGACGATCCGGGGCGTCAGGGTCGGTTCCGGCAAGGAGTCCAGCAGGTGCAGAATACCGTCCTTGTCGGTCAGGTCCGGGTCCAGCCACTCCGCGAAGCGGTCCCGCGGGATGATCACCGGGGACCTGTCGTGGACGTGCCCCAGGGCGTCCTGCGTCGTCGTGGTGAGCACCGTGCAGCTGAGCAGCCACCGGCCCGGGTCGTCCTCGGGCAGGGACGGATCAGCCCACCACTCGTACAGGCCGGCGAAGCCCAGCAAGGGCTCCTTCTCGGAGTACAGGTAGTTCGGGATCTTCTTCCCGTCCTCGGTCTTCTGCCACTCGTAATAGCCCTCTGCCGGCACGATCGCACGCCGCTTTATTGCAGCTTTCCGGAAGGACGGCTTCTCCAGGATGGACTCACTGCGGGCGTTGATCAGCTTGGAGCCGATCTTGATGTCCTTCGCCCAGGACGGGACCAGTCCCCAACGGGCAATGAGCAGATGCCGGTCAATCGTGCCCTCATCCAGGCGTTCGGCAACGATCGGCACGCTCTGGGTTGGCGCCACGTTCCAGCTCGGTGGTGGCGGGCTTCCTTCCACCTCTTTGGCCTCAAAGTGGCTCAGAAGGTCCCCCGTTGCTTTGGACATCACATATCTGCCGCACATGCGCCAATTCTGCCTCAGCGGCGTTGTAAATCGCTCGCCGGAAACTTGGGTAGAGTGTGCTTGTTGGTCTAAAGGCGTGCCCTTTTGGGGACAGGGAAGGCGTCCAGGCGGCGCCCCGGGGCGGATGGAGTCCGAACCGGCTTCGGGACGGGGCGATCCCGTAACGAGCGAACTGAAATCTTGATGGACGCCCGGCGGCCGACCAGACGTGGCAAGCCCATAGGGAGCCCTTGGTGGATGCCAAGTTGGAACGTCGGCCTCCTGCAACGGAAACCGTCATGGCCAAGTTGCAGGAGGTCAACCAGCGTTATGTGGCCGCCGTATGTTGGCATCAAACCGGGCGCCGCCGCTGCGGAGTTCGCGGATAAACCGTTCAAAGTCTGCCTGCATTTTTTGGGGCTGCCCCATCTTTAAGGTGTATTGAGTCCCACGAGGACTTTTTACCCTCAGCGTGGTTCGCGCCTCATTCCATTTGAAAGTCCACCCTTGAGGCGTGAGGTTACTTCTCAGAAGCCGAAGGTCCCCGTCCACGTCGCGGACTGGGGCAAGGGTTGAAGGAGGCTGCCGATGAGGTGCCGTGGGTTCACGACGCGGTCCTAGGCTCCTTACTTCGTCAATGATAGCGATCACGACACTATTCAAAGCCGCCGCCATATTTCTATCGTTTCTGCGTGGATAGGGCAGGTAAGTGATACCTGAAAGATCCGTCGGGAGCTTTAGGTTCACTCCGGCGGGCAGGACCATATAGGTCCGCTCCGGGCCCAGCGACCCCATGAACAGGCCCAGTTCGAAGACGACATTGTCCCTTGGTGCCCGTGCTTTGGAGGACCGGCTTTCCACATCATCGTCCGGGCTTAAGACCATTACTGCGAAGTCTGCTGCTTTGGCCCGGTCTACGAGGGCGGCAAGCGGGTGTTGGCCTTGACGGAATACGCCGTGAGTCCACACTGTGGATTCGGTTAAACCGGAGTGATCAAGACCTGCCGCTAATCGGTGGGCTACGTCCTGTCCTTCACTTGACGACCCAATGAATACATTCGACAACCCGTTCATTGGCTCTATGGTGCCGGATTGGATGGAATATCCAGGCCGTGCTGGCGGAGGCGGGCAAGTACCTCGTGGGCAGCGTGGTCTAAAGCCTCGCCTTCCAGCTGGTAACGAAGTGCGTCAACCACCGTGGCATGTAGATCCTCGTAGTCTTCTTTTGCTGTTTCCATGCTGTGGGCCATATAGGCAGATTACGCGAACCTTTTCCGGATTCGTCCGAGGCGCCATTTCAATCAACCAACGTCGCCCAGATGAGAGCAGCAGTGCAAACAACCAGGCCGACTGTCGCTAAAACCAGCGCCCACGAGGCTCTGTAAATACGCTCGGACATCTGCTGATCGAGTTTGGCCCGCTGCTCGATGACCCAGACGTCGAGGGATTCCTTTGCACCCCAAACGACGTGTTCACCACCAATGTGGCGCAATAGTTTGCCTATTCTTTCCAAATCTTCAGTCGTGGGCTGGGGGACCTCATAGTTCAACTTGCTCATACGACTATCCTGCCCTGAGGGGCGCCACTCCTCTCCAGGGAACGGTTTCGAGGAATTCAAAAACCGCGCGTGGATCGTTGACGAGCGCAGCCAAACCAACCAACTTCGAAGGGAATGCAGCCGGCTCCGCCGTCAGGTTCTTTTCGTTATAGAGCCGATGAAACCTGTCGCGGATACCGAACGGCAACGTGTCAGCGACTTCCTCTTCGAGTTTGGACGCTTCGATGGAAAGCGCCGAGGGCCTGTGCCTCTGCATGCGTTCGAGCCTGGTTTTTGGCTCTGGTGCGGGCCGGGCTGCCGCGTCTAGCAGTCGCGCCGCCGCGGTACTCACCCAAGCATCTGCCCGCGTGACCGGCAATGGAATAGGGATCACCTGCACG
Source organism: Arthrobacter sp. NPDC057009 (assembly GCF_042673905.1). NCBI lineage: Bacteria > Bacillati > Actinomycetota > Actinomycetes > Micrococcales > Micrococcaceae > Arthrobacter > Arthrobacter sp. NPDC057009. The sequence continues at coordinate 10,760 of NZ_JBHUSB010000024.1, forward strand.
GCCAGGATCGCTTCAAACCTGACGGCAAGCGAAACACTTGATGGGTCTTCATGAGTGTTTACATAGCGAAGTATGTCAATGCCAGCTTCGCCGAGCTCAGCCAGCTGCACATCGCCCATCATGTCGGCGCGCTCCGGATGCACACCTGGTTCGAGGGACGCGTCGCGGCGTAGGCGGACCCGATACAAATAGAACCTCTCGTCGACACCGTCCTGGTCAGTCATCCGCCTCAACATGTTCTCGATCGCCGCCTCGTAGGTGCCCAGATGAAGGGCTTTAGCCTTCTGGCGAGCGGCCCAGCGCTCCAGCCCTCTCCCGTCGGCCCCGATTGCTTGCAATCTTCGTTTGGTGACGTCCGTGAGGTTAGCGGTTGGGTTGAAGGCTCGATCGGGCCAGTTCGCGTGCGTTGTCGTGTGATACCAAAACGTATCCAGCACCGTCGAATCATCATGGGAAGGGTCGTCTTGTGCAGCCCAAAAGTCAGGCCGCCTCTCGGCCTCGCAATTGGTGCCGCATTTCGGACAGCGTTCATGTCCTTGGTGAAAGCGACTTAACCACTCAGCGTGTGCCCGCCACTCATTGCTACAAGTCCCGCAACGCATCCAACGTAGGCGTTCAAAATCCACTGCTCGCTCAATCACGGTCACAGTTTCACACGAGGGGCTGACAGTATGACTTTCGAAGACAGCGGTTTTTCACGGCGCTATTGGCGCGTGGTGCCTGCAAGAAAATCCTTTGCTGTCCCCCGGCTTGTCCGGTGACGAGGCACTACGAGGCTGGCGGACATTCTCGAACGTGGTCGACCGGCTAGACCAAAAGTGGTTCATGCCATAATGCGCACCATAAGCACTATAGGAACCCCAATGGTCGAGCAAATTATCGAACTTGCCTTAGTCCACACCGCGTACACTGCATGAAGTTCCATTCAAATACACACCAGATATCGAATGAATAAAGCAACAAGAAGGACGATGGGCTCGCTGGCAGGAACTCTCATTGGATGTGCTACTTGTGGTCAGGCGGTGGACGACACTGGAAATCAAACCCAAACAAATGCATCTATCCCCATGTTCCGCCTAACTGGACGGCTTCATGTGGTGAGTTGTAAGAACACTCATAAGGACCCGAATACGAGTCCAAGCCTTCCTTTCAACATGCGGCCTCATGACAGAAACAATTCGAGATCCTGTCTTGAGTCATATGCGTGTCAATGCAAGCGTTTCAAGAGACCCGCACATAGCCTTAACAGTAGGACAGCATGCAACCACACCAAGTAGGAGAGTCGCCGGCCGATGGCACGATCACTGCAAACCCCTGCACCCCCAAAACCCCAGATGACAAGAGCCATTGACCGTGTCATCTCCCTGGCGAACGGCAAAGGCGGAGTCGGCAAGACGACCACCGCAGCCAACGTTGGCGGGTACGTCGCGCTGGCTGGCTCCCGTGTGCTGCTGATCGACCTCGACCCTCAGGGCGACCTGGCCCGCGACCTAGGATACGAGCGGCAGACAGGGAGGGAATTCTTCCAAGCCCTGATCGCCGGCACGGCCCCGCTGATCCTGCGCGACGTGCGAGAAAACCTCGACGTCATCCCGGGCGGCCAGGACCTCGAAGACATTCAAGGACTGATGGTGTCCCGCTCCAGCCGCTCCGACGCCGGCGACTTTGGCGACATGCTCTATGCCGTCCTGGCACCGCTGGCAGACGACTACGATTTGATCCTGATCGACACCCCTCCGGGGGAGCGAATCCTCGTAGAAGGCGCCTTCGCGATCTCCAGTGCAGTCGTCATTCCTACCCGTTCCGATGATGCGAGCATCGACGGTGTCGAACGCATCGCACGCCGCTTCATGGCTGTACGTGACCGGAACCCCTCCCTGCAGTTGGCGGGCATCGTCCTGTTCGGTGTCGGTCCGCGCTCCATGCGACTCGAACGCAGTGTCCGAGACACTTTGGAAGAAATGCTCGGTACCGTCGCCCCTGTCTTCGCCACCCGCATCAGGAACTTGGAGAGCGCAAGCGCGGACGCCCGCCGCAAGGGCCTGCTCTTCCACGAGCTTGAAGGTGCCGTAACCGACGCTCAGAAGAACCGACTAAAGGCGCTCCGGGCGGGGGAGAAGCCTGCAGACGGCTTCTTCTCGCGCAACGCCGGGGGACTCGCTGAAGAGTACGAGCAGCTGACCGGCGAGATCCTTGCACGACTGAACGAAATCGAAAGCGGAAACGAAGCATGAGCGGTCGACAGAGCCTTGCCGGGGCATTCGCACCTGTAGCGCCCACCCGCGGTGCAGCACTCCAAGGGTTGCTGGCTCCGAAGCGGGGGAGAGGCGCGCCTGCAACGGAACTCAAACCCGAAGAGTCTCTGGCGGCACCAGCCAAGGAACTTGTTGAAGTGCCGCCAACAGCAGCACCCGAGCCCGCTCACGCGCAGGTACCTACTGAGCAGCCACAGGCGGATAAGCGGCCCACCATTGAGCAGCCGCTTGTTGAGGAGACAGCCCTTGAGGCGATAGGGCAGCAGGCGCCTACATCCATCAAGTCCCCCAAAGCCAGCACGCGGCAGCAGCCTGGTTCCAAGAAAGTTGCTAGCGCGACCAAAGCCTCGGAACTGGTCCCCGGGGCGCTGCGCAACGTCGGCGTGTACTTGCCACCGGCGCTCCTGGCGCAGGTGAAAGATTCCGTCTACCAAGAACGGACGACATATGCCGACCTGCTAATTGACGCTTTCGAAGCAGTCGACGATAAGCAGATCGCGGGGGAATTCACCGCCGAGACCAAAATGACCAGATCCGGCATGCCCCGTCGTGCACCGCGCAAGCGAGGAGAGGCTGGCATTCAGATCCAGCTCCGTCTCGACGGGCTACAGGTTTCTTGGCTGGATGAGAAGGTCACCGAATTCGATGCGCCGTCACGTAGCGCCCTGGTCTCGGCCGTGTTCAAGCTTTATATCCAGGAGAGACAAACTTACGCAGAGTGACGTTAAGGCTCTAGCGCAAAGTACCGCTCGGGCACCCGTAGTACTTATGGCTTGAACTATGGCATGAGTTATGGCACCAAACTCAGAGTGTCAAGGCTGACTAGGGACTGAGTACAGCGATCCCCCGTCGAGGTATACGGGCCGGCGGAGAGCCAGACTCACAACTACCGAACCTTGGCGCTGAACCTCATCCCGTTCTATTGAAAGCTATGTCGGAAAGTGACCATTCGTCGGGTGGCCCTTCGAACATCTCCCACGGATAGTCGTCGTCGGGGGAGAGCAGCTCGACGACGGTATTGACGTTCTTGGCGAGCCATTCCCGCCAGATGATCCGATCATTGCGGTAGCGCTGTATCTGTGCAGCGACAGCTTCCAGGACCCCCAACTGCTCTGCAAGCTGCTTCAGTGAGGTGGCCGCGACGGTGGACCAAGAGCGGTCGGCACTGCGGGTGATGAGATTCCAAGCTGCCAGGACTTCCAGGGCTTCGTTCACGGCGGACCGGGAGAGCCTAGTTACGCGTACGATTTCTGATGTCAGCATGGCGGGGGAGTGCTCCAGAGCCTCATAGACGAACGCTGCCGGCAGTCCCAGTTCACGGAAGACCGGGCGAAGGGCGTGGATTCTCCCTTTGTGCCAGCTCGCATCCTCGGCCGCTGTCTTCAGCTCTTCCGGGATGGTGAGCATATAGAGGTCTCCCTTGGTTCCACGGCCTTCCTCAACCAGAGTGACCAGCGGATTTTCCTCGGCCCTCAACTCCCGGAGATGCATCGCTACCGTGGTGTGGTCCAAGCCGGTCGCGACAGCGATAGAACGAACACCGAACTCCACGAACCTGGACGCCGTCATGTGTGCTGCCTCCCCCAATGACCGCAGCACCATCCTCCTCGCCATACCTGTCCTGGATTCCTGGTAATTCACCTCCCTGATCCGTAGAGCGTTGCGCCAGGTACGAATGAACCGATGCTCTGCATCGGGATTCGAAATTGGATTTATGCCCTGCACTGCAGGGGGGTGTGTATTTGGCTTGCTTGTGGGGGATCTGCGGACATTGTTCTTTCCGTTGCTGGCGGCCTTGTTTTTGCTGAGGTATTTGAGGGCGTTCTGCCAGTCACGCCGCAGGGAAGGTAGCCGGTTTTTTGCGGAGTAGCGCGCGTAGAAGGAGGCCAGGCCCGGCCAGGTTCCCTGCAGCATGCGGCGTTCAACATCAACCAGCTGCAAGCCTGCGGCCGCGGCCGCTAGGACGACGGCTTGGCGTGCCTCCGAGTCTGAGGTGTACCGGTTCGTGTCGTACAGGCCGGTTTGGGCGAGGACCTGCATGGGGCGGGACATCCGTCCCCTGGGCTCGTCGACGACGGGCGCTTCCGCGGTGGCCAGGCTAAAGGACTCTTCCTGCCGGAGGGCACGGACAGCCTTTATCTCGAAGGCCAGATCCTTGGTCATGGCGGCCCATACCGAGTTGTTGTTAGGACGTCGGGCAATGTCGTAGGCCATAGACAGACTCATTGCGAGTTCCTGGTGGCCGCCACGCTTGTGGGGTGACCCGGGCGTTCGCATGCAGCCGTGAAGCAGGTTCTGGTGCGGGGTTTTATCCAGGGACCGATACCGGGTGCCCAACGCCTCGACAAGATCACGCGCCTCGGAAAAGGTGACCCGCTGCGCCAGCGGGACGTAAACGTGGCGGCCACCGTTCGGTGAGAAGTCCTCAATCCACCGGGCCCCAACGGAATGCAACCATGCATGAACGGCGCGGACGTCGGCATGGACCCGGTCGGTGCCGGCTACCGAGGAGTCGAAGTCGAGGAAGATCGCCGCACAAGTGCCGTCCTTACCGAAAATTCGTACTGCAGCAGGCAATGATGGAAGGGATTCGGTGAGGTTCCGTTCGTGTTTCTGCGGGTAGGTCTTCCCTGCGTCGCGAGACAATCGGACACGAGGCTGCCCAGCGAGCAGCGGAGCTAGCGCAGCCCAAACGGTTGCTGGGTCGTCTGGCTGCCATGACACGCCCAATTTTGGGCGCGCTGGAAGCACGGAGACGTGCTGATGTACGATGTGGGTAATCCTTTCGGGGATTGAGGTACGAAAAAGGGCCGATCCTGCCAGATCGGTTTTATAGCAACACAAAGGATGGCCTTTTCAGGCTCTCCACGACTTACAATCTGATCCGCCGGCAAGCAATCCAGAGGGTAAGTCTCAAGCTTCGAAGGCCCGCCTCGTGCGGGCCTTCTTTTTGTTATGAGGCGATGCGGATCGGCAGCTCCTGCTGGTAGTCATCCTGGTCGAGCGCAGCCAGGTCCTCTTTAAGCTTTGGCTCTACAACGGACAGAACGTATTCAGTGACGGTCAGGCCCCTGTGGGCTGCCACTTTGGCGATACCGTCAGCAGTGTGTTCCGGTGTGCGGAAACCAATGAACTTACGCAGGCCTTTGCTGGGACGCCCGCCGCCTCGATTTACTGCTACTGCCGTCATGTGCTTGTCCTTTGAATTTTGTATCCGCCGCAGCGAACACAGCTTCATCGTTGTATGCCCAGCCGCTAGCACTGACTTCGATGCCGTTGCGACTGCTCCGAAACTACCACCGTGTAATTGCCCTCTGGGGGATTTGTTTTCAGAAAACGGCCGCGTGTCGGATTTGTGACGGAGAGCTCGCAGGTTGGTCATGGTCAGAAGCCCCGAGCTACGGCGGCGGCTGCGGCGAGCCAGGCGCGTTGGGTGGCGGGCTGGAGGGCGTCGTAGCGGATGGGGCCGTTGACGAGGGAGGGGTCGTAGGGGATCCGCACCACGGCCCGTGCATGGGGGGCGAAGCCCTCGGCGATCCTTTGGGCCTCGTCCTTGGCGCGTTTGAGCGCGTCGCCGCTCATGCTGCGCTTGGCGTCAGTGGACTCGGAGACGATGACGACGGCGTTGCGGGCCAGTGCTTCGTCGTGGCCGCCGCGGGATTCGAGGGTTTGGAGGGTCAGGCGGGCGGCTTCGGCGCGGTCTTCGATGGCTGTCACGGGGACGACGAGCTGGTTGGTGTGGTGGATCATCCGGCGCCAGTTGGCGGCGCGGGCTGTGTTGCCGGAGTCCATGACGATGAGCCGGTAGTAGCGGGTGAGTACCTGGTGGGCGATGTCCACTTCTTCGGCGGTGACTTCGTGGTCGCCTTCGTCGTTCTCGTCGGAGCGCAGGACGTCGAACTTGTCGGCGGTTTGGTGGTGGACGAACCGGGCGATCTCGGCTGCCTGGGCGCTGGGGGAGAGCAGTGCCTGGGATGAGTCGATGAGATCCAGGACGCTGTTGTTGTGGCCGCCCTTTTCGGTGCGCCAGCCGAGGGTTCCCTGTGATTCGTTGTTGTCCCAGGCGACGGTCGCTGCGCCGCTGTAGCGGGCCAGGATGGCGCTGAGCATGACGACGGTGGGTGTCTTGTTAGCGCCGCCCTTGCGGTTGACGACCGCGACGGTGCGGGGCCCGGGCCAGTGTTGGCTGACGGTGCGGATGTCATCACGTTCCGCCAGCTCTTCAGACGAGGGGTCCATCCGGAAGCCCAGGCGGCTGAGAGCGCCGCGCCAGCCACGCGTGGCCGGCTGGAGCACGGGAGCGCTGATCAGGAATGAGGTGTCTTTGAGGCTGCGCCGAGTGCCAGGCTCCTCAGCGGCTGGTGTGGCGGCCGGTACGGCCTCCTGGGCGGTTGCGTCCGTGACAGCTGCACCGAAGGTCACCGGCCCAGCGCCGGCAGGTTGCGCTGGCGTTTCCTCGGTCGGAGGGGCGACGGGCGACGGAGCAGTCCCGGCTATGGCTTTGGCCGATTCCGGTGCGGGGGCGCCCCTAACGGACGAAGTGTCCTCCCGTCGGGAGGCAGGCTTGATGGGAGTGGCTTCGCTGACGACACCGTCGGGGGAGACGATGATGAGGCCCTGCCCGTCCGGATCGGTGGTGCTGACGCGGACGGGCCTGCCGAGTTGAACGGCGGTTTCGGTGATGAGGCGCAGGGCGTCGGTGAGGACGGCGGCTTCGTCGGCGGCTTCGATCGCGTGGGAGGTCCCGTTGATGGTGACTTCGCCGGTTCCGTTGGTGCGGAGAACGGCGTTGATTTTGGGGAAGTCGAGTGCCTGGGTTTCCATCATCTGTCCTTACTTCGTGCCGTTCGGGGGCGTGAAACGGTTGGCCAGCCAAGGCTTATCGGCCGCTGTGCGGAGCAGTTGCACGTCATACACCCCGGCGTCCGTCGGGAAGAGAACATGGCAGCCGAAGCCGTTCTTCTCATCGACCTTGAGCTGGCCTGGTCCGGTGACCTTGGTGACCGGGATGTTGGCCGGGTCAACGTATTGGTAGTCGGCGGTGGCCTGGGCGGTCAGGAGTTGGCCGAGGTCCTGGATCCATTCCTTGTCCCCGACCGTGGGGCGGGCGTAGAGCGTCATGGCCTCGGTCGCGGTTACCAAGGCTGCCTTTTTGCTTGCCTCGTCCCAGGCAATGCCCAGGGTAGCCGGTGCTGTGCCGCCGGGTGCCTGGGGCTTGCCGCCTGCACTGAGAGTGGCCGGCGCTGTAGTAGACGCCGTGGTGGTGGGAGTGCCGGGTGTTGGTTCCTTGGGCGTTGTGCTGGATACCGGCGCGCAGGCTGTGCACATCATCACAGCGGCCGCGAGGGCTGTCAGGGTGCGTTTCATCGTTCCTCCGGTGAGTCACTGCCGGGCAGGTAGAGAAAGGCGCTGGGTGTGCCGTTCTGTACGGTGCGGGTGTAGTAGGTGTGGTCGTTGGGGGCGGGGTTGCCGTTGTAGCCCTCTTCGAGGAAGCTGCCGTCAGCGTTGACGGCTTTGACGATGGCGACGTGGCCGTAGGTGCTGTCTGCGCCTCCGGCGCCGGGGGCGTACCAGACGACAGCTCCAACATATGGGGTTTTGCCGGTGGGCCAGCCTTTGGCGTCCCAGCCGTCCTCCCACGTCAGCGCTGAGCCGAGCCGTTCGCCGTCAGGCCGGAAGGTGCTGTTATGCACCTTGAAGGGGGCGATGCTGCTGCCGAGTTGCTGGTTGACGCGCCAGAGGGCGAAGTCGACGCATTCACGGTTGAACATGCCCAGCGGTGAGGCCAGGCCGATTGTGGCGGTGCGCCAGGGCAGGTCGTCGCCCTTACCGGATTCGCCCGGGATCCCGCAGGAGCTGTCGCCGTTAGCCTCGGCCGTTTTCACGTCGCCCAGGGCGGCGACGACCTCCACGGCGACCGGCCAGTACCGCTCGTAGTGGTAGGGGTCGGCGTTGCGCTGGACCCGGTGCGCGGCCATAGTCGGCTCGAGCTGTTCCCAGCCGTCGACCTTCTGCAGGGACTTGAAAAAGTGAGTGGCGGAGATTGAGGGATTCATCCGGTCGCCATAGGTACCCCAAGCGCCGTTGTCGCGCTGCTGGAAAAGCCCCCGGGAGTCCGGCCCCGGGCCGTCCCCGTGGTCAAGGACCTTCAGTCCGGATTCGCCCATGGCTGTCATGACCCCGATGGTCTGCCCCCTGGCGGAAAGGTGCAGGGCTTTACCGGCGTTGATAATCATGGCGGCGTTCTTCAGCTGATCGCCCTGGTAACCAGCCACGGGCACTTTGGGCAGCTCGCCGGTATCAGCAATGACGCTCTCCGACCCCGGTGAACACACACTGGCGGCGTCGGCCTCCGATCCGCCGCCCAAAAGGACGATGGAGAGCACCAGGGCGACCGGCGCGGCAATGGCCCCAGCAACCAGCACCGGCCCGCTTTTGCGGCTCTGCATGCTCCCCCTTCACATCCCCTAATCAGGCTTCCGGTTCCCCGGTCGAAGGAGGCGTTCGGCCTTCCTTCAAGGAGTTCCGGTTCTCCCACACCCAGTCCTTGACTTGCTCTCGGGAAATCAACCATGTTTTCTCGACTCGGTAGGCGGGGATAAGCCCCGTCTGCAACCACTTGTAAATCGTGTTGCGGGACATCCCGAAGATCTCTTCGAGATCCTGCGGTGTCAGTCGCTCCGGGTACTTTGCGAACAGCGCATCAACGTACTTCCGGTCCACGACTAGCAATCCGTCCCACAGCACACTGACACAATACAGTACGAATTGGTACCATCAGGTACTAGACGTGACCATTTGGTATTTAAAGTGCCGCTGCGCGTCATGGGGGGCCTTTCGGGTCTGCTGGTATGTATACGATCTTTGCGGACGAAACAGGGAGATGGGAAATGTCGGTCTCAAAAAACCGATGGGTGACGCTCGGCGCAGCCACTATCGACGAACCCTCAATCATCCCGGAACAGGCGCCTCTCATCCCTACAGGGGCCACAAGGCCGCAGCTCAGTGTTCCGCAGCCAGACCAAGCGGACCGGCTGCCGCGCAGAAATGTTTCGGGAAGGGAACCGGATTTTTGGTGGCTTGGCGTCCACGGCGGTGCCGGCGAAACCTCGCTGGCACGTTTGGACAAGAACACCAGGGCAGCCGATCATCACTGGCCTTTGATGGCGACCGGGTCCGTCGTCGTCCTGGTTGCCCGTTCCAACATCCCCGGCCTGGCCGCGGCACGGTTGGCGGCACGTGAATGGGCTTCACGGTCGCTTCCCGAGATCGAGGTTGCTGGCCTGGTGGTCATGGCCGACGCTCCCGGACGGCTCCCCAAAGAAATCCGCGACTTCTCCCGCATCGTCGGTGGGGGAGTGCCCCACGCGTGGCACTTTCCCTGGGTGGACGGATGGCGCTACGGCCACGACGTCGCCCCCGAAGAACTTCCCAAAGAAGCCCGCACCGTCCTCGAGCAGGTACACCTCGCAGTAACTGCCGCCGCCGCACTCACGGCCAAGTAGAAAGAAGAAACCCCATGCTGTTTTCCAAGGCCATGGAATGGTCAAGCTTTGCCATCACCGAGATTCCGAACCCGGGCACCGGTGAAGCACCTCCCGGCTCCGAAGGATTGATCACAATCCTCAAATGGATCGCCTGGATCGTCTTCGGCCTGGCAGTGGCCGGCATCCTGATCACCGCCGGAACGATGATGATCAACAACCGACGCGGCGAAGGCGGCGAGCACGCCGGCCGCCTCGCATGGGTCCTGGGCGGTTGCATCCTGGCCGCCTCCGCAGGCGGTGTCGTAGGCGCCCTGGTCTAAGGAGCGAAAGCCATGACTGAACCGACAGTGAACGAAGACCAGAACCCGCTGACCAAACCTAAGTTCATCATCTCGGCCGTTGTCGTGGCGATCATAGTCGCACTTGGGATCATCCTGGCCCTGCTCCCCAAAGGGGGAGAAACCCCGACAGCCGAGCCAAGCAACGCCGGATCTGCCACCGCCAGCACGCAGCCCAGCGAGGCAGCCGCCGACAGTGTCTGCGGCTTGCCTTCGGGCGATCAGGCCAAACCAGCCACCGCTCCGGCTGACACCAAATGGGAACTGGTGGGAAAAGTCGCCGCACCGACATCGCCTACCCAGTTCGGCCCCGGCAAGACCGAAGCCAACGGCCTCCGCTCCTGCTTCGCACACTCACCCACAGGGGCGCTATATGCGGCGTCGAACGTCGCCGTGCTGTCCGCTACAGGGAAGGCTCGACTCGTCTACGAGCAGTTAGCAGTTCCTAGTCCCGAACGAGATGCACTGCTGAATCAGCCTGAGCCGCAAGAGACATCAGCTGTCACGGCGCAGATCGCAGGGTTCCAGATCCGCTCATATGTCGCCGATCGCGCGGTGATCGTGATTGCAGCAAAGGGCAGCAACGGTGCGCTGGTTTCGGTGCCTGTTCCGCTTCAGTGGCATGGCGGAGACTGGAAGGTTGTTGTTCCGGCAACCGGCAGCACGGGCGGGGGACAGATAAGTGACTTGTCCGGGTTCATTCCCTGGTCTGGTGTCTGATGGCCTGCGAAGGATGGGACGCCTTTAGCATCGGCTGCCACGCAGGTGCGGCAATCGAGGACGCCGCCAATGATGCGATCAAGAACATGGCAAAAGCGATTGCTGATGCCGTAGGACAGACTGTGAAGACGCTCGGGACGTTCTGGGTCAATGTGGGAACTCCCGACCTTACCTCCGCACCGGGAGGTTCTACCGCGAGTGATCCGGTCTTGTTCCTGCAGAACAGTCTCTATTTTTGGACTGCGTCACTGGCTGTGCTGTCTGTCCTTGTGGGCGCGGCAAAGATGGTGATCGAACGCAGGGGCGCACCCTTGCGTGATCTGGGGCGTTCGCTGGCGACCCTGGTCGTCGTCTCTGGCGCAGGCGTAGCGGCAGTGGGCCTTCTGACGGTCGCGGCCGACAAATTCTCCGCCTGGATCATCGAGAGCTCCACGGATGGGACGTCGTTCAACGAGAACATCACGTCCCTGTTGCAACTTTCGGCCACCAGCCCGATCGGGTCGATCATGATCATCCTCCTGGGGCTGATCGCGATTCTGGCCTCCGTAATGCAGATCGTCCTCATGATCGTCCGCGGTGGCCTGCTCGTCATCCTGACAGGGATCTTTCCCACGGCTGCAGCCTTTACGAACACGGAAGCTGGCAAGGGCTGGTTCCAGAAGTGCACCGCCTGGCTGTTCGCCTTCATTCTCTACAAGCCCGCGGCCGCCATCGTCTACGCCACGGCCTTCCAACTGAGCGGCAGCAAGATCTTCGGGAACGCTGGTGACGGCAAGGACTTCGGCTCAGCACTGATGACGACAATCACCGGTTTGGCCTTGATGGTCATTGCTTTGTTTGCCATGCCCGCGCTGATGCGCTTCGTGACACCGATGGTAGGTGCCGTTGCCGGCGGGGGTGGAGCTTTGGCTGCGGGAACGGTCGGCGCACTGGCTTCCGGCGCTGTCAGCATGGGCAGCGCCGGCCGTGGCGGTGGCAGCGGCGGTTCGGTTAATTCCGCACCGGCGGGCAGCTCCAGCGGATCAGGGGGACCCGAGGGACCATCAGGGGCCGGTGATACCGGAACGGCCGGTTCGTCGGGGACACCGGGCGAGACCGGGGGAGAGGGCACATCCGCGGCCGGCCCGTCTGGAGCCGGTACTGAGGCTGCCGCAACAGAAACCGCCGGCGGCGGTGCCACGGCTACTGGGGGCAGCGGTGCAGCCTCCGGCGCGGCGGCCGGCGGGGCAGCCGCGGCGGGACCTGCTGCACTCGGCGTGATCGCGGCGCAGAAGGGCGTTGAGGCCGGCCAGGCTGCCGCCGGTGCTGCGAAGACTATGACTGATGATTCAACGGGGGGTGCCTGAGATGGCAGCGATCGAGAACACCTACAGGGAACCGACCTACGGCAATTGGCGACGTCCGCGGAAGGCCGGGATCGGTACTCTTGGCGGGCTGGCCACAGCAGGATTGTTTGTTGGCCTCATCATGACGGTGATTTGTTTCTTCGTCGGCGGCTGGTTCGCGGGGCTGGTTGCTCTGCTCGTCCTGGGGTTGGCGCTGGCCGTCGTCTCGGTGACCGACAAGCACAACAAGTCTGTGGGGGAGCGGGTCTTCGGCCGTTTGGCGTTCGGCCTGGGGCGGCTCAGGAAGACGAACATCTACCGTTCCGGCCCGTTGGGACTGACGCCCTGGGGCGAGTTTCAGCTGCCGGGGATCGCTGCCGGTTCCAAGCTGTACGAGTTCACCGACTCCTACGGGCGCCCGTTCGCGTTGATCCACCTTCCTTCCACCGCGCACTACACCGTTGTTTTCGGGACGCAGCCGGACGGGGCGTCGTTGGTCGATCCCGAACAGATTGATGCGTGGGTGGCTAACTGGGGCGGGTGGCTGGCTTCGTTGTCGAATGAACCTGCCGTCGTGGCTGCCTCCGTCACGGTCGAAACTGCCCCCGATTCCGGGGCGCGGCTGCGCCGGGAAGTTGAGTCGAACATCCACGACGACGCTCCCGCCATTGCCAAGGCCATGCTCCGGGAGGCCCTGAGAACCTACCCGCAGGGATCTGCCACCATCCGGGCCTGGGTCGCTCTGACATTCAGCGCGGCCGCCCGGGCAGGCGGCAAGCGGCGCACCGCCGACGAGATCGCAAAGGATCTCGCGTCACGGCTTCCCAGCCTCACCGAGCGGCTGGAATCCACCGGCGCCGGCGCGTGCGCACCGTTGGACGCCCAGGAACTGTGTGAGGTCGTCCGGGTCGCGTACGACCCTGCTGCGGCACGGCTCATCGACGAAGCCCATTACCAGGGCACGCCCGTTGAGCTGGACTGGAGCGACGTCGGACCGTCCGCCCACCAAGCCGACTGGGACGGCTACCGCCACGATTCCGGGCACTCGGTGTCCTGGTCCATGACGGGCGCACCCCGCGGCCACATCCTGGCCTCAGCCTTGGCCCGCCTGGTCGCACCGCACGGGGAGATTGCCCGTAAACGGGTCACTCTGCTGTACCGGCCGATCGAAGCCGGCCGCGCGGCCGCCATCGTGGAGTCGGACCAGACAAACGCCCTCACCCGGGCGTCCTCGACCAACCGGCCCACAGCCCGCGCCCTGGTCGACGCACGCGCAGCCCAGGCCACCGCAGCGGAGGAAGCCAAAGGGGCAGGGCTAGTCAACTTCGGCATGGTCGTCACCGCGACGGTGCTGTCCGCCCGTGACCTCGATGACGCCGTGGCCGTGGTGGAAGGCAACCTCGGCCCCTCGGCACGCCTGCTGTTACGGCGCGCCTACGGCTCACAGGATTCCGCCTTCGCCGCGTCCCTGCCGCTGGGACTGGTCCTGCCCAAGCACCTGAAGGTCCCCGAAGAGATCCGCGAGGCCATGTGATGTTCGGCAGCAAAACCACGCCCAAGCGCACCCAAGCCCCCGCCACTAAGCAGCCCCCTGCGACCAGGCTCGCGGCCGCGGTTGCCCGCCGCCCGGGCCTGCGGGGCTGGCGCGGCCAAGGTCAGGGCGAAGCCGTCTACGTCACGGCCGCCGACGAATGGCGCGGAACCTCGGTCCAAGTCTGCGGTCTCTGGCCATTCGTGGGCGGCAGTGGGACGCCGATCCTGGGGGTGCCGATCGGTGTTCACACCGACACCGGGGCCCCGTTCGGGGCTGATCCGATCAGCTGGTTCATGCACGGCATGATCAACAACCCCTCCATGTTTGTCCTCGGCCTGCCGCACTACGGCAAGTCCACCCTGGTCCGGCACATCGTCCTCGGCCTGGCAGGGAGGAGCATCAACCCGTTGATCCTCGGGGACCTGAAGCCGGACTACGTCGACCTGATCGAAGCCCTCGGCGGACAGGTCATCAGCCTGGGCCCCGGACGGGGCCACCTGAACGTCCTGGACCCCGGTGAAGCCACCGGCGCCGCCGCCAGGCTCCTCGCCTCCGCCGAAGAACACCGGACCAACGCGAACCGGGCCCTGAACGATCCAGAAAGCAACCAGGCCGCGGCCGTGCCGCTGCTCGCTGCAGCGGTGAAGGCGGAGAAGCTGGCCGAACAGCTGATGGCCGACTCGCACAACCGGCGCCTGAACATGATTACGGCGCTGATCACCATCGTGCGGAACGCCAAGCCCAGCGCCCACGAGGAATCCCTGATCGACCGGGCCCTGCACATCCTGGACGAGCGCCTGGACCGCGTGCCCCTGATCGGGGACCTGATCGAGGTCATCAAAGACGCGCCCGACGAGCTGCGGGCCATTGCCTTGGATCGTGGCGACATGAGCCGGTACCTCGACGCAACAGACCAGCTGCGCCAATCGCTGTACTCCCTGAACGGCTCGGGCCGGTTCTCGGACATGTTCTCCCAGCCCACCGACCAGCCGATGGACCTGACCAAACCCGTGGTCTTCGACCTGTCAGGGATCTCCGACACGCAGCGCGACATCCAGGCGGCCTGCCTGCTGGCCTGCTGGTCCACCGGGTTCGCCACCGTCCAGGTCGCCCACACCCTGGCCGACGCCGGCCTGGAACCGCGCCGGAACTACTTCGTTGTCATGGACGAACTCTGGCGGGCACTGCGCTCCGGTGAAGGCATGGTCGACCGGGTCGACTCCCTGACCCGCCTGAACCGGACCGAGGGCGTCGGGCAGGCCATGATCACGCACACCATGAGCGACCTCGAAGCCCTGCCCACCGAGGCCGAACGGATGAAAGCCCGCGGCTTCGTCGAACGCTCCGGCATGGTCGTCTGCGGCGCACTCCCCGGAGCCGAAATGGAAAAACTCAACAAAGCCGTCACCCTCTCCCGGGCCGAGCAAGCCCGCCTCATCTCCTGGGCTGACCCGGGGTCATGGACCGACGTCGGCGGATCCCGCAAACGCGTCCGCCCGGGCCTGGGCAAGTTCCTCTTCAAAGTCGGCGGCCGGCCCGGCATCCCCGTCGCCCTCAAACTGACCACCGTCGAGGAAAAACTGCACGACACGAACAAGCGCTGGACGATCAGCCGCAACGGCGAAGGGGAGAACTGATGGGCGCACCAAGCAGCGGCAAACGTTCACAGCTCGACACCGAAACAATCCTGCTCTGGATCTTCATCACCGTCGTGGTCCTCGGCGTCGGCTCGGTAACCGGCGCCGTGCACCTGGGCTCACTGCTGTCCAATGACGGGCAGAAGCTGCCGGCCAACCCGTTTGAACTGGTCTTCGGCCTGCTCTCGCACAAGGTCATCTGGCCGCCGGCCGCCACAGGGGTACTGATCGGCTTCGGTGTCCTCATCATCGTCGTGGCCGTCCTGGTGGTCCGAGCGGTCCTGCGCCGACGGTCCAAACGCTCCCGCGTGGACGCCGCAGCCCAGCACATGGCCAAAGGCCGCGACCTGCGCGCACTGAGCCTGCGCGGCGCCACGGCCACCGCCGAACGCCTCGGAGTGAAAGGATCACCCGGCGTCCCCGTCGGTAAGACCGTCCTGGGCGGGCAGATGGTCTACGGCTCCTGGGAAGACATGCACATCGACATCTGGGGACCCCGCACGGGCAAGACCACCTCCCGGGCCATCCCGGCAATCCTCGCAGCCCCGGGCGCCGCATTGGTGACCTCGAACAAGCGGGACATCGTCGACGGAACCCGCGACGTCCGCGCCGCAGAGGGCCCGGTGTGGGTGTTCGACCCGCAGTCAGTCGCCCTCGAGGAACCTTCCTGGTGGTGGAACCCCCTGTCCTACGTCACGGACGAAGTGCGCGCGGCGCGCCTGGCCGATCACTTCGCCGCCGGCTCCCGCGGCCCGGACGCCAAAACGGACGCCTACTTCGACCCGGCCGGGCAGGATCTCCTCGCCGGCCTCCTGCTCGCCGCTGCCCTCGACGGCCGGCCCATCACCCAGGTTCACACCTGGCTCACCCGCCCCGCCGAGGATGAAGCAGTGGACATCCTCAAGGCCCACGGCTTCGCCCAGACCGCCAACGCCGTCGGTGGCGTCATCAATGCCCCCGAGAAGCAGCGCGGCGGCGTGTACGGCACGGCGCTGCAGATGGCCTCCTGCCTCACCAACCGCCAGGTCGCCCGGTGGGTGACCCCGCAGGGCGAGAACGACACCCGGCCCCAGTTCGACCCGGCAGAATTCGTCCGCTCCAAAGGCACGCTGTACAGCTTGTCCAAGGAAGGCAAAGGCACCGCCGGCCCGCTCGTGACAGCACTGACCGTGGCCACGGTTGAGGCCGCCGAAGAACTCGCCGTCCACTCACCCGGCGGGCGGGTGGCCACGCCCATGGTCGGTGTTCTCGACGAAGCAGCCAACGTCTGCCGGTGGCGTGAACTGCCCAACCTCTACAGTCACTACGGCTCCCGCGGCATCGTCCTGATGACCATCCTCCAGTCCTGGTCCCAAGGCGTAGAAGTCTGGGGCCGCGACGGGATGCGCAAACTCTGGTCCGCCTCCAACATCAAGGTCTACGGCGGCGGCGTCGCCGAAGCCGAATTCCTCAACGAGCTCGCACAGCTCGTGGGCGAGTACCGGTACTCCAACATGACCAGAAGCCGCTCCAAACAAGGCACCTCCTACAACCACGACAACGACCGCAAAGAACGCACCCTGGACGTGTCGGACCTCGCCGCCTTCCCCCGTGGCCGGGCCATCATGTTCGCCTCCGGCGCCCCCGCCGCGCTGCTGGAGACAGTGCCGTGGATGAACGGGCCGCACGCTGAAGCGGTACGCGCCTCGATCACCGCACATGACCCGGCTAACAAGCCGGCGGCTGCAGCAGGGCACCGGTGGATCACCGCGGGTTCCTCTCATGAGTGAGGGCCTCGGGGAGTGGGACGACGAACTCGAGCACACCGCAGCCCCTACCGCGTCGACTGATGACGATGCCGACGCCCCTGAGCTGTTCTACCCGAACGTCGCCGAGTTCGTCAGCGGCAAGCTAGCCGTCACTTACCGCCGCCAGCTCAACGTGCAGGGCGGGGTGACTTGGTGCCCGCAATGGTGGAAACACGCCGAAGCGATCAGCCGCCTCGAAGCGCTCTGGCGTGCCTGGGAGTTCCTGCGCCTGGACGGCACCACAGGGATGAGCGTGTGGTGGCGCGACCACGCAGACCACCACATGTCCGTCCTGCTCTCAACAGACGGGCCGTTCAAAGGCTGCACCCCGGACGACGGCCACCGCTCCAAACTCGCACCACTACCCTGCGAGGAACCACCCGCAGGACTGTTCTAAACCGGCCGTTGCCCTCACTCAAGGTGACTACGACGGCTGTCCAAAGTTGGGGTCAATCCGGGTTATCCACGGCCGGAAATCGGGAGCCACCAGGAAAGCTCCCCTCAGCAGCAGTAGCGGTGGATAACCCCTCCAGGATTGTCCCCGGCTGTGGGCAGCGAAACCAATTGTCCGGACACCTCTGGATAATTGCGCGCAACGCTCTGGCCGGGTCGCTGCGTTGATCTGTTGCGGTCCGCAGACAGGTCAGGGGTCCCTGCCATGTATAGCGACCGACACCGTCTGCCGGTCGGTGGCCGACTACCCGGTCCTCCGTTCCCTTCCCGCTGCTTGGGAAGGGAACGGTCATCGTAGCGACCATCGCTGATACCTGGGCACGATGATTTCTATTCCAACCCGTCCTTTGTCCTTCCGGAGGTTGCCGGTTTGGGGTCCCCGCGACAATTTGTCGGGACGGGCCTGGCTGCGGTCATCTTAGAGGGCCGACACCGTTGGGCAAGCTGCAGCGTCAGGTCCAGCCCAACCCGCCCCCACAGATTCTTGAGGCAGACCGACCATACGCAAGAGAGAACACGGAGACTCGTGAACTCCTGGTCCCCGCGTTATTGACCCGAGTATTGACTAAAGTCCGCTACGGGTCCACTGTGAACGATGTGAGCGCCGGATTCATCAACGCCAAGTTTAAACGGCATTAACACTGCCCTTTGCTCAGTCAAAGTGATCACCCCAAAACGCCCGATTGGAATGTCTTCAATTCGAATAGGGACTAAATCCGGAGGGAGGACAGGAGAAGGTTATGGGAACTGATTCAAAACTGGTGGAATTTCCCCTTGAAAACGGCGACAGCATCCTCGTCCAAGTTTTCGACGGGAGAAGTGCTGACGGTGAGACCAGACGAGGTTGGGGCGACCGAGATGATCGAGTGGTCGAGCAAGCCCAGCAAAGCTTCGAACGCGCAGTGGCTCGCGTGCAGCCTGCCGTACAAGGTCTGCTGAACCAGCTGAGGTCGCTTGCGGAGACGCCGGAGCAGATACAAGTTGAATTCGGGCTTCAGCTTAGCGCCGAGGTCGGCGCATTTGTCGCTGGAGCGAGCACCAGCGGAAACTTTAAAGTGTCGATGACGTGGCATCGTCGCCCGGGATCTACCTAGGCCTGACGGGACGAAAACATAGCCGAGGCAACTATCGGTAAGACTTGATCATGATGCCACAGCACGCTTACTTGGATTTCGACCTACTATTTGAGCCCACACGTCAGGGTGGCTATCAGGCCCGCGTGCTCAAGTCTCCGGCGGGGGAGGTTCTGCCGGTCCCAGTGAAGGTTCCGTTCTCGGACCTGGAGCTTGAAAACTTTCTTTTGAGGGTTGGCCGCCCACGTCGCCAAGTCGTTCGAGGCATCAAGTCGCCTGAGGCCGCGGCTGTACTCGACTTTGGTGCCAAACTTTTCGATGCGGTATTCAAAGATCGGCTGCGTTCGGCGTTGACCACCAGTCTTGATCACGTTGAGGGTATGGACAACACCGGACTCCGCGTGCGCTTGCGGCTTTCAGATTGTCCAGAGTTGGCTGATCTGCCATGGGAATATTTGTACCATGGCGATCTCCGCCGGTATTTGGCCCTATCTGAGTGGACGCCAGTCGTTCGATATCTAGAACTGCAAGGTCGAATCCGGCCCCTTGCGGTGGATCCTCCATTGCGTATTCTCGTGATGGCCTCGAGTCCCAGTGACTTCGAGCCCCTAGACGCGTTGGCAGAGTGGAACAAAATTCGTCAGGCGCTGGACGGGCTGCAACAAGAAGGCCTGGTACAGCTGGACCGAGTTCCTGTCGGATCGCTTGCTGACCTACGCCGTAATTTGATGACTGGTCAGTACCACGTTTTCCACTTCATCGGCCATGGACGCTACGACTCGGAAGGGCAAGATGGCGTCCTCGCGCTAGAAGACCGCGCTGGACAGGCACACCTGGTCAGCGGAACGGATATCGGTGCGATCCTGCATGATCACAAGAGTCTGCGACTGGTAGTGCTTAATGCGTGTGAAGGTGCGCGGGGTGGTCTCCGGGATCCATATTCGGGCGTCGCACAAAGCCTCATTTACCAAGGCATTCCAGCCGTGGTGGCCATGCAATTTGAGATAACGGACAGGGCCGCCATCGCTTTCGCCCAAAGTCTGTACGAAACTGTTGCCAACGGCTATCCACTTGACGCCGCAATGGCCGCAGCCCGTAATGCAATCCGGGATGAGCCGAATCCCCTGGAATGGGCCACTCCGGTGCTCTACCTCCGTGCCCCCGATGGACGCATTTTCGACGTTCCACAACGCGGACATCCGGGCACGAATTCCCGAGTACGTCTTCCGATCCCGGAGCCTATTCAGACCCCTAGCCCAAGCGATGACGGGCGATATGGGCCTCCGACGCGCTCGGGCGACGCCAATTCTCCAGATGAACACGCCATTGTGTCATCGGTTCCGAACCCTGTGTCGGGGACGCCCTGGGCTGCGCGCGGCACTCGACTCAGCAAATGGAAATCAGACTGGCGTGTGGAAGTCACGCTCACTCAGGAGAAACACTCGATTGAGTTCCGGGAGGGGTGGAGGAAGGGTAATTTATCGATCGATGGTGTCCAGGTAGAAGAGAGCGGGCTGACGTATCGCGCTCTAAGGAGACACTCATACAAATTATCGGATGGTGATAAGATCCGCTCCTTGCGCCTTGCCGGTAGTTGGTTTGAATTTGGGTTCGCGGACAAATTCCTCGAGATATGGATTGATGAACAACTACTCCTTCGAATGCACATGTCCGAATAAGTTCGTTGAAAAGGGTGCAAAACCTTGTGATACCGGGCGCGGTTAGTATCTAGAGCACGCTCATCTCGCGGCCATCGCCGCCCCGCGGGCGCTCCCCGATCCGGACATCGGAACCTCCAGACTGTCGCCTTCCACCCCCGACCGATCTGCAGAGGACGCAGCTGACCGTCCATCCGGCGGTCCGAAGCAGCGCTCATCGCGAAGGAAACCGGCTTACTCGACCAGATCGTCGAAATGACAATGCAGCGGTGGGCGATGCCGGCACGCGCGTCAGCCGTCATCACCGGAAACGCCAAAGCGCGGCTGTGGACCGCGATGAAAGACTTCAGCATCACCAAGGCCGGAAGCCTCACCGCCAACCTCTACATCTGCAACCCGGGCTCCAACAACTGCACAGCAGCCAGCACCCCAGTGAGTATCACCAGCCAGGGCAGCTGGAGCGGCGGCAGCGCTTCCTGGGTCTCTGTCGACTTCGACCTGGGCAGCATTTCGGTGCCGAACAACCGCGTTCTGCAGCTACGCGTCAGCGTCGGGACCGCCAGTTCCGACGCCATCATCCGCGCCTACGACACCACCGCCCACCCGGCCCGGAGCACGATGGGATAGGGCTTTGGCACCCGGCTGAGTTACGTTCAATAGAAGCCCCCGCGAATCAGGGAAACTGACGGGGGAGGGAGCGGCGTTGATTCATGGGCTACTCCCTAGCGCCAGCTCGATGACCAAGGGCGCCCCGTGTCCGATCCTTAGGCGCTGCTTAAGCACCCATCAGCCAACACTGCCGAATGTCAGGTTGAAATCTTAGATCTCCTTGGAAATACGTCCAGAAACGCTGATCGGGACCCTATTCTGACGACTTTCCGGGCTGCATCCGACGTCAGGTTAGGGTGTACTCAAATCTGTTGATCACGTGCTGTGGCTGGTCTCTAATGGACGGGCGTTCTTCGGCCAGTTAGGGCCCGTCTATTGTAGGTTTCTTGGTCGAAGCTCGGTCGTGCGCCTCGGCCCGTCACGTGTACGCCAGGAACCTTCCCGCAACCGTGACTCCCATCCATGAGGCGAGAGAGACTGCAGCCGCGAGTCGTGCAGGCATAGGGGTCCGGTTCAGATCCCAGTCGCCGACACTGCGGTAGGTTCCCTTGTGGAAAATCAGAATGTTCAGTCCTGCGATCAATAGGAGGCCGAGCTTCCAAGGGGCGCTGCCGCGATCAGCGATGAGGCTCGCACCAGGCACGAACATGACCACACCAGTGATTACCGCGATCCCGAGGCCGAGGCGTGAGATGGGAAGGAGATACTTCGCGGCTTCCGTAACCGGCAGCTTGTGCTGGCCGAGTCCCAACAGACGAAGCTCGAAGGCCGCAGCCGGGCCGACGAGCAGGGCGATGCCGATGATGTGGATACTCTCGAGCATCGGATAGAGGTAGGTCGTGCCACGGATGGCTTCAGCGAATGCCGCGTTCTCGAGCCAGGCGAAGAAGTCGTCCATCGTGGGTGTCGTCAGACTCGACGCGAGCGTGCCCGCAGGTAGAGGGCTCCGCCTGCGGCGGCGACCAGTAAGGCGCCGGCCAAGATCACGCCGGCAGTCGATGGCATGCTCTCGGAAACCTGTTCTGTCGTCGGCTCATCCTGGCTGCTCTGAGCGGCAGACCCGTCGGCAGCGGGTGCACCTGTGCCAGGTTCTCCGGCCGCGGGGTATGGCACCGCCAGGGGCGTTGCTGGCAACTTGCTACCCAGTACTTGATTGACCGGGTGGCCGTCTTCGTACCAGAACACGACGGGACGAAACTCATCGTTGTGGCTCCTGCCTATATACCCGACGGCTTCGACCCGCTCGCCGTCTACGAGCGAGCGGTCAAGACCCCATCTGCCTGTGTAGCTCGGGGGTGCGATGACGACTTCCAGTGCTTGGTGGGAACCGTTGTAGGACGGTGCCGCTTTGATAGGGCCACTGTCCTCCGGAGCTCGCAGCTGCTCCGGCAGCGCCAGTTCGGGAGTGTCAGCAGGGAGATCTTTGTCGAGGGCCACCTTGAAGTAGGAGTGCGGTTCTCCCCAGCGAACCTGAGAGACGGTACCCGAGATGTAGTGGAGGCGGTCAGTGTCGAAATCGGCGAACCCGTGATGCGCCTGCGCAGCGTTCACGGGGAGCACGGCAAGCATTATCGAAGTGAAAAGGGACGCGGCGAATCTGGTGCGGCGACCCCCGGCGCCAGCCCGGGTTTTATAGGACGCGCTCTTGATTGGATGAAGGTCGAGCCGGTCCGTTCCAACGCTTCGCATTTCTGGACATTCCTTTCCCTCGCTGGTTGCTTACGGCTTCTGATGTAATTCCTCGTTACTTCGAGCAAAACAGCTTGTGATCGTTCTAGGGAGTCCCTGCTGTAACTGGTACTGGCAGAACCCCTAAACCAGACGCGGGTTTAGATTAACCACCGCCCCTCTGTTGGGGTGCGGCCTGGCAATGCCAACCCTCGAGCCTGCGATGTTCATCACCTGGGAACAGCACAGCCCGAGCCTCCCCATTAGTTGGGACTTCCACGCAGAACGTCCACGTGCACGTGATCGAGGTGTCGTAGGATCGCGTTGCTCGGTTCAGGTGCGTCGTAGTCCTGCCACTGTCCCCGGGTGCTGTGTACGCTCCACAATCGATCGTCGAAGATTACGTACTGGACGCCGAGATCCTCGGCGTGAGCGATGAGCCAGTGGGCCAAGATCCACCCGTCACGCCGGTTCTCCTCGCTCACGGGACGAAAGAAGATATCGATGGCCCGGCCGTCATAGTGCGTTGACTCTGCTCCGTGGCCCTGACTGATGCCACCTGGGGCGAAGCCGCCTAGGCTTTGCTCACCGAACACCTCGATCATCGCGGCGCGCAGCCGCTCGGCCCGCGGTGTCAGGCCGGTGACGGTCAGTTGCTGTTCTTGCAGATTAGGGGAGGCCCGCCCCTGACAAGTGAGACTGCCGCCAGCGTCTTCGAAGGGCCCCTCAGTCAGCCTCTGCAGCACCGACTCCTCGATTCCGGAGGTATCAGGGGCTTCCACCCCGCGGGCCGAGAGCGCAGCCGCTGTCGTGGCCAACTGTGCCTCGTCCCGGTTGAGCTCAACCTCTCCCTCGGCGGTCCTGACGATGCACTCTGGTCCTCCTCGCATCCAGCTTTCCTGGATCCGCAAGCTGCTGAGCAGGCTGGGCCCGAGGCGTGCCAGAGCCGACGCGAGCATCACGAGCAGGAAAAGCCACAAGAGTAGCTGACCGGCGCGGCGCCTTTCGCCACCGTTCGCATTCCTGCTCATCAGTAGCGCAGACCTGCATACATTGAGCTGACTTCGTCAGTGCCAGTGTCAGCAAAATCTTCCATATCGAAAGGCTATGCGCTGTGCGGTGACCGAGGGAGTCTCTGTCAGGGCCCCTTCACGTTCTGGTCCATTCCGGGCTAGCAGCGGTCGCGCCATCCCTCGAAAAGGGGGGAAGAAGCGGGTACGAGATCCGCAGGCAGGACACTTCCCCCTGCTCACGCTGCCCGCACCTGTCGGTCGGTGGCATCGGCCCATACACCCGGAGCTAAAGTGTGGCACCTTCCGCTGGGGGGCCTGCCAGAACCGGTTATGGCAGAGCCTCCCAACGCTTTTCTGATCCAACGTAACCTGTCTATGTGAATAGCAGAGACGAGGTACGACAGTTCCTTTCGACGCGCCGTGGACGCATCTCGCCTCAGCAGGCGGGGCTGGAAACGTTTGGCGGCCGACGCAGAGTGCCGGGGCTGCGCCGTGAAGAAGTCGCCCGTCTGGCAGGGGTCAGTGTTGACTACTACACACGGCTGGAACGCGGAAACCTCACCGGGGTCTCCGACAGTGTCCTGGACGCCATCGCCCGGGCGTTAGAGCTGGACCGCGCTGAACATGACCACCTCTACGACCTCGCGCGCACCGCCAACATGACGGGCAGGAAGCGTGCCACAGCACCCGCCCCTGCAGGGGTCCGATCTGAGCTTCAATACCTCCTAGACACCATCACCGGAGCTCCGGCCTTTATCGGAAACAACCGCATGGACATCGTGGCCGCCAACACGTTGGGCTACGCCCTGTACTCCGACATGTACCGCAGTACGGCCCGGCCGGCCAACCACTCCCGTTTCATCTTCCTCGACCCCCGTGCGCATGACTTCTACCCTGACTGGGAGAGGGCGGCGAATACCAACGTCGCCATCCTGCGCCGTGAGGCAGGCCGCACGCCCCACGACAAAGGCATCGCAGAGCTTATCGGAGAGCTGTCCATGCGCAGCGACGAATTCCGCATGCGCTGGGCGGCGCATAACGTCCGTCGCCATTACGCAGGGACAAAGCTTTTCCAGCACTCCGTGGTCGGCCTCCTCGAACTGAATTATCAGGTGCTGGGCCTGGACGACGATCCTGGACACTCCCTGACGGTTTATCCCGCCACACCCGGCAGTTCCACTGAGGAAGCACTGAAACTCCTCGCATCCTGGGCCGTCACAGTGAACATCGCTGAAGTGGTGTCGGCACACGCCCCGAGCCGCTAGTCCCGCCGCCCAGACCCGTCCACTTGTTCCGCCTGCTGAGCTACTGGAGCAGCAGTCTACGAGAGTGCGGAGGACTCAGAACCCGGCAGTCTGACTAGCTTTTTTCACCAGGCCCAAACGCTCCCGCGCCAATGACCTTGTCTCTGTCCCCGAGGGACCAGGCACAACATGACGCCGATAGCGCTCATTAATGCAGGACGTGGGTTCTGCCACTCGGCCGGTGATAGTCGGCATGGAAGGGGTTGGCAGGGGCGCCATTTGCCCGGCAGCGGCTCTAGCGCCGCAATACCTCCAGTGCTACATCCTCGACGAGGAGTAGGCCATTGCGCATAATTTTTGGCTGTTGAACGGGCACGAATTTTAGAGGGGTTCTGGCATAACCCGTTCCAGCAGGGACTCTCACTGCACGATCGGGCCGTGTTTTGCTCGAGAGTGCGACCGAAACGCACCAAGATACGTAACCGACGATCACGAGGATAGATACGATGAGCACGAACTTCGACGTAAACCACAACATGAGCGCCGGAGCAACAGGGGAGCGCGGTGTATCACGCCGCAACCTGATCAAGCTGACAGGCGCCGGTGCGGCGGCTCTCGGGTTGGCCAGTGCGGCGGGCCTGACAGGAGCAGAGCAGGCCTTCGCTGCTCCGGCCGACCGAAAAGACCTGGCTCCGGGGGACACCTCTAACGGCGCGGACAACTTCTACACCAGCGACCAGGTCACCGTCCGGAAGATCTCATTCAAGAACCGGTACGAGATGATGGTTGTCGGCAACCTGTTCGTTCCCAACAGCCTGAACCGCAGCACCACCAACCCGGCGTTGGTGGTGGGCCACCCCATGGGCGCCGTGAAGGAACAGAGCGCCAACCTTTACGCCACCAAGATGGCCGAGCAGGGTTACGTCACGCTCTCCTTCGACCTGTCCTTCTGGGGAGAAAGCGCCGGAAAGCCGGGAAACGCTGTGCTGCCCGACGTCTACGCTGAGGACTTCAGCGCCGCCGTGGACTACCTGCGCTCACGGCCCTTCGTGGACAAGGAGCGCGTCGGCGCCATCGGGATCTGCGGTAGCGGCAGCTTCGTGATCAGCGCGGCCAAGATTGACCCCCGGATCAAGGCCATCGCCACGGTGAGCATGTATGACATGGGTGCCGCCAACCGTGACGGGCTGCGGAAATCCGTCACCTTGGAACAGCGCAAGGCCATCATCGCCGAGGCGGCCGCGCAGCGGGACGTCGAATTCTCAGGCGGTGCAATCCAGTACACCGGCGGTACGCCGGAAGAGCTCACCGCAGCTTCCACTGCAGTTGACCGGGAGTTTTACGACTTTTACCGCACGCAGCGCGGATACCACCCGAACACCACCACGCACCCCGCCCTGGCCACCAACACCAAGTTCATGAACTTCCACCCGTTCAGGGACCTGGAGTTGGTCGCACCGAGGCCGCTGCTGTTTATCACCGGTGACCAGGCACATTCGCGGGAGTTCAGTGAAGAAGCCTA
The DNA here is from genome assembly GCF_042673905.1 of Arthrobacter sp. NPDC057009. Classification (NCBI taxonomy): domain Bacteria; kingdom Bacillati; phylum Actinomycetota; class Actinomycetes; order Micrococcales; family Micrococcaceae; genus Arthrobacter; species Arthrobacter sp. NPDC057009. Next base: position 37,083 of record NZ_JBHUSB010000024.1, read on the forward strand.
CCGGCTCGCCACCGGCCCGAAGGAACTCTTCTGGGTCCCGGGAGCCGGCCATGTCGATCTTTACGACCGGGTCGGCCTTATCCCCTTCGACAAACTCACCGAGTTCTTCCGCGGCAATCTGAAGTGACGTATGGGGAGCCCCGTGCACTTCTGTCCGTGGGCTCCCCTTTCAACGCCCGTCTCTCACAAATTGTGGGTTATCTCGATTCGTTGAAATACCCGCGTCCGGCGGAGAACATGAAGCAGTAGCTAGTGTCTTTTTTGGGCTGACGGCGGCTTGGCGAGGTGAACGCGCATGGCGGTCCGCGCAGTAAGACGTATTCGTTCGCTCCTCCGTGCTCTTGCGTGTGGTGTCTGTTTCGGCATCGCCGGTCTGGTTTGGTCCTTGCCGCGTTTCCGTGCCCGCAGGCTGCGGCGGGCGGTAACGTGCCGGACCTGCGCATCGCACATGAGGAAACGCAACGTGGCAGTCTTCCTGGTTGCGGCGCTGCTGATCGCGGGGGCTGCTGCTCGCGCCCTCGAGGGCATTGCGCCGCAGATCATCTGCCACAGTCACATCACGGCCGACGGCCAAATCCGGCCGGAGCCTTTTCTTCAGATCTCACCCCCCATTGCCTGGGACATCACTCGAAACGTCCTTGTTGCGCCCATCAGCGGAGTAGGGGTCTTGGCCGGCCGGGTGTTGGGGATGGAGTCATGTTCCGGCCCACCCTTGCTGGTCATGTTCTGGCCGCCTCCCCGGACAAGCGGTGGCGGTAGCACTCTGGGTGACGTGTTCGTCGCGTGGATGCCACCGGGTGAAACGCGCGCCGGGCCCTTGAGTATCAACGGGTATGGGACTGAGGGCGAGCGGTTGTACGTCAGGTATGGCCCCAATATCTCCCAAGCCCGGGCTGAAGAGGAGGAACTCGGCTACCACGAGTCACGCCACGTGGACCAGTGGGCAGTAGCCAACCTCCTGGGAGGCCCGTTCGCCTTCCCGGCAGCCTACTTCCTTGATGATGCCCTCTTTCCCGCATCGCGCAATCACTTTGAGCGGGACGCCGGGCTCTCCTCGGGCGGATACACACCAGCCACCGATAACTGGCCGGCTCCGAAGTGGCCTGAGACGGCAGCCCTCGCTGCAGCAGGTTTGTTGATCTTCCGCCGACGTCTGCGGTGGTTCCTACGGGTCATCCGCGGCGGCCAAAGCCAGCGGACAGCTCATGAAGACCGCAGGTGCCCAGTACATACACGCGGCTGGAATCCAACAGCCAGTGTCTCTCCACCCTGCTGATTCAACTCAGGACCCGGAGCCGGGGGTCTGTCGGAATCAGATTAAGCAGGCCCCCGCTACGCCTGCGGACGTTCGGTTGGCCTGGCTTTCGGATAGATGAAATAAGTCGGATCAGGGGCGGATCCAAGACAATCTCTTCCTGCAGTTGCAGGCTAATAGGGAGCCATCGCGTCTAACCAAGCCGCCTCCGGCCCGGTACGCGCCCACACAACTCCGGGCTGGCCGCCTCTGGTAGGCACTGGCACCTAGCGAGAATTGCCCAGTAGTTTCCGGTTATCCTCCAGGCGGGGCCACAGGAGGACAGATCGACTTCGTCGGATTAGGGCACCTTGTGCCCGGCAGCCTGTATGAGGCCGTACCACTCGCCGCGAGTTAGTGGGATATCAGAGCCTGCCGCAGCGTCGATAATTCGGCCAGGTTTGGTGGTCCCGAGGACGACCTGGAATTCAGCAGGGTGGCGGGTGATCCAAGCTGTGGCGATGGCAGTCGTGGTCACTCCATACTTGGCCGCGAGGCGATCGAGTTCGGCATTGAGTTTGGTGTGTTCGTCGGCGCCGAAGAACACCCCGTCCTGGAAGCCTTTTTGGAAGGGTGACCATGCTTGCAAGGTGATTTTGTTGATGCGGGCGTAGTCGATAATGCCACCGCCGTCACGGGTTATTGAGTCCGCCTCGCCGGCCATGTTCGACGTGAGGCCTTGGGCGATGATTGTGGAGTGGGTAAGCGACAGTTGCACCTGATTCGCGACAATGGGTTGAGTCACAGCGGTCTTGAGTAGCTCGACCTGGCGGGGCGTGTGGTTGGAGACGCCAAAAGCCCGGACTTTCCCGCTGGCCTCCAGGTCATCGAACGCGCGTGCGACTTCTTCAGGCTCTACGAGCGCGTCCGGGCGATGCAGCAGCAGCACATCGATGTAATCGGTACCGAGCGCTTCCAGCGAGCCTTCCGCGGAGGCCATGATGTGGTCATACGAGGAGTCATAGTGCCACTCCTCAGCAACAATGCCTGTCTTGGTTTGCAGCGTAATCTGCTCACGCTCAGACGAGGTCAACTTTAGGGCTGAGGCGAAGCGACGTTCACAGGTGTGCCGCTGGCCGCCGTACAGGTCGGCGTGGTCGAAGAAGTCGATCCCGGCTTCACGCGCCGCCGTGTACAGCGCGCGCACTTCATCGTCGGAACTTTCCCTGATCCGCATCATCCCCGCAACGATGTTGGGCACCCGGCTGTCGGTCTGTCCAAAGGGAATGGTACGCATGGGTCCTCCGTATGTTCTCGAAAGTGAGTGAAGCTGACGAGCATGGCGATGGCACTTGCATGGATCTGCCCTTTGCCCCGATGGGACAAGACGGGTGCTGGCTAAGCAACTGTCTTGCAGGACAGCACCGGAAGCGCACGCCGTCGCCGCTCCGCCTTGTCGGTTGCCGGTGCCGGCAGCAGCCATAGGCAGGGGAGTCTTCGACTCAGGCTGGAACGCTCATAGAAGTCGCTAGACAATGCCGCCTCCGCGGGTTAGTGAAGTAGATCTCACATTACAGGATTTTTCTATTGACGATGTCCCACAATGCAGGATATCGTCACAGAAGTTGATTTTCGTGATCTGCCCCATAGTCCCGAAGAGCTGACGGACTATGAGGAAACCACCGCGCCAGGTGCCCGCTTGGGCGCCGTTTCCCCCTTCTTATCGCGCTTGTGCCTGCGGGAGCAGTGGGGTTGGGCTGCGATTGTTGTTCCGCTCAAGGAGGAGAAGGTTCATGTCGAGGAAAAACCTCACCGCTGATCGGCCTAGCCAGACAGCATCCGCCGTTGCCTTGCCGGCGTCAGGAATGGCCCCCCGCAAACCGCGGGAACCATCCGCCACGAGACGGCGAATCGGCTCCATCGCCTGGTCTTCGTTACCGCCCCTAGTGTTCGTAGCGATCCTGGTGGCTTGGGCTGCAGCGGTAGAACTGTTCAAAATTCCGGCATATCTCCTTCCCGGGCCCGTTGCTGTCTTCAAGCGTCTGTTCACTGATGCGGGCAGCCTTTGGGTCCACACGCAGTCCACTCTCGTTGTACTCATGGTCGGGCTTTTGCTCAGCATCGTCATCGGCATCCCGCTTGGCCTAGTCATCGCCTTGTCCAAGACCGCCAAACAGGTGGTTTACCCACCGGTCATAGTCCTGCAGCTGGTGCCAAAAATCGCCGTCGCTCCACTGCTGCTGGTTTGGCTCGGCTTCAGCCTTAACACGAAAGTTGCGCTGGTCGTTCTTATCACCTTCTTTCCCTTGCTGATGGCCAGCATCAGTGGGTTCCGGATTCTTGACGACAGGCTCCTGTACCTGACGCGCTCGATGGGCGCGAGCCGCTGGCAAACGTTCTGGGCGCTTCGCTTTCCAGCAGCGCTTCCCGTGATCTTTTCCGGAATCAAGACCTCGGCGACCATTGCCATCACCGGTGCACTTGTCGCGGAGTTCCTCGGCTCAAACAGCGGGCTGGGCTACGCCCTGTTGCGCGCAAGCGGCGCGATGGACACCGAATACATGTTCGCGATCCTGGTCATCCTGACGGTCATCGGCGTGATCCTCAATTACCTCGTGGAGGCAGTCGAATGGTTGCTGACGCCGTGGCAACGACGCGCTGCTTAGAACCTCACATCACAGGGACTCCGGGCCAACCATCGGCCGGTCCCAACGCTTTTCAATCTATTGGCAACAAAAACTAGAGGAATCGTTATGCAAAGAGGCATTACCAAGTTGCTCGCAGCTGCGTTCGCCGCGGGGGCAATGCTGCTCTCTGGCTGCGCTGCTACCCCTTCCGCCAACGGTACAGGCAGTGAAAACGCAGTCCGCTTTCAAATGCACTGGTCCTGGTCGGCTTCCACCGCAGGTTTCGCAGTCGCCCAGGCGGACGGCCTGTATAAGGAAGCCGGGATTGACGCAAAAATTGAACAGGGCACGGGATCGGGCACTGCAGTCCAGCTCGTGGCGAATGGCCAGGCAGACATCGGTATCGCCGACGCAGTGCCCATCAGTCAGCAGATTGAAAAGGGCGCCCCGCTGGTCATCGTTGCAACCGTGAACCAGGTGACCAACATTGCCATGCAGGTCCTGAATTCATCCGGGATCAACTCCGTACAGGACCTCAAGGGCAAAACCGTTGCCGTTCCCCAAGGTAGCGCCCATGCATTCCTGTTCCCCTTGTTCCTCGAGGCAAACGGCCTAACCGAAAAGGACGTCACCATTTCCAACGTTCCCTTTGCCTCCATGCCAGCGGCGCTGCTCCAGGGAAACGTTGATGCAATCGTGGGCGGCCAGGACACGGCAGTATCGCTCGAACAGCAGCACGCAGACTTCAAGAACTTCCCGTTCGCTGATCATGGCGTCTCCCCAGTCGCCCATTCAATTTTTACCACCCCAAATTTCGCCGAGAAGAACCCGGATGCGGTCAAGAAATTCGTTTCCGCGAGCCTCAAAGGCTGGGCTTCGGCACGCGAAAACCCCGAACACGCAGTGACAGCCGTCAAGCAGCTTCTCCCAGATTCCGCCAACGACACCGTACGGGCAGAACTTAAGTTCCTGCTCCCACTGCTGTGTGCTGCGGATGCAAACGCCATCGGTAAGGCCGAGGCTGCACACTGGCAGCAAAGCAACGACATTCTGACCAAAGCCAAGCTGCTCCCGGCTCCCTTGGACACGGCCAAATCCGTCTCCTACGATTTCCTTCCCCCGGCTTCTGAGTTGAAGAGCTGCAAGTAATTGAGCTGGGCAGGCCCTGGACTACATGACGACTCACCCGGGTCTGCCCATGGGTCACAGGACCAGACGTCAGTACCTACAGTCTGGGCTCACCTTGAGGGGTCGAGGTCAACAATGCGGATTCAGATCCATCACTGCACGGATCGAGAAAGGCACACCAGTGAACGACACAGCACTGCAGACAAGGGCGGCAGGCCTGCCCATTTCAATCAAGGGCGTCGCCAAAACGTTCAACAGCCCGTCAGGGAAGTCTTTTGAGGCGCTCAGGCCCGTTTCAATGGACATCAAGCCCGGGGAATTCATTTCAATCGTCGGACCGTCCGGTTGCGGCAAGAGCACCCTTATGCTCATGGTCGCGGGGCTCCTGGAACGATCCGACGGCGACATCCGTGTCGGTGGAACATCGGTAAACAAGCCCTTCACCGACATCGGAATCGCCTTCCAGGACCACCTCCTGCTGGATTTCAGAACCGCAATGGAAAACGTCCTGATTCACGCGGACATACGTGGGCTGGATAAGAAGGAACTGCGGTCCCGGGCGACCGAACTCTTCAAACAGCTACACATTGAGAAGGCAATAGATAAATACCCGCGCCAGCTCTCCGGCGGTATGCGCCAACGGGTGTCACTTATCCGCACCATCGTCCACGAACCGTCGGTGCTCCTGCTTGATGAACCGTTCGGGGCACTTGATGCCTTGACCCGTCTCCAGGTCAGGGCGGACCTCGAGGCCCTGTGGCTGCGCAACAGGCCCACTGTGCTCTTCATTACCCATAGTGTTGAAGAAGCCGTCGGCCTCTCCGACCGGATCTTCGTCATGAGCCCGACCCCCGGCGAGGTAGTCGATGAAATCGTGGTCGATCTCCCGCGCCCTCGTCCCCTCGCACTCGTCGAATCCCCCGACTTCGGAACGTACGTCGACAGGATCTACACCCACTTCGAACGGATGGGAGTTCTTCACGGCATCGAAATTCCCAAGCGAGGAAGCGAGTAGAAAGTAGCGGTTTCCGTTCGCGCAGCCACCGCCGTCGCCCAGGGCGGTGTGGGCTCCTTGTCCGCTGGGTCACGCCCAGCCCACGTGCTGCAGGGCCGTGGCTCCCATGGGCCTCACCCAGCATGTCCAACAGCAGTGAAGAGAGCGCACAAAGGCGCTACTGAAACGAATCCAGGGTTGTACGGCCCCACCGATTGAGTCCGGGCTTTTTGCCCCGTTTTGAAGGAGTTTTTGAGTATGAGTACGAAGGTGTCGGAGGAGTTTGATGTGAGCGTGGGTGGGGGAGTGCGCCGCGTGGGGTTGATTTCGGCTGCCGGTGTGGTGGTCCCTTCGGATGGGTATGAGATGGAGATCCAGAACCCGGCCACGGGTGAGGTGATCGGTTCCCTGCGCGAGGCCGATGCTGCTGACGTAGACGCTGTGGTCGCCGGTGCGAAGGCGGCGTATGAAAAGGTCTGGCGCCGCACCGCGCCCGAGGTCAAGGCCAGGATGCTTACCGCCTGGGCGGATGCGATCACCGCGCACCGTGAGGAACTGGCCGATATCGAGGTCTCCGATGTCGGACACCTGCGCCGCGAGGCCATGGCCGACATCGACAACAGCGCCCGGGTCCTTCGCTACTACGCCGGCCTGGCCGACAAAATCGAAGGCCGCACGTTCGCGCAGCTGCCCGACCGGCTCTCCTACGGACTCGACGAACCCTTCGGCGTCGTCGCCGGCGTCAGCCCTTACAACGGCAACGCGAACTTCGTCGCCCTGAAAGCAGGACCGGCCCTGGTCGCCGGGAACTGCATCGTGATCAAGGCCCCCGAGGTCGCCCCGTTACTGAATGACCGGATGGACCAACTTGCCCTCGAAGCCGGGCTTCCGGCAGGTGACGACAACGTCGTCACCGGCCGCGGAGACAAGGTAGCGCCCCTGCTCACCGAGCACCCGGACAACGGAATGATCGCCTTCACCGGCGGGCCAGGCTCGGGACGGGCCATCATCCACCAATCAGCGGCCAACATCGTGCCGACGTTCCTGGAGCTCGGCGGTAAGAGCCCGGCCATCCTGCTCCCGGACGCGGACCTGGACATCGCCATCCCGTCACTGCTGCACTCAAACTTCGCCAAGAGCGGCCAAAGCTGCGTCACCGGTTCCCGGATCTTCGTCCCGGACTCAATGTACGCCGAGGTCACCGAACGGCTCGGGAAAAAGGCCAAAACGGTCCGGGTCGGGCTGCCCACCAAGGAATCCTCACAAATGGGCACGCTCATCAACCGCCAGCACCGCTCCCGCGTCGATGCCCTGGTCAAAAGCGCGATCGACGCCGGCGCGGTCGCCCTGGCCGGCGGCGGCCCGGCAGAAGAGGGCGAACTCGCCAACGGCGCGTTCTACCAGCCCACCGTCCTGGCAGAAGTCACCGACACCAACCCCGCAGCACGCAACGAGGCCTTCGGCCCAATGGCAAGCGTCCTGTCCTACACCGACACCGACGAAGTCATCGCCCGCGCCAACGCCTCCGAATTCGGACTCAGCGCCCAAATCTGGGGCAACGACGCACGAACCATCCAACACCTCGCCAAAGAACTCATCGCGGGAACGGTATGGGTCAACACCTACCGCTCCTTCCACCCCACCGTCCCCTTCGGCGGCATGAAACAAAGCGGCTTCGGCAAAGAAAACGGCTTCGACTCCATCGCCATGTACACCCGCCGCAAAGCAGTCGTCTGGGACCTCACCACCAAACGCGACCTCCCCTACAACTGACTACCAGCGCTGTCTGCCGGCTGACCTGCCGGGTTGGAGTCTGCTTGCCGAGATCGGTCGGGGTACCGGTGCCGTGTAAGCCTGCCGCGGGCCGGTCGTTCAGGCACCCCAGGAAATGAAGAACTACAAACAAGGAAACGTACGACATGAGTGACTATGAAGAGCCGCGTACTGAACGGCTCAAAGGGCGCCGGATCATTATCACGGGCGCCGCTTCCGGCATCGGAAAAAGCACCGCACAGCTGTTCGCGCGCGAAGGCGCGGCGGTTGGTCTGCTTGATCGTGACAAAGAGAAACTGCATGAAGCCGCTGAAGAGATCGGGGGTGCGGCCTTTCCCGTCGACATTACCGACGATGAGGCGGTTGCCAGGGCCGTCTCGGAAGCCGCAGCCGCCCTCAGCGGAATTGATGGTGTAGTTAACGCGGCGGGCATTATGTTTCGTGGGCACGCGGCCGACGTGCCGGCGCAGGACTGGCGCAGGGTGATCGATATTAATCTCACCGGCACCTACAACGTAGTCCGCAGCTGCATACCTTGGCTGCTGCAGGAGGCATCACCAACGGTCGTCACGATCGCCTCGGCGGCGGGGCTGCTGCCGAACTCGCCCGGGTACACGGCCTACGCTGCTTCCAAAGGCGGAGTCATCGCGCTGACGAAAGCCCTGGCCGCGGAACTGGCACCTACAGTCCGGGTAAACACTGTGTGCCCTGGCATGGTCGATACAGCCATGGCGGATGGACATAGGGGAAACGTTGGAAACTACGCGCTTAATCGCCTAGCTGACCCAATAGAAATCGCCCGCGCCATTCTTTTCCTTTCGACCCCGGAATCGTCCTACATCACGGGATCGGCCCTTGCAACAGACGGCGGCAGGTCCTTCCACTGATCCTTATCGCGACTATTGCACCGGATGGCAGACCCCTCTAAAGGGGGTCTGCCATAACCCGTTTCAGCAGGGCCCTCGCTACGTATGCAGGGCGCCGGTTTGATGGAGATATCCATCGCAGCAAGCACATAAGGAGTACCAAGGATGCGCGCAACCATTCTCCACGCCCCCGGCGACGTCCGCGTCGAGGACCGCGACAGGCCTGTCGTCCAGGAACCCACGGACGCCATCATCAAACTCGTCGCCACTTGTGTGTGCGGGTCGGACCTGTGGCCCTACCGGGGTGATGACGCTCTGACCGAACCCGTCGCCATGGGCCACGAGTACGTGGGCATCGTAGAGGAGATCGGCGCGAACGTACACAACATTCGAGTGGGCCAGTTCGTCGTCGGCTCCTTTTTCGCTTCAGACAACACCTGCGAAATTTGCCGCTCCGGCTACCAAAGCGGCTGTGTGCACCGGCAGGGTGTGGGTGGCGCACAGGCGGAGTACATGCGCGTTCCTTTGGCTGACGGCACCTTGGTGGCCACCCCTGGAATTCCCGACGCTGACAAGATCCCCGCACTGCTCGCTGCCTCCGATGTTCTAGGCACAGGCTGGTTCGCCGCCAAAGCCGCAGAAGTCGGACCCGGTAAAACTGTTGCGGTGGTGGGCGACGGCGCCGTGGGCCTCCTGGGCGTCCTGGCAGCGAAGCACATGGGCGCTGAGCGCATCATCGCCATGTCCCGCCACGCCGACCGGCAGGCTCTTGCCCGCGAGTTCGGTGCCACAGACATCGTGGAGGAACGGGGCGACGAAGGCGTGGAGAAGATCAAGGAACTCACCGGCGGCTTGGGCGCGCATTCGGTCCTCGAAGCCGTGGGAACGCAGGAATCCATGATGCAGGCCATCCGCGCAACACGCCGGGGCGGCCACGTCGGATACGTCGGGGTTGCCCACGATGTCGAACTGCCAGGCCTGGAAATGTTCTTCTCGCACGTGCACCTGCACGGCGGCCCCGCCCCCGTCCGGGATCACCTTCCCGAACTGATCGACCTCATCCTCACGGGCCGGATCAACCCCGGAAAAGTCTTTGACCTCGAGCTGCCCCTTGACCAGGCAGCCGAAGGTTACAAAGCCATGGACGGACGCCGCGCCATAAAGGTGCTCCTGCGCCCCTAGTAACAGACGAGGACCAGACAGCCTGTGCCTAGCTCGGCATACGGGGAAAAAGGTGCGGCTGTGCTGCTCAAAGCTGGTGGAATAACGTGCTCAGATTCAAGGAATGGATGACAAGATGACAACAATCGCAATCATCGGTGCAGGCAGGGGACTCGGGGCCGCAACGGCGAAGCGTTTCGGGCGTGGCGGCTTCGATGTCGCCCTGATTTCGCGCAGGCAGGAGCATGTTGATCTTCTCACTCGCGACCTCGTCAATGAGGGGATCAAGGCACAGGGCTTCGCCGCAGACGTGGAGAACCGCCAGTCGCTGAGCGCTGCTCTGGAACGGGCGGCAACTGAGCTCGGTCCGATCGAAGTGCTTCAGTACAGCCCGGTCCCGAGGAAAGAGTTCCTGCGTCCTGTGCTGGAAACGACAGCTGACGACCTTGCAGCAGCAGTCGCATTTTCCATTCTCGGGCCGGCCACAGCCGTCCAGCAGGTCCTTGGCGGTATGCGTCAGCTGGGCCGAGGAACCATCCTGTTTGTCAATGGTTCCAGCGCCGTCCGCCCCAATGAACAGGTGGCCGGAACCTCAACCGCCTTCGCCGGTGAGTCAGCTTACGCATCAATGCTGCACACGGCGCTGCAGCCTGAGAATATCCAGGTCAGGCAGCTCATTATCCCCGGGGCGATCGGTGGCGGTGACCCGGCTTTCGCTCCAGACGCCCTGGCGGATCAGCTCTGGGAACTGCACACAGAGCCTGGAATTCTCCGCAAGACCGTAAGCGAAAACTGAACGGAGGGTCCGCCGCACGCTCTAGGTTGCAGTACGGGACATTGGTCTTCAGGCAGACTCACGATTGTTGCGCGGCACGCTAATCAGTTTCCGGGCCGGTGCAGAAGGGACAGTCTCTGTTTCCGCCTCCATCGCAAAACTGGGTTCTGTACATATCCAACGGCGACGGTTCGCTCGTGGCGGTCTGCGTCGGAGTTTCCACGTCGCGGCCTTTCCCTTCCTCGCACCTATGAAATAATTCCGGATCTCGCTGCGGTCCTGTATAGATCGCCGGGGCCGGCCGGTTGCGGGTACGGCCGGCGCCGGCAAGACTTGTCGATCATGAGTCCGCGTCTTTATCACTCTGCCGGAGACTTATGCAGACCCGCACCTCAGCCGGGCCCCTCCGGCGAGGGTGCGGACCGGATAGTTTGTTCCTTTTCCCCGAGCGGAACGAAGACCCGCGGTTCTACCCCGTCGGCCGCTAACCAGAAGCCGGACTTGTCTTGCATGACTGCTTCGATGGGGCCCCGTCGCGTCCCGATCCGCGGTGCCTGTACTTCGATGTATTCGCCCGGTACCAGCTTCCAGCTACCGGCCTTCCGATCCTTTTGCTCATCTTCAGGAGTCATTTTTTGTCCCTTGAGTCAGTGGCTGAATTTGGTCAGGCGTGACGCCCCCTCGATGCCAGGAGACGTCGTGCCTCGACGGTCCTTGCTAGTGCCTGCCTTGAGACGCCCACGACCCGCGCGGCGGGATGCCAACAGGTGCGGCGAATTCCTGTTCGGCACCCGCCACGTTCATCTTCCGGTGTCCTTGTATAGGCCTGCAGCCCGTGCGCGCTGCGTGGCAAGTTCGATGACCAGGTCAAGGTTGGGGGTTGGGACCTGCGCCAATTCGGCCAGGTCGAGCGGTACACGGAACAGGCCGTCGATTTCCATTGACCGCCCGGCCAGCAAATCCTGGGCGATGCTTTGCAGGTGGTTCGACGTGGCGAGCTTTGCCAGGCCGTCGTCCGGATCGCCCGGGTCACAGCCAAGGGCACGGGCGATGGCGACGCCCTCATCTGCCATGGCCTTGGCTGTGCCCGCAACCGCGGGTTTGTTGAGCACATCCTTCATAGGGGACGCGGTCAGGGTGGCGAGCGAGCCCCCAATCAGGTTCATGACCAGTTTGGTCCAGATGGCGTCACGGATCTTGGTTGTGACGCTGACTTCGAGCCCTGTGGGATTCAGCAGCGCTGCCAGCGCGTCGAGGCGCGGGTCAGAATTCCCGTCGGGACGGCCGATGATGAGGCGGTTGCGTTCGTTTTCAGCACGGACCACTCCTGGAGCGGCGACGGTGCAGGCGGTGTAGGCGACGGCACCGATCGCCCGTTCTGGGCCGATATGTTCCCAGAGTGCACCTTCGGGGTCCAGCCGTCGCAGGCGGGTCCCGTCCAAGTCGCCGCCGTGGGCGTGGAAGTACCACCAGGGGATGCCGTTCATCACGAACAGCACGAGGCTGTTTTCGTGAAGAAGTGAAGCGACGTTCTCGGCGATGGCCGGCAGGGCCGGGGCCTTGACGGCGACGATCACGATGTCCTGTTTGCCAAGGTCGGCGGGATTGTCGGTGGCGACGGGACGGGAAACGAGTGTCCCTTCTTTTGTTTCCACCCGCAACCCGTTCTGCCGGATAGCCGCCAGCTGCTCCCCGCGGGCGATGAGTGACACTTCGGTTTCAGTCGTGGCAAGCCGGCCTGCGATGTGGCCGCCGACGGCACCTGCCCCGTACACGCAGATCTTCATGTTGTTTCCCTGTTCTGTGTTCCCTGATGCCGGCGGTTAGACGAACTGCTGACGTTTTTGTGCCGCCGCGCTGCTAAGGAACGTAATGTCGTTGCCGGTAGAGACGTAGCCGGCGCCCATCTCGAGATACTGCCGGATCAGATCCGGCCAACCGCCCAGGCCGCCGATTCCCACCGAAACCCCATTCGCCTGGCAGGCCTTAATAACCCGCATATAAGCGTCGTGCACTTTGGGGTGGTCCATCTGTCCAGCGATCCCAAGCCCGACGCTTAGATCGTTCGCTCCGACAAGGATCATGTCGAGCCCATCTACGGCAGCGATCTCCTCCACGGCGTCCAGTCCAGTCTGGGACTCGATCATGGCTACGACCATGGAAGTTTCATCGAGCACGCGGACGACGTCGGCGGGCGGGTACGTCCGGTAGTTCAGCTGGGGTGCGGCGCCGGCGAGGGAGCGTTCACCCAGGGGGGCGTGCTTAACTGCGCGCACGAGGGCGCGGGCCTGATCGGCCGATTCAACGTCGGGCACGATGATGCCCATCGCGCCGGAGTCCATGACTCTGGCGATGAAGGCCGGGTCCAGGCCGGGGACGCGGACCAGGGGTGTGACGCCGAGGTGGTTGCAGGCCATGCAGATCTGCCCTGCGGCTTCCAGGGAAAAGCTGCTGTGCTCCATGTCGATGTAGACGGAATCGAATCCCGCCGTGTGGGCGATCGAGGCGATATCCACGGTCCGTACCAGCCGGACGGTCATGGAGTAGACAGTTTCGCCTTTGGCCAGCTTGTCCTTGACGTTGTTTCGCAGGACGGGTGCAGCTGTGGTGTTCATTTTTGTCGTCTCCTGATCGACTCGTGTATTTCAGCCGAAGAGGGTCGGCAGTGTTTGTGCTTCGTCTTCGAATCCGTAGACGGATTTGATTTCGAGGTATTCTTCGAGGCCGAACCGGCCCATGGAGCGTCCGATGCCGGATTGTTTGTAACCGCCCATGGGGGTGTAGGAATCGGTGGCTGCGCCGTTGTAGCTGACCCGGCCCGCGCGGAGGCCGTTGACGACGCGGCGGGCGTTTTCCCGGTCGCCGCCGAAGACGTAGCCTCCGAGTCCGTAGGGGGAATCGTTGGCGATGCGGAGGGCTTCTTCCTCATCCTTGTAGGGGATGACGGCCAGGACGGGTCCGAAGATTTCCTCCCGGGCGATGGTCATCTCAGGCATGACGCCGGTGAACACTGTCGGCTGGATGAAGTAGCCCTGGTCCAGGCCCTCGGGCCGGTCGAGGCCGCCGGTGACGAGTTTGGCGCCTTCGTTGATGCCGCTTTGAATCAGGTCGCGGATGGATTTGTACTGGGCGGCGCTGACGACCGGGCCCATGGTCGTGGCGGTGTCGAGCGGGTCCCCGAGCCGGAAGCGTTGTGCTTCATCTGCGAGGAAGGCAGCTACCTGGTCGATCTGGCTTTCGTGGACCAGCATGCGGGAGGGCGCGTGGCAGGACTGGCCGGCGTTGAAGAAGGCGCGTTGGATGTTCCAGCGGGCGGCCCTTTCCAGGTCGGCGTCGGGCAGCACGATGTTCGCTGATTTTCCGCCGAGTTCGAGGCTGACGCGCTTGACGGTTTCCGCGGCGGCGGCTCCGACCTGCTGGCCGGCACCGGTGGAGCCGGTGAAGGAGATCATGTCCACACCCGGATGGCGGGACAATGCATCGCCGACTTCGCGGCCGGTGCCGTTGACGAGGTTGAACACCCCTGCCGGCACGCCGGCTTCGTGCAGCACCTGGGCAAGGAGGGTGCCGCTGGCGGCGGAGTTGATGCTGGGCTTGGCCACGATGGTGCAGCCGGCGGCAATGGCGTAGATGATTTTGATGACGCCGGTCTGGATGGGCCAGTTCCACGGTGAGATCAGGGCGCAGACGCCGATAGGTTCCCGGCGGACGATAGCGCCGCCGATACGCGTCTCGAACGGGTAGTCGCGCAGGATGTCCCGGGCGACCCGCATGTGATCAGCCGGGCCTGTGACCTGCGCACGGTTGCTGACAGGGATGCCCTCTTCACGTGCGATCAGCTCGGAGAATTCACCAATCCGGGTCTCATAAGCTTCGATGATCCGGTCGATCAACGCGATTCGTTCGTCGACCGTGGTGGTGGAGAAAGTCTCGAATGCCTTCTGCGCGGCTGCGACTGCGCGGTCGACGTCCGCTGCCGTTCCCAAAGCGACCTCGGCGAAGGCCTCCTCGCGTGTGGGGTCAATAAGCTCCATTACGCGAGAGCCGGTCGGTTCGGTCCATTGGCCGTCGATGTAGAGGTTCGGGTATTGCTTCATGAGCGGGTTCTCCTGTGCCTGGGCGTGCGTCGGGGTTAGCTGCTGTGGGTGTAGCCGCCGTCGCAGGCGATCGTCTGGCCGGTGATAAAGGCTGATGCCGGTGATGCGAGGAAGAGCATGATGCCGACCAGGTCGGTGGGGACCATGCCGCGGGGGATGCACTGCAGGGAAGCGGCGCGCTCACGGACCTCCACCGTTGGATTAACAGTGCGATCAACTTCCGTGGCCACGCTGCCTGGACGGATGCAGTTGGCGGTTATGCCGTAGCTGCCGAGTTCGCGTGCCAGCGAGTTGGTCATGCCGATCACCGCCGACTTCGACGTCACGTAATGCAGATAGTTCACCGTCCCGCGGGTCACCGCATCCGATGAAACATTGATGATCCGGCCGAAGCCGGCCTTGCGCATGTGCTCAGCAACCCCACGCGCGCACAGGTAGGTACCGGTGATATTCACCTTCAAAACGTTCTCCCACTGTGCCAGCGGGATCTGATCGAACGGGACTTTGTCCAAAGTGGCGAAAATTGAGGCGTTGTTGACCAGCACATCGATCCGGCCCCAGGTTTCGATCACCGTGTTGACCATCGCTGCGACGGACGGTTCGTCTGCCACGTTCACCTGAACTGCCAACCCGGTGCCGCCGGCATCGTGGATCTCCTTGACGACCGATTCGGCCTTTTTAATGTCGAGGTCGGCGACAACGGAGACGGCTCCGGCCGCCGCGAACTGGCGTGCGAGCTCACGGCCGATGCCCTGGGCCGCGCCGGTAACAATGACCACCCGCCCTTCGACGCTGAAGTCTCTCGCTGACGCCGGGACGCCGGAGTCATGGGGGGTGTGAGTCAGGGGAGTCGTCATAGGGGATCCTCGTGGCGTCGTCGTCATGGTGGATGTATTGAAACGGCCCGCCCAGGCTCCTAATTGAAGATTCCGGGCAACGGCACTGCATCAACAATATCCCGTTATGTGGGATTGCGTCAATAACTTTGTTCCCGCATGCGTCTCGGATGGTGAATTGGATTAAGAAGCCGGATCAGCCTCGGGGCGCCCCGGCGCAGCCGATGCGGCAAATCGCAGTCGTACCCCCGGTTTGCACCAAACCGACACGATCCATATCGCGACGTGCAACTTTGGGCGAGGTCCCGCCATTGCTGAGGAGGGGAGAGTCTAACAAGCTCCGGTGATACGGCCGTCATCCCGCGAGCCATATCCGCCTCAAACTCTTGATGCCGTCCTCGGATCCGCACTCCCGGGGGGAACTGGCGGGAATCGAAGTAGCTGCGAACGCACGCAACTACAGAGCTGGCGTTTTCGGTGCGGGTCAGTGGTGGGCCCAAGCCCTGTCCCCGGCTCTTTTCAGCTTTCCTTGGCTTATATCTGGCCCTAGATTGCGGCGAGGCGTTCAGTGATTTTGGTTGCCGCTTCCTTGACCGCTTGGATTGCCTGTTCGACATTGTCGCGTGTGTTTTCATCCCATGCGACGCCGACGCTGCCCACTGCTGTTTTTTGGTCAGTGAGGATAGGTGCTGCGACGCCGTAGATGCCGGGGTTGAATTCACCGCGGGTGAGCAGATAGCCGTCCTTCTTGATGTCCCCGAGCGTCTTGCGGAATTCAGCCCATGTGCTGCCAAGGCCGGTGCTTTCGATCTCCAGCTGGTGCCGCGGGTAAAGGGCCTTCAGGCGGTGATGGGGGAGATAAGCCAGGATGACTTTGGAGCCAGCTCCTTGGAACATCGGACGCCGCTGCCCGCGGCTGAATCTGTTCCCAGGGCTTGTCGGGGCGCGGCATTCCCCGATGCACAGAACTGAGTCACGAAACGCGGTCAATAGAAGCGCGGAATGACCGACATTTTCCACCAGATCCTCAAGAACCCCATGGCTAGCCAACAGGAGAGGGTCCGTCTGACGGATCTGCAGGTCCATCTCGATGATCCGTGGCCCGAGAGTGTAGTAGCCGTTGCGCACGCTCGTAAGCAGCCCTGCATCATGCAGCGTCTTGATATAGCGGTACCCGGTAGACCGGGAAGTCTCCAAGGCGTCGATGAGGTCCACCGTGGACCATACGGGCCCGGATTCACTAAACAGTTCCAAAATGTGCAGCATCCTGGCCAGGCTGCCCGCGCTATCCGATGCTTCTGAAAGTTCACCAACAGCACTAGCTAAAAGACGTCCACCCATGACGCGTGTCCTCA
Source organism: Arthrobacter sp. NPDC057009 (assembly GCF_042673905.1). Taxonomy (NCBI): domain Bacteria; kingdom Bacillati; phylum Actinomycetota; class Actinomycetes; order Micrococcales; family Micrococcaceae; genus Arthrobacter; species Arthrobacter sp. NPDC057009. Next base: position 53,929 of record NZ_JBHUSB010000024.1, read on the forward strand.
TCGTTCTCTCCGTGGCTCTGCCCAGCTGGGCCCCATCACCCGAGCGGTAGATAAAATCTCATACTACAGGATTAATTTATTCTGGCCCCGCTCGCCTGGGATCCTCTGCTCGAAAGGCGCCACTGAAGGTCTTGCCTCGCCGGAGCCCATGATCGGCGAGAAGTGACGCCGGGGGAGCTCAAAGAAGGCGATGGCCTCCGGCTGAACATCCAAAGGCGTTGACGTCATCGTCTCGCATATGGAACCATTTTTTATATACAAAATACGCTTGTATTGTCGCACCGAAAGTCCGGGCCCGGGAGGACCAAGTGGGCCTGTGGACAATACGGTGGCCTGTGCCCGAAGCAGCTGGAAGAGCAGGTACCCGTGCACGGCAAAGGCGATGCAAGTAGAAGTTGATCGAGGGCAGCGTCTGCAAGATAGAGCCGCGGCCGCAGGACGCTAAGGAGTTTTTGAGTATGAGTACGAAGGTGTCGGAGGAGTTTGATGTGAGCGTGGGTGGGGGAGTGCGCCGCGTGGGGTTGATTTCGGCTGCCGGTGTGGTGGTCCCTTCGGATGGGTATGAGATGGAGATCCAGAACCCGGCCACGGGTGAGGTGATCGGTTCCCTGCGCGAGGCCGATGCTGCTGACGTAGACGCTGTGGTCGCCGGTGCGAAGGCGGCGTATGAAAAGGTCTGGCGCCGCACCGCGCCCGAGGTCAAGGCCAGGATGCTTACCGCCTGGGCGGATGCGATCACCGCGCACCGTGAGGAACTGGCCGATATCGAGGTCTCCGATGTCGGACACCTGCGCCGCGAGGCCATGGCCGACATCGACAACAGCGCCCGGGTCCTTCGCTACTACGCCGGCCTGGCCGACAAAATCGAAGGCCGCACGTTCGCGCAGCTGCCCGACCGGCTCTCCTACGGACTCGACGAACCCTTCGGCGTCGTCGCCGGCGTCAGCCCTTACAACGGCAACGCGAACTTCGTCGCCCTGAAAGCAGGACCGGCCCTGGTCGCCGGGAACTGCATCGTGATCAAGGCCCCCGAGGTCGCCCCGTTACTGAATTACCGGATGGTCGAACTTGCCCTGGAAGCCGGGCTTCCGGCAGGTGTCGTCAACGTCGTCACCGGCCGCGGAGACAAGGTAGGGCCCCTGCTCACCGAGCACCCGGACATCGGAATGATCGCCTTCACCGGCGGGCCAGGCTCGGGACGGGCCATCATCCACCAATCAGCGGCCAACATCGTGCCGACGTTCCTGGAGCTCGGCGGTAAGAGCCCGGCCATCCTGCTCCCGGACGCCGACCTGGACATCGCCATCCCGTCACTGCTGCACTCAAACTTCGCCAAGAGCGGCCAAAGCTGCGTCACCGGTTCCCGGATCTTCGTCCCGGACTCAATGTACGCCGAGGTCACCGAACGGCTCGGGAAAAAGGCCAAAACGGTCCGGGTCGGGCTGCCCACCAAGGAATCCTCACAAATGGGCACGCTCATCAACCGCCAGCACCGCTCCCGCGTCGATGCCCTGGTCAAAAGCGCGATCGACGCCGGCGCGGTCGCCCTGGCCGGCGGCGGCCCGGCAGAAGAGGGCGAACTCGCCAACGGCGCGTTCTACCAGCCCACCGTCCTGGCAGAAGTCACCGACACCAACCCCGCAGCACGCAACGAGGCCTTCGGCCCAATGGCAAGCGTCCTGTCCTACACCGACACCGACGAAGTCATCGCCCGCGCCAACGCCTCCGAATTCGGACTCAGCGCCCAAATCTGGGGCAACGACGCACGAACCATCCAACACCTCGCCAAAGAACTCATCGCGGGAACGGTATGGGTCAACACCTACCGCTCCTTCCACCCCACCGTCCCCTTCGGCGGCATGAAACAAAGCGGCTTCGGCAAAGAAAACGGCTTCGACTCCATCGCCATGTACACCCGCCGCAAAGCAGTCGTCTGGGACCTCACCACCAAACGCGACCTCCCCTACACCAACTGAGCCAACTTGAGGGTGAAGTCGCTCCATCCATAGAAATTCGAGGCACCGGTCCGGGTGCTGCCACGCAGGCAGCACCTGACCGTTCCACTGGAAGGATTCAGGGTGCAGTTGCTGAGCCATTCCATTGCTAGGCCGGTCCTGTCCAGCACTGGGAGTTCCGCTTCTTGATACCTTCGTTCAGCTTGCACCCCAGACCCAAGCCCTGGCCATGAAGCGGCAATGGATCCAGCGAGGCCTCGAAAAATCCCCGATACCGCCTTAACCGGCTTGTTGACGATTTCGCATAATGCGGGATATTGTCTGCAACAAGCATTGTCCGGTTGGTTCTTCTCAAGCACTTCTGCGGTGTCCGGTACGCCGGGTTGAAGATATGGAATTCGGCTTCCGGGCGCTGATGCGTCCCCTAGAAGTCTTTAGAAGCGATCGAACGGTGTTGTCTACCGTCTTTCAACGACCCGCAGTTCCCCGCTGCGCCGTAAGAGCCACGGGCCGAATTTATCCCTCGGCTTTTATTGCTCAAGCAGGAGATAGGCACCCATCGACGAAGATCAGGCAACAGCTTGAGAGCAATTTCAAACCAGTGAGTGCAGCGCTGTGCGCAGCCTGACGGCCTTGAGCTGCACACCGGCTAAAAGACTGGATGTGGCTTCGAGGCAGCGATCAAAGGAGATCAAAATGGACTACAGAGCAGTATCGCGACGCCGTACTTGGAGTTTTGGGCTGGCGGCCTCAGTTCTGGGTTTGACCCTCGCGCTGACTGGATGCGGCGGAAGCGTAGAAGCAAGTCGCGAAGCAGCGGAGATCTCAGAAGATCAAAAGGCACTTTACGAGGAGGCCGTTAAGGCCGGAAAAGGCATAAACCTCTTCATCGGAACCGCCGCAAACAAGGACACCGACCAGCTGATTGACCGGTTCCATGACACATTTCCTGACCTCAAAGTCGGATACGTGTCCGGAACAGGGAACGAGGTGACGGAACGATTGCTCACGGAGAAGCGATCCGGCCTCAACAACGCCGATGCTCTGCTCGTAGCAGGAATATCCACGTTCAAACCCGTGGCGGACGAGAAGTTCTTGGCAGATTTCGTGCCCAAGGACGCTGATCTTTTTACCAGCGAAAAAGGCGTATACCTCGAAAAACAGGCTTACTCGTTCGGAGGGCAATACAACGGGGTCTGCTACAACCCAAACAACGTCACGCCTGAGGAAGCTGAGTCGTTGAGGACCTATGACGGCTGGGCCAATCCGGTGTGGAAGGGACGCGCAGCGATCGTCAGCGCTGATGGATCCGCCTACCGCCGCGGCCTGTCGTACTGGCTCTATCAGGACAAGGATCTCGGCCCGCAGTGGTTCGAGAAACTGTCGGCTCTCAACCCGACCACCTTCTCTTCCGGCAACGTCGTCATTCCCCAGGTGATCGCCGGCGAGTACGACCTGGTCTTCAATGTGTCGACTGTCTATGGGGCGCGCGCCTACCGCGAGGGCGCTCCCCTGGAATGCGTGACCGGTGAGCACGCCCCCTACTCGACCTTCGCGACAGGCGTGATCACGGACGCGCCCAACAAGGCCGGTGCAGAGCTGTTTACCAATTGGCTGTTCTCTGAGGCTGGCCAAAAGGCAGTCCAGGACACGTGGGCGTTCAGCTCCCTGCGGGACGGCTTCGACACTCCTGTCGTCGACGCGGACTGGTGGCAGTCACCCGAGGACGCACGCGTCATCGATGAAGATCTGGTTAACAGCCGTCACAAAGAGCTGGTGGCTACTTTCAACACCATGTTCGGCGCTGCAAAGGAATGAACATGCTGCTTCTGAAGACACAACCGTCCGCGACGGGCAGCGTGAAGGAGAATTACCTTGGCTGAGGCATCAACCGGCCTGATGGAGCGGTTGCGGAGTAAGCAGGAGCTTGCTGTTGCGGTGCCGACGTATGTGGTGGTTCTGGCACTCGTCCTGGTTCCGTTGGGGTACCTGGTGTATGCGTCGTTGCAGAGTTCGTCTCCGGGTGCTCCAGGTTCCGAGTTGACCTTTGACAACATCATTCAGATTTTCAGTGCTAATGGTTATTGGCAGGCGCTGGGAAATTCTCTTTGGCTCGGTTTCCTGGTCAGCGTCCTTGCTGTATCGCTGGGCGTGACGTTCGCCTGGATCCTTGGCCGCACTGACGTTCCCTTCCGCCGGACGCTGTCAGTATTGGTGTCGCTGCCGATTTTCGTGTCGCCCTTCGCGCTAGGCATCGCCTGGGTGTTGCTTGGTTCAGAAAAGTCCGGGCTCATCAACGGATTCCTCAAGAAGTACCTGGGCGAATCCGCTGCCTTTATGGACATCATGTCTTTTGCCGGCCTGGTTTTCGTCATGGTGCTGGCGTTCGCACCGCTGGCCTACCTGTTCACTGTCGGACCCATGCTCAACATGGACGGCAGCCTGGAAGAGGCGTCGCGGGTCGTGGGCGGTTCGCTGTTTCACACGATGCGAAAAGTGACTCTGCCCGTCGTCATGCCCGGGATCCTCTCAGCGGCGCTGATGATCTTCGTGCTGGCCGCCGAAATGTTCAGCGTCCCCGGACTGATTGGCACCGCGGCCGGGTACCGGACATTGCCGTTCTTCATCTACCAGAGCACCACGGCTTCCCCGCCGCAGTGGGGTGCTGCTGCCACCGCCGGTGTTGCTCTGCTGGCGATCATGATGCTGGGGACCATTCTGCAGGCCCGGGCAACCAAGGCCAGCTCGCGTTTCGTAACGGTCACCGGAAAGGGCGCACGGCCGGTCCGGATCCGGCTCGGGCGCTGGCGCTGGCCGCTTTTCCTTATCCCGGCGGCATACATCTTCCTCGGTGTTGTCCTACCCGGATGTGCGCTGTTCCTGACGACCTTCCAGCAGTACTACACCCCTGATCTGTCACCGGAGCTTTTCACCCTCAGGTGGTGGGAACGCGTTGCCGAATCTGAGCAGTTCCAGACGGCGCTTCGTAACACGGTCATTGTTGGCTCCGCGACTCCAACCGTCGCGGTCACCATCGCCTTCGCCATGGCCTATGTGCGGAACAGGACGCGCGCTCCTTTCCGGGAAGCGGTTGAGACTCTCGGGATGCTGCCTGTCGCGGTGCCCGGCATCGTGTTCGGTGTCGGCGTCCTCTGGGCTTACGTGGGCAGCTTCCTCTACGGCACTGTCTGGCTCCTGCTCGTGGCGTACTGCGCACGCTTCCTGCCCCACGCCCTCCGGGTGATCTCCTCCGGAATGGTCCAGGTGGACCGCAGCCTTGAAGACGCGGCGCGCGTTGGAGGAGCCGGTATCCCGCGGACCATATCGACGATCACGGTGCCTCTGCTGAAACCCGCGGTACTGTCCGGCTGGCTGCTGCTGCTGATCTACTGCACCCGCGAACTGAACGTCGCCATCATGGTCTACACCAGCGACTCCCAAGTACTGCCCGTGCTGATGTGGGGCGCCATGGAAGCAGGCTCCTATCAGACCGCGGCGATCCTCGCGATCATTGAGTCCACACTCATTCTGCTGGTGGTCGCCCTGGCCGCGCTCGTACTCCGAGTCAACCTCTTTCCCCGCGCCAACTAACCGGCGCCGCATTTCTTGAGAAGGATCAACCATGTCGGACATCCAGATAAAAAAAGTGGTGAAGGAATATTCACCAACCTTCACGGCGCTTCGTGGAGTATCCATAGACGTTGCAGAAGGTGAGTTCGTCTCCCTGCTCGGCCCCAGCGGCTGCGGAAAGACCACGCTGCTGCGGTCCATCGCCGGGCTCGAAGACATTCACGGCGGATCCATCACCGTCAAGGGAAAAGTCCTGTCCGAAAAGGGCTACACGATGCCTCCCGAACGCCGCAACGTCGGCCTCATCTTCCAGTCCTACGCCCTCTGGCCGCACATGACGGTGTTCAAAAACATCGCCTACGGCCTCAAGCTCCACGGCTGGAAAAAGGCCGACATCGCCCCACGCGTGGCCGAAGTGCTGAAAGTCGTAGGCCTCGAAGGACTCGAGCAGCGTTACCCCAGCCAACTCAGCGGAGGGCAGATGCAACGCGTCGCGGTAGCACGGAGCCTGGCCGCGGCCCCGTCCGTCCTGCTGTTCGATGAACCCCTAAGCAACCTCGATGCCAAGCTGCGCGAGAGCATGAGGGTTGAACTGCGCAGGATCCAAAAGGAAGTAGGAACGACCGCGGTCTACGTTACTCACGACCAGGCCGAAGCCATGGTCATCTCGGACCGCATCGTCCTGATGAACCAGGGCGAGATCGTCCAGGTCGGTACGGCCAAGGAACTCTACGAAACACCCGAAACAATGTTCGCCGCCAAGTTCCTTGGCTTCGCCAACATGCTCCCTGCCCGCATGATCAGCACCGAGCCCTCCACCGGCCTGACGCACTACGAGCTCGAAGGCATCCGAGCACCACGAATCACCGGGCGCATCCGCAAGGACGTCCACGTTGGCGACCGGATCCACCTCTCCCTACGTCCCGAAGCTATCCGCATAGGTCCCCCAACAGGCCTGTCCGACGGAGCATCAGAGCACACAGTGAGCCTGCCGTGCTCAGTCGAAGACGTCATATACGCCGGCAACATTTGCGACGTCTTCCTGAATTTCTCCGGGCTGCGCCTACGCGCACAGGTGACACCCGGCGACCTCGAAAACCTGTCGATTGGTGACGGCGTCACAGCAATCGCCGACGCCAAAAGCATCTGGCCCGTCCCCGCCGACCCCACCACCCCGGACACACAAGCTCCCGGCACACCAGCAGACGAAGAGGTGCCAGTGGCAGCGCTTGCCGGGTGACGGAAAGCAGGGCGTTGCCCAGGCGCACAAGGGCCTGGGCAACGCCTTTGTATTCGGGCAAGCCTCATAGGCCAGCTCGAGTTGAAGGAGAAACGCCCCCGCCAATCTGATTCTGACGCAAGGAAGGTGGTCTCAGGGCTTGCCGCTGCTGCCTTCTGCTTACGCGGAGCAGGCAGAGTTCCATGGGGACCTGATAGTGGGCTGAGGGCAGCGGCAGGAGGCGCCACCGAAAAGGAGGGTCAGTGAGCGGCAACCGGCCGGTATCGCGCGGGTGGTTTTGGATGCTGATCGCGGCGGCTGTTTTGGGACAGATCGGCTTGAATCTTTCCCGCCCGCTGATTTCCTACAAGGTCCTGGCACTGGGGGGCGAATCCCTCAGTGTCGGCATGACCTCGGCGGCGTACGCGTTGGTCCCAGTGGCCGCAGCCCTGTGGCTTGGCCGGGTGACTGACCGGCGCCATTCGCTGAAGGGGGTTGTGGCAGTTGGTTCACTGCTCTTGGCGGCCGGGCCCTTTGTACTCGCAGTGTCACCGTCCCTTGTCCTTGTCACCATGGCCAGTGCAATACTCGGCATGGGTCACTTGTGCTTTACCATCGCGGGGCAGTCGGCGATCGCGAGGTTTGTCCCTCCCGGCAATATGGATTCAGCCTTCGGATGGTTCACTGCTTCCTTCGCCATGGGACAAATGATCGGGCCTCTCCTCGCTGGACTTGCCTTGGGACCCTCACAGGGCGTCCCTGCCGAGGTACGGCTCATCGACGCAAACACCGCACTTCTGATGGCCGGTTTCATCTCGGTGTTCGCTGTTCCGTTCGCATTCGGGACTGCAGCTAAGCACGCGCCAACTGTTAAACCTGACGCTGCGATGCCAACCCGCCCTGACAGCGTTGCAGCCCTGCTGCGCTATCCGACAGTGCGCACCAACATGGTGGCAAGCCTGGCCCTGCTTGCCACGACGGACATCCTTGTAGCATTCCTCCCGCTTCTGGGTGAAGACAAGGGCGTGCCCCCGGTCGTCGTAGGCTTGCTCCTGGCAACCCGGGCGGCCGCCTCCATCGCTTCTCGCCTGCTCCTGCCCGTCCTTCTCACGCGGTGGAGCCGGCGGACGCTCGTCATTTCAAGTCTGGCGGGAGCGGGGACAACAATCGCGATACTGCCGTGGCTTTTTCACGTGTCGTGGATGGCCGGACTACTCCTGGCCATCGGCGGCTTCTTTCTCGGTCTGGGACAGCCAATCACGATGACACTCGTTACCCAGTCTGTCCCGCACGCTTCCAGAGGAGCAGCACTTGCCCTCCGCCTGCTTGGCAACCGGTTAGGTCAGGTAACCCTGCCTGCCGCAGCAGGACTCCTGGCCGGTCCAGCCGGAGCCAGCGGAGCGCTCTGGATGTCCTGTGCCGTGCTCGCGGCCGCATGCATTCTTTGGCCGCCGGACAAACCGGGTACGGGGTGAATCCGGCTGGGGCTGGTGGCCAAATAGGTTGCTGAAGAGAAGACCGTTTGCCGCCCAGGGTTGGGTGACTGAAAGAGCTTCAGCGGAGAGCTGTCCTGGGCTTTATGGAACAGGGAACTGCGATGGGGAGCCCACCGTCGACCACCGCATGCACTCCTGCCTTGTGCAGCGCCAGCGCTGTCCCGAGGAGAACGATGAAAGATCGCGGCCCATCCGCGCCTATCGCCACGACACTGCACCGCTGGCCACCTTGCTGGATTTTGACCGAGAGCGGGCGGAGACCGGCGCCTTGGAACTTGACCATTCCCTCGGGGTCAGGAACGCCGCCAATGCGGTAGTCGATGTATTCACCCCTGAACGTTTCCAGGCGCAAAATCGTGTGTTGCGCGCCGTAAGATGCCCCGGCAACCACGGCTGAACCAACGAACTGGCTGGAGGTACGGGGACTTTCCCGCAGTTCTGCCATCTTCTTCCTCCTTGGTTGCCGCGCAGATAGAGCAATCATTGATTTCCGCTGGCTGCCGTTGACGACTTGCACTTCGTGCCATTGACGTTATCCCATATGGTGGGATATTGTCTAGATATCTTTCCTTCCGTTTCCTGATCGCGGCGATGGCATTTCATTCGGTCTGACCTGCCATCGACCATCAGATTTCCACAAAGTTAGGACGTATTAGCGTGTCAAAGAAGATCGCGATTCTGCACACCAGTTTCGTATTTGTCTCTGTCGAGCCTGTGATTAACAACCTCATTGCTGAACTGATTCCTGATGCGGAGGTCATGCATTTTGTAGACTCGGACGTCCTTGCCACTGTTCAGCGCGAGAACGGCATTTCACGCAAGAGCGAGGAGCGCATGACGCACCTCGCGCAGGCGGCCGAGGCTGCCGGCGCCGACATCATCTTTTCCGCGTGCTCTTCCCTGGGACCAGCCCTGGACGTTGCTGCCCGTAATGTCCAGACGCCGGTCGTTAAGATCGATGAAGCCATGGCCCTGCAGGCCGCCACTGACGGTAACCGCGTTGGAGTCCTTGCCACCGTTCCCACGACACTCGGTCCGACCTCGGATCTGATCCAGGCGAAGGCGGACGAGCTCGGGCGCAGCATCGCGATCGAGCAGCGGTTGTGCGAAGGGGCGTTCGCGGTCCTCATGTCGGGTGACCGTGAAAAGCACGACTCCATGATCATCGAGCAGGCAACGGATCTCGCCCAAAAGGTTGACCTGATCGTGCTGGCGCAGGCATCGATGAACCGCCTCGCGCCCGTCCTCCAGGAGAAGACCGGCCTCACAGTTCTGTCCAGTCCTCGCCTCGGAGTGGACTATCTGGCTAAGCGCGTCGCCGAGCTCCCTGCCTGATCCTTTGCGATCAGCGGGGGCTGACCCCTTACGCCTGATGCCGGCCCAATGTTCACATTTGGGCCGGCATCAGGCTTTTTGGACCCCTGCTGATTGCTCAACTCAGCTCGTGGCTTGCGGTACGCGGGCATCAGCAGACCTTGCATGGAATGGGGATAGGCCGCGTGGACGGGTATCCATGCGGCCTATCCTGCATCTAGCGGGTGAGCGTGGATATGGTCCTGCTGGCAAAGTCGTTGGCAGACTTGTTCCAATAGCCCAGCAGGCCTTGCATGTTTTCCCCGTCCATTCGGTGTCCTGGGAGCTGCTCTTGGAGGGTGGCCAGGATTCCGGTGCGGAGCTCGGTGTTGAAGTTCACTTTGCCGACATTCAATTCCGGAGCTTTGGCAAGTTCCGCTGCCGGAATTCCTGAGGCCCCATGCAGTACCAGCGGGACGCGTGTCCTTCCTGTGATGTCCTTGAGGACGTCCCAGCGCAGCTGCGGTTCACCCTTGTACTTTCCGTGGACGTTGCCCACGGCTACTGCCAACAGTTCGGCACCGGTGCGGCCAACGAATTCCTCCACCTGGGACGGATCAGTCAGGCCCGCGACCGGGACTCCGGACTGGTCCGGACCAAAGGCACGGTCCTCGTCACCTGCGAGTCCCCCCAGTTCAGCTTCAAGCACCACACCAGGTCCGAGCAGGGCGCGGGCCGCCTGGAAAAGCTCGATGTTGTTTTCAAGCGGAAGGGATGATCCGTCGGCAAGGACGGAGTCTGCCCCGGCGGCCACGGCCTCTGCCATGACACCCAGATCCGTGGCATGGTCCAGTTGCACTGCTACCGGTACGCTTGCTGCATCTGCCAGTCCCCGCAGTGCGGCGATCAGGCGCAGTCCATTAGGTGTGGCCGCGGTCTTGGGCGCAACCATGAGGATCACGCCCTGGCGGGCATTCTCTGCCGCGGCTACCACCCCTAGAGCGGTCGTGAAGTCGTAGCAGGTGAAGCCTGGAACAGCGGAGCGGCTCTGCAGTGCGGCGGTGACAAGGTCATCGAGTCGGGTTCGCATCAGAAGTTCCGTCCTTTGGGTATCCTCGCAGGCGCAGTGGCCGGGACGGGCGCCTTGTGGCCGATGCTGGTGTTGTACGTCACTGGGCGGACTCGAAGGTGTTGCTGAGTTTGCGGGTGACGTCGGCGAGGGACTGGTCGTCTCCCACGTTGCCGGCGAAGACGATATAGGGGATGCCCTTGGCGGGGCCGTCCACCGGTTCCCAGAGGCTGACGATGCCGGGCAGCATCGGGCCGCGGACGATGGCGTGGCGGATTTCCAAACCGTGGGCGGCGACGTCCGAGGATGTGATGCCGCCCTTGGCGATGACGAACCGTGGCGGGAAGGTCTTCAGGGTGCGGTTGACCACGACGACGACGGCGGTGGACACGGTGCGTGCGATCCGCAGGCTTTCGGCCGGGTCATCGGTCTTGATCAGGAGGCGGCTGGTGTGGACGATGACGTCGCCGGCGCGAAGGGCTTCGATGACGGCGTCCACGGTGCTGTCCAGGTGGGCTGCTGCTTCTGTTTCGGTGGCGAGGAGTTTTTCGACGTCGATCTCGATGATCTGCGCGGAGCTGTGTCCGGCTGTGAGGACGTTCAGCTGGCGGGTGGTGAGTCCCACGTGCGAGCCGACCACGATTAGGCCTCCGGCAGTGGAGGGAGTGTTGCCTTTGTAGGCCTCTTCGGCGGTGAGCGCGGCGCGGACGTCCTGACCGATGCGGCCACGGACGAAGGGCGGCCCGACCCGGTAGAGCAGTTTCTTGCCGCGGCGTTCGGCTTCTTCCAGGCCGAGGGCCAGGGCACGAAGGTCGTTTTCGGTGACGATGTCCGCCACGATCGGGGTGGAGTTCGTGGCGGGCTCGATGGCGTCGGCGATGGCTTTCGCGGAGATGGATGGATCCTGGGCGGATGCGCCGGCGCGGATGATGTTGAGGTCCAGGACGATCACGGAGTCGGCGGTGAACCGGCCCTGCGACTTTTCTTCCACGTATTTGGCGAGTTCGGAATTGGCGAAGCCGAAGGTGGCGTCCTTGGCGAACTCGGTCTCGGAGACCGGGGTGAGCTTGCCCGCGTCGTCTCCTGTGCCGCGCATGTAGTGGACACCGCCGATGGTGAGGCGTCCGGCGTCGGGAAATGCCGGAACGATGACGACGCCGTCGGTGGCTTCACCGGTTTCGGCGGCCACGGTTGCGGCGATGACGTCCGGTTCGAGCGGGTAATGGCCGCGGAGGGTGGAGTCACTGCGGCTGACAAAGCCGACCTTGACGCCCGCGGCCGCGGCAAGGGCGTTGCGGACTGCTTCCGCATTGCGGGCTGCCGCTTCTTCGGGGTCGAGGCTGCGTGTGTTGGTGAGGACATACACGGCCGGCTTGGACTGGGCGAAGGCCCAAGTGAAGTCTTCGACCTCCCAGCGCGTGAGCACTGGCAGATCCGCCACGGACTGTGTACCGGTGGGGTCGTCGTCGAGCACCACCAGGACCCGGGGGGCCGCTTCCGAGGATGCAGCTACAGCTGCGGCTACCGACTGGGCTGGAATCTGAAGTTCCTGCGGGAATGGGGCTAGAACGTCGGCTTCAAGTGTCACGATGCACTCCATTGTGTGGGGGATTGATGTGTAACTGCAGGATGCCGTACAACCCTGGATGGCGTCCTGCGCAACTGCCAGAGCAGGGGCACCTACGGCTACATGAGCTACAGGCAGGCATCCTTGAATACGCCAGCGGGCAACACGGTTTCCCGTGTTGCCCGCTGGTGTATCTGGTTCTTAGAAGGTGTGGAGGACGAAGCGGAGGAATTCGGTGGGTTCGATCGCTTCAACGGGCACGGGGCCTTCGTT
>NZ_JBHUSB010000025.1:0-52553 GCF_042673905.1 Arthrobacter sp. NPDC057009
AAGAACAACGCCATCAAAAAACTCAACAGCCTAGGCTTCAACGTCACCATCACCCCGGCCACCGCAGCCTGACGAACCTTACTTTCGTATTAGACTGTCGCGGGCAAGCGTTTGGGCGAGTGGGAGTTCGATGAAGAACCTGATCCAGCCGGCGGCACCCGGAACCGAGGCTTCGGTGCTGCTGCAGCGCCGTGCCCTGGCCGGCCACGAACTCCTGGACAGCCATGCGCACACAGAAGCCTTCCCGGACGCGGAAGAGATCCCCGGCTTGCGCCGCCTGATCCGCGAATCCTGGCAGCGGTCCGCCAAGCTGCGGGCCAACCCTGACCTCCCCGAGGCCCCGCTGGCCATCGCCGCCGACGAGCTGGAGGAATACCGGCGCCAGCACCCCCTGGCCGCCATCATGCCCGTGATCCAGAAGCTCCTCATCCGGCCCAGCCACGACAGCGGCCTGCTGGTGGCCGTGGGCGACGAGGTGGGCAGGCTGCTCTGGGTGGAAGGCGACACCGGCGCGCGCAGCCGGGCCGAGGGCATGATGTTCGTTCCCGGCGCCGACTGGTCGGAGGCGACCGTGGGCACCAGCGCCCCGGGGACGGCGCTCGCGCTGGGCCGCGGCATCCAGATTTCCGGCGCCGAGCACTACAAACGGTCGGTCCACCCATGGAGCTGCACGGCGGTGCCGTTCCAGGACCCCGACTCCGGCGCCCTGCTGGGCGTCGTGGACATCACGGGCACGGAGTCCGCCGTCGCGCCGCACACGCTCTCCCTCGTGGAGGCCACCGTCGCTGCCGCCCAGGCCCAGCTGCGCGTCGAACGGCTGCAGCTCGCCGCCGAACAGGACCGTGCCAAAGCACGACGGCGGCACCCGGGTTCGGGGCCAGCCGGCGGTTCCGCCCGGGAAGGCAGCCTGTACCGCAACAGCCTGCAGCTGCTGGGCCGCGACCAGGCACTGCTCAGCATTGAGGGCCGCAGCGTGGTGCTCTCCGCCAGGCACAGCGAGATCCTGGCCCTGCTCAGCACGCACCCGGACGGGCTCAGCGCCGAGGAGCTGTGCGTCCTCCTCTATCCGGGGGACGGCTCCACCATCACCCTGCGCGCCGAGATGGTGCGCCTCCGGAAGGTCCTGCAGCAGCTGGACCCCGCCGCAGTGCCGGAGTCGCGGCCGTACCGGCTGTCCATGGACCTGCTGCCTGACTGCAGCCAGGTGCTCACCTGCCTGCAGCGCGGTGCACACCGCATCGCCCTCGACATCTACCGTGGCGCCGTCCTGCCCCGCTCGGAGGCGCCCGGCGTCGTCGAGCTGCGGAACCGCGTGTCCGCGCTGCTGCGTGAGGCCGTCCTGACGGACGGCAGCGCGGAGTCGCTGCTCAAGTACGCCGAGCTGCCGGAGGCCGCGGACGACGCCGGCGTCCGCCGCGCCGCGCTGAAGCTCCTGCCGCCCCGCTCGCCCAAGCGGGCCGCCGTCGTCGCCGATCTCGAGCGGCTGGAAGCGGAACTGGGCGCTTAATCCCCACCTGCCCCTAACCTCGCAAGCTCGGCCAGGGAACCCTGCAGGCGTGGGCCCACCTGCCCTTTGACTGACATCGTTGCAACCTGGCTGCAACCTGCCCGCCCCTAGGCTCAGTGCATCGGCGATCACCACGAGATATCGCCTCCGTGTTGCACAGCAAAGGAGCTAGCAATGACCGTTTACGCACAGCCCGGCACCGAAGGTTCGAAGGTCACGTTCAAGGACCGCTACGAGAACTGGATCGGCGGCGAGTGGGTTGCACCCGTGAAGGGCCAGTACTTCGAGAACATCACGCCGGTCACCGGCAAGCCCTTCTGCGAGGTGGCCCGCGGCACCGCCGAGGACATCGAACTCGCCCTGGACGCCGCGCACAAGGTGGCTCCCTCGTGGGGCAAGACGTCGGTGGCCGAACGCGCCGCGATCCTGAACAGGATCGCGGACCGCATGGAGGCCAACGTCGAACTGCTCGCCGTCGCGGAGACCTGGGACAACGGCAAGCCGGTCCGCGAAACCCTCAATGCGGACATCCCGCTGGCCGCGGACCACTTCCGCTACTTCGCCTCCGCCGTCCGGGCCCAGGAAGGCCGGCTGTCGCAGCTCGACGACGACACCACCGCCTACCACTTCCACGAGCCGCTCGGCGTCGTCGGCCAGATCATCCCCTGGAACTTCCCCATCCTGATGGCCGTCTGGAAGCTGGCGCCCGCGCTCGCGGCGGGCAACGCCGTCGTCCTCAAGCCCGCCGAACAGACGCCGACGTCGATCCTGGTCCTGATCGAACTCATCAGCGACCTGCTGCCGGCAGGCGTGGTGAACGTGGTCAACGGCTTCGGCGTCGAGGCCGGCAAGCCGCTGGCCTCCAGCCCGCGGATCCGCAAGATCGCCTTCACCGGCGAGACCACCACCGGCCGGCTGATCAGCCAGTACGCCTCCAACAACCTCATCCCCGTGACGCTGGAACTCGGCGGCAAGAGCCCGAACATCTTCTTCAACGATGTCGCCGATTCCAGCGACGCGTTCTACGACAAGGCGCTTGAAGGTTTCACGCTCTTCGCCTTCAACCAGGGCGAAGTCTGCACCTGCCCGTCCCGGGCTCTGGTCCAGGAAGGCATCTACGATTCCTTCATGGCCGACGCCCTGGCCCGGACCCAGAAGATCATCCAGGGCAACCCGCTGGACACCGAAACCCAGATCGGAGCCCAAGCCTCCAACGACCAGCTGGAGAAGATCCTCTCCTACATCGACATCGGAAAGCAGGAAGGCGCCAAGGCACTCACCGGCGGCGCACGCGCTGAACTGTCCGGGGACCTGGCCGGCGGCTACTACGTCCAGCCCACGATCTTCGAAGGCCACAACCGGATGCGCATCTTCCAGGAGGAGATCTTCGGCCCCGTCGTGTCCGTGACCCGCTTCAGCGACTACAACGACGCCATGGGCATCGCCAACGACACCCTCTACGGCCTCGGTGCCGGCGTCTGGTCCCGCAACGGCAACGTCGCATACCGGGCAGGCCGCGAGATCCAGGCCGGTCGCGTCTGGGTCAACAACTACCACGCCTACCCGGCCGGCGCCGCGTTCGGCGGCTACAAGTCCTCCGGCATCGGGCGTGAAAACCACGCCATGATGCTGGACCACTACCAGCAGACCAAGAACCTGCTGGTCAGCTACAGCGAAAACAAGCTGGGCTTCTTCTAAAGGGCGCTCCCGTCGTCTCGACTCCGTCGCCACGACGGGGCCCTCGCGCCCCACTCCACCCCACCAACCGATTCAACGACGCAAGGATTTCGCCAATGACGACGACAATGCAAGCAGCCGTAGTATCCGAATTCGCCAAGGACCTCCAGATCCAGGACATACCTGTCCCCGCGCCCGGCCGCGGCCAGGCACTGGTCAAACTCATCACCAGCGGTGTCTGCCACACCGACCTCCACGCCGCCGAAGGGGACTGGCCGGTCAAACCGTCGCCTCCCTTCGTTCCCGGGCACGAAGGCGTGGGCGAGGTGGTGGCCCTCGGCGAGGGGGTGACCGACCTCGCCGTCGGGGATCTGGTGGGCAACGCCTGGCTGTGGTCTGCCTGCGGCGACTGCCAGTACTGCCGCACCGGCTGGGAAACGCTGTGCGAGTCCCAGAAGAACGCCGGCTACAGCGTGGACGGCTCCTTCGGCGAGTACATGCTGGTGGACAGCCGCTTTGCGGCCCGGATTCCGGCGGGCTCGGATCCGGTGGAGGTTGCCCCGGTGCTCTGTGCCGGCGTCACCGTCTACAAGGGGCTGAAAATGACCGAGGCCAGGCCGGGGGAGTGGGTCACCATCTCCGGCATCGGCGGACTGGGGCACATCGCCGTCCAGTACGCCGTCGCCATGGGCCTGCGCGTTGCCGCCGTCGACATCGCGGACGACAAACTCGCCCTCGCCAGGAAGCACGGCGCAGAGCTCACCGTCAACGCTCTCCACGAGGACCCGGCGGAGGTCATCCAGCGGGAAACCGGAGGCTGCAGCGGAGTCCTGGTCACGGCGGTGCACCCGTCGGCCTTCGGCCAGGCCATCGGCATGGCCCGCCGCGGCGGCACCATCGTGTTCAACGGCCTGCCGCCGGGCGACTTCCCGGCACCGATCTTCGAAATCGTGCTCAAGGGCCTGACCGTCCGCGGCTCCATCGTGGGCACCCGGCAGGACCTGGAGGAGGCGCTGGACTTCTACGCGCAGGGCAAGATCCACCCCACGGTGTCCACACGGGAACTCTCCGAGGTCAACGCCGTCTTCGACGAGATGAAGCACGCGAAGATCGACGGCCGCGTGGTGCTGACGTTCTGATGGGCACCAGGCTGGACGCCGCGGTGACGGTGCCCGGGGAGGAGTTTTCCCGGGTTGCGCTCACCCCCGAGGCGGTGTCGCTGCTGCGGAAGCTCTGGGCGCGGCACGGGCCGCTCATGTTCCACCAGTCCGGCGGCTGCTGCGACGGCTCCGCGCCCATGTGCTACCCGGCCGGGGACTTCCTCACCGGTGACTCGGATGTGCTGCTGGGGCGGTTTGATCTGTCCGTTGCCGACGGCGGAGGGTCCGGTTCCGCTTCCGACGGCGGCCAGCCGCTGGAGTTCTGGATGTCCCGGGAGCAGTTCAGCTACTGGAGCCACACCCACCTTACGGTGGATGTGGTGGACGGCCGGGGCAGCGGGTTTTCCGTCGAGGCGCCAGAAGGTAAACGCTTCCTGATCCGTTCCACGCTCATGGACTGGCCGGTGTAATCCGGCCAGTTCCCAGCTTCACAATGTCCGGGCGGGGCCACAAACAAGTGGCCCCGCCCGGACATTGAGCGTTAAAAACGTGATTGGGAACCCCCAATTTGGGGCGGCTCAACTGCGTAAAAGAACTCCGGTCCGGCCGCTTCCACAAGGTTTTCACGGGCATGGTTACGGACGATGGCACGGTCAAAACCCTCCTAGCGGCAGGTGTGCCATGAAACTCTTAGCCTGGAAGTCAGACGGGGGCGCGGATCGCGACAGATCCGCAGCACCCACGGATCCACCCTTGAATCGGCGGGAACGCCGCAGCAAGCGACGTGAGCGGCCGGTTTCCTTCCGGCTGATTGCGGCGGTTACCACGCTCGCCATGCCGGCAGCGATGGGGCTGCCCGTGGTCGCGGCGAACGCCGTTCAGGCACCTGTCGGGGCAGGATTCAACGTCACACCTTCAGACCTGTCCTTCATCCTGAAGCAGATTAAGATCGCTGAGGCACACGTTGCCAACACCACGTCGGAAACCGGCCCCTGCGGCGCCCTTTTGGGTACAGGACCCAATCAGCTCGCCAGCCCGATGCTGTCCTTCGGGCTGCGCACTGTGGACGGCAGCTGCAATCACCTCGAGCCCGGACAG
This sequence comes from Arthrobacter sp. NPDC057009, assembly GCF_042673905.1. Taxonomy (NCBI): domain Bacteria; kingdom Bacillati; phylum Actinomycetota; class Actinomycetes; order Micrococcales; family Micrococcaceae; genus Arthrobacter; species Arthrobacter sp. NPDC057009. The sequence goes on from NZ_JBHUSB010000025.1 coordinate 5,383, forward strand.
GACAACTACGGTGCCGCGGACCAGGTGTTCCCACGGCTGGGAGCCGCGTCGTTCAAAGACGCGGAGAACTCGATGTTCGGGCCGACCTCGTCCAGCTACACCCAGAAGAAGGGCGACGTCTTCGACTCGCAGCCGCGCGTCATCAGCAACCTGATCGTGGATCAGACCTCGACGAACCCGGCAGCCGTATCCGCAGCCGGAAACCCGGTGCGCAGCCAGGGCAACGAGGGCGTTGTTCCCTGCACGACCGATCCGGATCCCCTCGCCGAGCCTCCCGTTGCCGCCGTGCCTGCAGGTTGCGTGCCCTCCCACAGCACCCTCTTCATCCCGAACATCACCACCGACGTCGGGCTTTCCCCGCCGTACAACTCGCTGTTTACGCTTTTTGGCCAGTTCTTTGACCACGGCATCGACCAGACGGTGAAGGGCGGAGGCAGCGTGTACGTTCCGCTCAAGGCTGACGATCCGCTGATTGCCGGTCCCAACCACAAGTTTGACGATGATCCGGCGACGGCGACGGTTGAGGGTGTCGATGACCCCGCAACGCGTGACGTCGTGGAGGGCGACGACCTGCCCGTGCACCTGCGGTTCATGGCCCTTACCCGTGGGCTGAACCAGCCGGGCGAGGACGGCATCCTGGGTGACGATCCTAAGACGACTGACGTGGACGAAAGCGCCGACGACGTGCAGGACGCGCTGAACACTGACTCCCCGTGGGTGGACCAGAGCCAGACCTACACCTCCCACCCCTCGCACCAGGTCTTCCTGCGCGAGTACGTCGCGGACACCGCGACCGGCCGACCCCTCTCCACCGGAAAGCTGCTCGGCGGGCCTGCCGGCCCGACCGCCGGCGGTATGGCCACTTGGGCCACCACCAAGAAGCAGGCGCAGGAGCTGCTGGGCATCCAGCTGCTGGACAAGGACGTGCTGAACGTCCCGATGATCAAGTCCGATCTGTATGGCAATTTCATTCCGGGACCGGCGCGCGGCCTTCCCGTGTTCGTGACGGCCAGCGGCGAGGTCGAGGCCAACCCGGCCGACAACGAGAACAAAGGAACCCTGGTTCCCGCCGATGCGCTGTACTTCAACACCCCGTTCCTCACGGACATTGCGCACAACGCCGACCCGTCGCCCAAGGACACGGACCACAACCCCGGCACCCCCGCCGTGGCACCGACCAAGGACACGGACACCACTGCTTCAGCCGATTTCGCGAACCAGCCACGCGGAACCTACGACGATGAGATGCTCGATGCGCACTTCATCGCCGGCGACGGCCGCGTCAATGAGAACATTGGCCTGACCGCCATCCACCAGGTGTTCCACTCGGAACACGACCGGCTCGTTGACGACATCAAAGCCACCCTGGCCAAGACGGAGAACGCAGATCTCAAGGCACAGTTCGAAGACGTCAATGACGCAACGTTCGACTACGGCGAACGCCTCTTCCAGGCAGCCCGATTCGTCACCGAGATGGAGTACCAGCACCTGGTCTTCGAGGAGTTTGCCCGCAAGATCCAGCCGCTGATCAACCCGTTCCAGCCGTTTGCCTTCACACAGACGGATATTAACCCGGCGATCAAGGCTGAATTCGCCCACGCCGTGTACCGGTTTGGCCACTCCATGCTCACCGAGACGATCTCCCGGCGGAATGAGTACAAGCCGGGCCCGGACGCCGTGTACGGCACTTCCGACGACATCGCCGGCTCGGAGAATGACATCTCCCTGCTTGAAGGCTTCCTCAACCCGCCGGCGTATACCGACGGCGGCGACGCCGGGCAGCTGACATCGGAAGAGGCGGCAGGCAGCATCGTGATGGGCATGTCCGACCAGGAGGGCAACGAACTGGACGAGTTCGTCACCGACACGCTGCGGAACAACCTGCTGGGACTTCCGCTGGATCTCGCCACCATCAACATGACGAGGGCCCGGTCCGAGGGCGTTCCGACACTCAACAATTTCCGCAAGGAGCTGCACGCCAAAACCAACGACGGCCAGCTCAAGCCCTACACGAACTGGATCGACTTCGGTGAGAACCTCAAGCACCCCGAGTCGCTCATCAACTTCGTGGCTGCCTACGGCAAGCACCCGACAATCCTCACTGATGCAGGACCTGACAAGGTACTGGGCAACGGGGACGACAAGCCGGCTTCACTGAAGTCGCGCCGTGACGCCGCCCGCGCCATCGTCAATCCCGACACCGTGGCTGGGGACGTCCCTCCTACAGACGCTGCAGCGTTCATGAACAGCAGTGACGGATGGGCAAACGAGAACGGTGCGTCGAAGACCGGGCTCGACAACGTCGAACTGTGGGTGGGCGGCCTCGCCGAACGCACCAACATGTTCGGCGGCCTGCTCGGCAGCACCTTCAACTTCGTCTTTGAACAGCAGCTGACGGAGCTCCAGAACGGCGACCGCTTCTACTACCTGGCACGAACCCCCGGCATGAACCTGCGGGCACAGCTGGAGGGCAACTCCTTCGCCGAGCTGATGATGCGCAACACCAACGCCCAGGCGCTCAAGGCGGATGCATTCGCCACCGCTGACTGCAAGTTCGAGCTGAAGAACCTCGCAGGTACCACTGAGGGCTTTACGAGCTTCGGCAACACGGTCGCGAACGACCCGGCCTCCGACTGCGACGAATCCAAGGTCCTGATCCGCATGTCGGACGGCACCATCAAGTACCGGATGACCAACACTGTGGACCCGTCCGGCATCAACGGCCAGAGCGTCTTCAACGGGACCGCCAACGTTGACCGCGCCTACGGCGGCAACGACAACGACACCTTCTGGGGCGGCCTAGGCAACGACGTGATCGAAGGCGGTGACGGTGCCGACGTCGCGCTGGGCGGCGAAGGCAACGACATCATCACCGATATCGCCGGCGATGACGTGCACAAGGGTGGCCCAGGCAACGATGCGATCGACGCCGGCCCCGGCCTGGATATCATCATGGGCGGTGACGGCAGCGACTTCACGAACGGCGGAGCCAACATTAACGAAACCTTCTCCGGTGAAGGCAACGACTTCGCCATCGCCGGCCAGGGTGAGGATGCTGTCTTCGGAGACGGCGGAGACGACTGGATGGAAGGCGGCGACGAGCCCGACCTCCTGATGGGTGACTCCAGCAACCTCTTCTTCCTCGATGATTCGCAGAGGCCGGGCCACGACATCCTCTTCGGTCAGGGCGGCGACGACGATTACGACATGGAAGGTGGCGACGACGTCGGCCTCGCCGGTCCGGGCATTGAGAAAATTGCCGGTGCCTCGGGCTACGACTGGGAGATCGGCCTGCACGATCCGCAGCCGCAGGACGCCGACCTGGACCTGCCCATCCTGCCTCTCGATATCCTTCAGGTGGGGGTCCGCGACAGGTACAACGAAGTGGAAGCCCTCTCGGGCGGCCCCTTTGATGACAAGCTCCGCGGCGACGACATCATCCCGAGCGAACGGGGCGGCGGCGGCTTCATCGGCTGCAACGTCCTGGATGTGCACGGCGTCAACCGCATCTCCGGTCTCAACGAACTGATCCCGGACGCCGCACGGACCACACCCATCGCCGACGTAATTGCCGCTTCGGCATCGAAGGACTGCCCGCTCCTGGACAGCTCCGCGAACGCGATGGCCTGGGGCGATGGCAACATCCTCCTCGGCGGTGGCGGCAGCGACATCATCGAGGGACGCGGCGGCAATGACATCATCGACGGCGACCGCTACCTCAACGTCCGGCTCAGCGTGCGCACCAATGCCGCTGATCCCAACACCGAGATCGGCAGCGCCACCAGCATGACCGCGCAGTACCTGAGGAATGCGACGGGCGGCCTGACCGGAGCGACCCTGCAGGCGGACGTCTTCGCCGGCAAGATCGACCCGGGCAACATCGTGGCCGTGAGGGAGATCCTCTCCACCAGCGGCGGCACGGATAAGGCCGTATTCTCCGACATCGAGGCGAACTACACCGTCACTGAAACCGACGGAGTAACCACTGTGAGCCACAACGGCGGAGGTACCGACGGAGTCGACACGCTCCGGAACATCGAGACCCTGGTCTTTGCCGACTCCGTACCTCCAAGCGCACCCACCGGCGTGACCGCGCAGGCAGGGAACGGCCAGGCCACGGTGAACTTCACCGCAGCCGAAACCGGCGGCATCACTGATCAGTTCTCCATCCGCGTTCTTGACGCGGCCTCCGGCGCACAGATCGGTGAGACCAGGACGGCGCCCGGTGGCGACACCAGCATGGTGATCGACGGACTGACGAATGGCGTAGCCGTCAAGTTCGAGGTCCGCGCCACGAACGTGCACGGTGAAAGCACGGTTATGGTTACCAACACCGTCACCCCGGTGGCGCCGGTGCTGGTCACGGCAGTCCCGTCCATTACGGGAACTGCCACAGTCGGCAGCACCCTGACGGCGGCAACAGGAGTCTGGGGACCGGCGCCGGTGGCACTGTCCTTCCAGTGGTTCAGCAACGGGGTCGCTGTAGTCGGCGCCACCCAGTCCACGTACACAGTCAGGGACGCGGATGCCGGTCAGCCGGTAACCGTCAGCGTCACGGGGGCCAAGGACGGGTACGAGTCAGTAACGTTGACTTCGGAGCCGGTTGCGGCAGAGGCCGCCCCGGTGATTGCCAACAGCGCCCTTCGTGATTTCACCGGTGACACCAGGGCTGACCTGGTCGCCAGGGATTCATCCGGCAGGCTGTACATCTACCCGGGCAACGGCACGGGTGGGTTTGGTAGCCGGGTCAGGCTGGGTTCCGGCTGGAACGCCATGACGGTCATCACCGCCTCCGGTGACCTCACCGGTGACGGACGATCCGATCTGGTAGCCAGGGACTCTGGTGGAAGGCTGTACATCTACCCGGGCAACGGCGCCGGCAACTTCGGGTCGCGGATCACGCTGGGCACGGGCTGGAACGCCATGACGACGATTACTGCCTCCAACGATGTGACCGGTGACGGCCGATCCGATCTGGTGGCCAGGGACTCCGGCGGGGTGCTGTACATCTACCCCGGCACCGGTTCCGGCTTCGGGGCGCGCGTTCAGCTTGGCGGCGGCTGGAATGCCATCACCGCGATTGTCGCCGCAGGTGACGTGACCGGAGATGCCAAGGCAGACCTGCTGGGCAGGGATTCTGCCGGAGTGTTGTGGGTGTACCCGGGTACCGGTGCATCAAGCTTCGGAGTCCGCGTCCGGCTTGGCAGTGGCTGGAATGCCATGACGGCCTTCACCGTCCCGGGCGACCTGAACGGGAACGGCAGGCCTGACCTGCTGGCCCGGGACTCAGCAGGAAGCCTGTACATCTACCCCGGCAACGGTACTGGCGGGTTTGGTGCACGGACGCGCCTTGGCGGGGGTTGGAACGCTATGACGGCGATCAGCTAGCTATTGGAATCTGCCGGCGGGTTCCCATGGAAGCTGCCGGCAGCGCTCTCCGCATCAACGGTACCGACAGATGCGGGATCTGGACCCCACGCCCGGCCCTCCACCACACCGCGCAGCCGCAGCGCGGAGGAGGGCCGGGCGTGGTTTTGCCTGCGTGCCGTCTCATTATTCGGGACAATTGTGGCCGTCCACTGGATGGACACTACACTTGATAGGTCTGTTTCCATCCCCTATCAGGATCGTGGACTTCCAATGAACCTTTTCCGGACCAAATCCATCGAGCAGTCAATAGCCGACGCCGATGAGCCCGGACGCAAACTGAAGCGCTCCCTCAGCACCTGGGACCTCATGATCATGGGCGTCGCCGTTGCCGTCGGCGCCGGCATCTTCTCCGTGGGCGCCAAGGCCGCCGCGAACTTCGCTGGCCCCGCCGTCACCATCTCCTTCCTGGTCGCCGCCATCACCTGCGCCCTGGCGATCATGTGCTACGCCGAATTCGCCACCGCCATTCCGGTTGCCGGCTCCGCCTACGTTTTCACTTACGCCACCATGGGCGAGGTCCTGGCCTGGATCATCGGCTGGAACCTCATCCTGGAGCTCTTCACCGCGGCCGCGGTGATCGCCAAGTACTGGGGCATTTACCTCAGCAAGGTCTTCTCCCTGATGGGAGTGGACCTGCCCCCGGCCGTCTCGCTTGGCGGCGTGGACCTGTACTGGGGCGCGTTCCTCATCGTTGCCGTCTTCACCGTGCTGCTGGTGCTTGGCACCAAGCTGTCCGCGCGCGTGGGCAACATCTTCACACTGATCAAGATCGGTGTGGTGCTCTTCGTGATCGTGGTGGGCTTCACCTACGTAAAGTTCTCCAACTACACCCCCTTCGTCCCGGCCTCTGAACCGACGGCCAACGCCGGCGCCGCCGACGTCATGAAGCAGTCGTTCTTCGGCTTCCTCACCGGTGCCGCCCCCGCACAGTACGGCACCCTCGGCATCTTCGCCGGCGCCGCGCTGGTGTTCTTTGCCTTCATCGGTTTCGACGTCGTGGCCACCTCCGCAGAAGAGGTGAAGAACCCGCAGAAGACCCTGCCCCGCGGCATCTTCGGCGGCCTGGCCCTCGTGACCCTGCTGTACATCCTGGTGTCGCTCGCCCTGACCGGCATGGTCTCCTATACGCAGCTGGCCGAGGCGGAGAGCCCCACCCTCACCACCGCCTTCGAAGCCGTCGGCAACACCGACGCCGCGAAGGTGATTGCCTTCGGTTCCCTTGTGGGCCTGACGACGGTGATCATGGTGCTGCTGATGGGCCTGGCCCGGGTTGTGCTGGCAATGAGCCGCGACGGCCTGCTGCCGCGCTCCCTCTCCAGGACCAGTGAGAAGCGCTCCACGCCCGTCCGCCTGCAGATCATCTGCGGCGCCGCCGTCGCCCTGGTCGCCGGACTCACCAACGTGGACCTGCTCGAGGAAATGATCAACATCGGAACGCTGTCCGCGTTCGTGATGGTCAGCCTGGGCATCCTCGTGCTGCGCAAGAAGCGCCCTGACCTGAAGCCTGCCTTCCGGGTCCCGTTCGGCAAGGTGCTTCCCATCGTGTCCGCGGTGCTGTGCCTGTACCTGATGACCAACCTTGCCGTGGAGACCTGGATCTTCTTCGGCATTTGGCTGGTGCTGGGCATTGCCATCTACTTCGCCTACGGGCAGCGGCACTCCCGCCTCAACGAGAAGTTCGCCGATGCCAAAGCCGCCGTGGACGGCCGTTCAGCCGATCTTGACGACCGGGACGACGACGAGCTGACCAAGGTCTAGCCGGCACCCCGGGACCTGCCCTCCTGGTTTCGCCGGACGGCAGCCCCTGATGCAAAACCCCCGCCCCCTGACGCGACCGTCAGGGGGCGGCGTGCCGTCCCACCCAGTCCACCAGCGGGCGGAGCTGTTCCCAGCGGGCGGCAATCTCGCGTTCCGCGTCCGGGGAGGCGAGCCATTCGGGCTCGCCGAGGGTAACACCGGCGGAGAGCGACTTGTGCTTCAGCAGCTCGGTGCGGGGATGGTCCTTCGGAAAGCCCCGGGGCACGGTTTTCAGTTTCTCGCCTTCGATGGCGAATCCCGCGGCTGCGATCGCGTCCACGATGTGCTGCAGCTGTTCGCCGGTGCTCCCCGCGTCCACGGAATTCCTGTAGCGCACCAGCTGCGCGGGTGAATGCGAGTGGTAGCCGCCGCCAACCAGCAGGCCGTCGGCACTGATCTGCAGGTAGTAGCCCACGCCCTCCTGATATGAGGCGAACGCGCCCTGGGCGGTCTTATACGGTGACTTGTCCGGGGAGAAGCGGACGTCACGGTTCGGCCGGAAGATCTTCCCTGGCCCAAAGCGTGGCTCAAGGTCCGCCAGAAGCGCCTGGAGCGGAGCCTTGACGGAATCCTGGTACACCGCGGCATGGGCATGCCACCAGTCCCGGTTGTTGTTCTCCTCCAGCTCGGCGTAGAACTTGGTTGCCGCGGCCGGGATGCCCTCGAATGTGCTCATGGTTGAAGCCTAGGGATTCCCGGCGGCCCCGGCCACGGCCGCGTCCGCCCATGTGGATGGCACCGCATATGTGGATAACCGCGAAATCTGGATAACAGGGGCCCGTGTGGATAACAGAGGGCCTGGGTGGGACGTCCGCCCCTGTGGGAGAAGCAGTTAGCGGCAGGCCGTAATCCTGTAGAGCGTGCGGCCCTCCGCGGAAGCCACTTTTTCAAAGCCCTGCCGGGTTGGCACGTTGTAAAAACCCGGCCAGCGCCTGAGGCTGACACTTCCGTGCGACGCGCCGGGGGCATCCTCGTAGAAGTGGGTGGCGCCGACGTCGCGTACAGCTTCGCAGATGGCCGGGTCAGTCGCCAGCCGGTTGAAGCCGGTGCGGAGCAGCTCCTTGGCGGGGCTGCCGGCTGTCGGAGAACCCAGTTGCGTGTAGACGACGTGCCGGCCGGTCAGCGCATAGAAGTAGGTTTCTCCGTTGAACGGGTCCCCGATCACCACGGCATCAGCCGGCAGCATCTGGCCGGCCCGCTCAATGAAGGCCTGTTCTCCCCTGGAGAGCACGCCGTTCCCCGGCTTGTCGGAGACCGTGTAGTTCTGGGCGGCAACCGCCACACGTTCCACCGACCGGTAGCTTCCGGAACCCACATAAAGCGCACCGGTGACCGCGGCAGCGGCAGCCGTGAAGAGGATGGCAGGAACGGGCCACCGTCCGGCGGTGCGGGGCTCAGGCGACCGTGCGGACAGGAGACGGAGCAGCGCCCCGACCACGGCACCCGTCACAACGGCAACGGCCAGCGCGGCCAGCAGGCTGCCCGCCATGGCGATAAAGGGGGCGATGCGCTGCGTGTCCTTGTACCAGAACCCGGTCAGCCATCGAAGCCCGTTTTCGGGACCCGCAGCAAGCACATAAAGTCCAACGAAGGCGAGCCAGGTGACGGCCAGCGGTCTTGCCTCCCGGACAAAAATGGCCACAACCGCGCCAAGAATCACCAGTAGCCCCACCGCGATGTTGAAGTCGTCCGGCGCCGGCGGGGAGAGTGCCGGGAACCGCGGCAGGTCGAAGAAGGCAAGGTACAGGGAATCCGGGACCTCTGCCCGCACAGCCCGGCGGTAGGCCATGACACCTGCCAGCACGCGCGAGTTGGCCAGCACCTGCCACGCCGTTGCCGCAAGGAGCGCCGTGCCCAGGACAGCCGCAAGGGTAGGGAGGGGACGGCGCCGCGCCCCGCGCACCAGCAGCGGCAGGAAGCGGGCAGCCACAAAGGGCAGGACGGCCACGGCAATGGCAAACAGGGAGCTGGGATGGGCCGCGGCGCAGCCGCCGAGCAGGGCAACGAGGGTGACGGCCAGCAGGATTCGCCCGCGGGCCGGCGCAGGGACCGCTGTACCTGCGGCGGCCGGTTCAGCCCGCCCGGAAGCCGTCCCGGCGGAGGTCCCGGAGGCCGCCCCTGCGGCCGCCCCGGCGGACGACACACGCCGGAGGAGCAGCACGGCCAGGGCCAGTGTGGCGGGCACCAGGGCGGTGGCGAGGCCGTTGGGCCACTGGCCGCTGCGGAGCAGCTGGGAGAAGGGGAAGCTGATGAAGGAGGCACCCACCAGCGGCGTCAGTGCCCAGGCCGCAGGGTGCCGCGGCAGCACGGCCGTGGCCAGGAAGGCCAGGCCGGCCGGCCAGATCAGGCCCCCGATCACGATCGAGGACAGGTTGGCCGCCTCCGGGATGCTGCCCGGGACGAGGGCAACGGCGCTGTGCCAGCCCGCAGGGTAATAGGTGGCACGTCCGGCGCCGAATATCGGGGCGATGCTCCACGGGGTAGCCTGCCCGGATTCCTGGATCCACCGCAGTGCGTTCAGGTGGAAGATCGGATCCCAGCCCTGGGAGGCGGCGGCGGCGTCGCCGATGCCGCGGAGCAGGGCGAGACAGGTAACAGCCGAACCGATGGCAGTGCCTGCCCCTGCGGCAAGCCAGATCGGCAGGCCGATGCCGGCGGGCGTCAGGGGCTGTCCGAAGGCGAACCGCCTTCCGGCAAACCAGGCTGTGAGGACCAGGGGAAGGGCTGTGAGGGCGGCAGTTGCTGCGTTCCACGGGAGACCGACGGCGGCCGCCGCGAAGCTGCCGGCCAGCAGCATCAGCAGCGTGACGGCGGGACTGAGCGCTATGGCCGCCGGCCAACCGGGTCTCAGCGGCAGAAGAACCAGGAGCCCCGGGAGGAAGAAAGCCGCGACAAGGAATACAACAGTCGGGACCGACGGGGCCAGCCCGAAAAGCCAATCAAGCATGGTCGATTCAGAGAGCTCCCGGCCGGACCTTGTTCCTCCGCGGCGCGGCGAGTGCCTTGTTGAAGAGCTTCGCGGCACCGGCAGTCAGCGAACCCGCGGTCAGGGGCGCTGTGGCTGTCGGCTGGTCCGGCAGCGGCGGATAGATCTTGTCAGCCTCGGCGCGCTTGCGGGCCACCAGCGCCGGGAGTTCATCGCGCAGCGAACCGCGGTTTTCAGGGATTCCGGGAGCGTCGCCGTCAAGCGCCAGCGACCAGCCACTGCCGAGGGCGGTCAGCGACTCGTGCTTGACGTCGTAGTACCCCTTCTTCATGCCGACTGCCATGCCCCGTGCCCCCGCCGACGCGGCCAGCAGGTGGAAATGGAACCGGCTGGTCACCCAGGTCTGGTCCCCGGAGAGGGGGAGGCCGTGGGCCCAGATATGCAGGAACGGCAGGAACCGTTCTTCCGGGATCAGGTCCGCCATCTGTTCGTAGGCAACGCGGTCGGCGCCCGGGATGGCTTCAACGTAATAGGCGTTCGTTCCCTCGCTAGCGGCCTTTTCGACGGCGGTCCTCGCCAGTTCCACCGCGGTCCCGAACCGCTCGGGGTCGGCGGTGTCGCTCTGGATGCAGACGTAGAGGCCGGGTTCGGCCGTCGAGCGGGCCAGTTCGGCGGTGAGGCCGAGGAAGGCATCGTCCAGTTCCTGGCTGATGCCGTAGGCGCGGGCGCCGGCTTCGTCCCTGGCTGCTGCGTGCGCGAAGTCCTGGAACAGGGGCATCTCGGCAGGCGCCGAGGTGAGTTCGGGCATGAGTCCCTGGCCGGTGGCAATCAGCCGGGCGCCCGTGATGGCGTGGACGGCACGCATGGCAACTACCAGTCCGGCGTGGTGGGACCAGTTCTCATTGATGAAGCCGCCCCCGATGAGGTGCAGGGACTGAGCTTCGCGCAGCTTGAGGAGGCCCAGATCGTAGGAGGGGGAGCCGAGGCGAGTGACCCGGGCCCTGATGACCTCCGCCGCTTCGTCCAGCGGCATTTCAGCGGTCTCGTGCACCAGCCGCCACAGTGTGTTGGTGACGCGCAGGCGCGGATGCAGCCCATCGAAGAGGACCTGCGCCAGGCCAGGCTGGGGGCAGTCCAGCCAGACATCGGCGTCGGGCCGCACCTCGGCAAGATGCTTGAGCCATGCCGCGGCGATGAACTCGTCGCCGAAATTGGGGTTGCCCGAAGGGCCGATCAGATAAAGAGGACCCGACTGCATGCTGTTGACTATATCTTCCCGCCGGCGCGGAGCGCGCCTCGGCGGCCGCACCGGCTCTTAACGCAGGGAACCCCGCCGCGGTTGTGAGCGGGTCACTGTGCCGTGGCGGGGTTCCGTGGTGTTTTGTCCGGTGCTGTTAGCCGATTTTGTTGGCGGCTTCGGCGTCGGAGAGGGGTGCTGCGCCGAGGTTGGCGCGGAGTTTGGCGCCGAGTTCGGCGTCGACGTTGGTCCAGTACTGGATGGCGCGTTCCTTGATGCCGGGGCTCTTCACGCCGCCCACGGCGCCGGTGATGGTGTCCAGGAAGCGGGCCTTTTCGGCGTCGTTGTAGACCTCGCGGTAGAGGGTGCCGGCCTGGCCGAAGTCGCTGTCCTGGGCGTGCAGGGAGTGCGCGGCGTGGGTGAGTTCGCCGTCGTTTTCCCAGCCGCCGGCCGGGGACTGCGGTTCCACGGCGGCCGGGCCGCCGACGGTGTTCGGGGCGTAGACCGGAACGGAGGGGGCGTTGAACAGGTAGCGTCCGGCGCCGTCCTGGCTGTAGTTGTTGACCGGGCTCTTGGGCTGGTTCACCGGGATCTGGGCGTGGTTGGTGCCCACCCGGTAGCGGTGCGCGTCGGCGTAGGAGAAGATCCGGGCCTGGAGCATCTTGTCCGGGGACGCGGCGATGCCGGGCACGAAGTTCGACGGGGCGAAGGTGGCCTGTTCGATCTGCGCGAAGTAGTTTTCCGGGTTCCGGTTCAGTTCCATGGTGCCGACCTTGATCAGCGGGTAGTCCGCGTGCGGCCAGACCTTGGTCAGGTCGAACGGGTTGAACCGGTAGGTCTTGGCGTCCTCGTAGGGCATGACCTGCACGTGCAGGTCCCAGGAGGGCAGGTTCCCGGCTTCGATGTTTTCGTGCAGGTCGCGGATGTAGAAGTCCGCGTCCGAGCCGGCGAGGGCCTCGGCTTCTTCGCCGGTGATGTTCTTCACGCCCTGGTTGGAGCGGAAGTGGTACTTGACCCAGAACCGTTCGCCTTCGGCGTTGATCCACTGGTAGGTGTGTGAGCCGTAGCCCTGCATTTCGCGCCAGGACGCGGGCAGGCCGCGGTCACCCATCAGCCAGGTGACCTGGTGGGCGGATTCGGGGGACAGGGTCCAGAAGTCCCACTGCATGTCCGCGTCGCGCAGGTGCGTGCCGGGCAGGCGCTTCTGGGAGTGGATGAAGTCCGGGAACTTGATCCCGTCGCGGATGAAGAACACCGGGGTGTTGTTGCCCACGAGGTCGTAGTTGCCCTCAGAAGTGTAGAACTTCACCGCGAAACCGCGCGGGTCCCGCCAGGTGTCGGGGGAGCCGTTCTCGCCGGCGACGGAGGAGAAACGGATCAGCATCTCGGTCTCGGCACCGGGCTGCAGGAACGCGGCCTTGGTGTACTTGGAGATGTCCTCGGTGGTCTTGAACGTGCCGAACGCGCCGCCGCCCTTGGCGTGGACCACGCGCTCCGGGACCCGCTCACGGTTGAACTGCGCGAGCTTTTCCACCAGGTAGTGGTCCGTGAGGATGATCGCGCCGTCAGCACCGACAGACTTCGAATGCGAATCCGAGGTCACAGGCGCACCCGACTGCGTGGTCGACACAGCAGGCGCAGAGATGTTCAAAGTCATCTTTCTCCTAATTACTTGATTACTTGCCATTTACGTTTGCAGGAAGCTTTTGGGCCCGCTGGCACTCTCCGCAGATCCCCTGGTACATGACATCCGCGATCTGGATGGTCATGGGCTGGGAATCCTCGTTCCAGTGCGGTGTCAGGCACGGGGCATGGCCGACGGCACAGTCGACGTCCTCCACCCGGCCGCAGCTGATGCAGATCGCGTGATGGTGATTGTCGCCCACCCGCGTCTCATACAGTGCTGGCGAATGCGGAGGCTCAAAACGGCGCAGCATTTGCAGGTCCGTCAAATCACCCAGCACCACGTACACGGACTGCGCCGTCAGTTCCGGCAGTTCCTCGCGGGCAGCCGCCAGGATGTTTTCCGCCGGGGAGTGCGGGTGGTGTTCGACGGCGGCCAGCACTGCCAGCCGCTGCTTGGTCACCCGTCGGCCGTGGGCGCGCAGGGCCGCGGCCCATGCTTCATGGCTTTCCGGGTGATCGGTCATGACTCCATTGAAGCACTTATTTTGACTAGATCACAATAAGGTGAGGCTAAGTTCCTCCTGAGGCTAAAGTTGCCGGGTGGGAAAACTTCTGGCTGACATCACTCCGCTGCGCGAAAGCCCTGATTTCCGCCGGCTGTGGATTGGTTCGGCGGTCTCCAACATCGGCAGCCAGCTCACCCTCGTGGCGGTGGGCCTCGAGGTGTACCGGCTCACCCAGGACAGCCTGTACGTCGGCCTGCTCAGCATCTTTGCCCTGGTTCCGCTGGTGTTCGGCGGTCTGCTCGGCGGCTCCATCGCCGACTCCCACGACCGCCGCACCGTGGCCCTGCTGTCGTCCGGGGTGCTGTGGCTGACCACCGGCGGACTCGCCCTTCAGGCCTGGCTGGAGGTGGGCAGTGTGTGGCTGCTGTACGGGCTGGTGGCCGTGCAGAGCGGAGCGCAGGCGATCAACCAGCCGGCGCGCAGCGCCATCATTCCCGCGCTGCTGCGCAAAGAGCTCCTGCCGGCCGCCAACGCACTGAACATGGTGACGTTCGGCCTGTCCATGACGGCGGGGCCGCTGCTGGCCGGCGTCCTGGTGGCCAGTGTCGGCTTCGGCTGGACGTACACACTGGACGCCGTCAGTTTCGTCTTTGCCTTCTGGGCGCTGCTGAAGCTTCCTCCCATGCCGCCGGGGGAGGAGGCGGGGCGTGCCGGGCTGCGGTCCGTCGTCGAGGGTTTCCGGTTTCTGGGCACGCGGCCCAACCTGCGGATGACGTTCATCCTTGACCTGATTGCGATGATCCTGGCCCAGCCGCGGGCGCTGCTGCCCGCCGTCGGAGCCCTCATGATCGGCGGCGGGGAAACAACGGTGGGTATTCTGCTGGCCTCCGTGGCGGTGGGCGCCTTCCTCGCCGGCCTCTTTTCCGGGCCGCTCGGCGCGATCCGGCGGCAGGGAAGCGCAGTGGTGTGGTCCGTCATGGGCTGGGGTGCGTCCATCGCCGGGTTCGGCCTGGTGGTGGTGCTGGCCGGGCGGTCCGGGTCCGAAGGAGTGACCCTGTGGCTGATTCCGGCGGCCCTCTGCTGCGCCCTGGCGGGAATCTCCGACTCGATCAGCGCCGTCTTCCGCACCACCATCCTGCAGGCCGCGACCCCCGACCACCTGCGCGGCCGCCTGCAGGGCGTCTTCATTGTGGTGGTTGCCGGAGGCCCCCGGCTTGGCGACATGCTGGCCGGTGGCGGCACTAAAATTCTGAGTGAGGGCTGGGTCCTGCTGCTCGGCGGCGTCCTGTGCATCGTCGTGGCCTGGGCGGTGGCGCGGTGGCAGTCCGGCTTTATGAAGTACGACGCGCGGAATCCGGTTCCGTAGGGAGGTGCCGGTCCGTCTTCTGAGCTGCGGGAGGCAAGAGTGCACAATCACCACAACGGACTGAAAACGGCGGCGCTGTTCGGCGTGCTGTGGGCGATCCTGCTGGGCCTGGGAGCGCTCATTGCCGCCAACACCCGCAGCTCCACCCCGATCCTGATCATGGCACTGATCGGCGTGGGGACCACGGCCTACGGTTACTGGAACAGTGACAAGATCGCGCTCCGGTCCATGCAGGCTTATCCCGTCTCCGAAGGGCAGGCGCCGCAGCTGTACCAGATGGTCAGGGAGCTCTCTGCCCGCGCCAACCAGCCCATGCCGCGGATCTACGTCTCGCCCACCATGGCGCCCAACGCCTTCGCCACGGGGCGGAACCCGCAAAACGCGGCCGTCTGCTGCACGGAAGGGATCCTGCAGCTGCTCACCCTGCGGGAACTGCGGGGCGTCCTCGGCCATGAGCTCATGCACGTCTACAACCGCGACATCCTGACCTCGTCCGTGGCCGCTGCGGTGGCGGGAGTCATCACGTCGGTGGGGCAGATGCTGCTGTTCTTTGGCGGCGGGGACCGACGGAATTCGAATCCGCTGGCGCTCATCGCCATGGCGCTGCTGGCACCGCTGGCAGCATCACTGATCCAGGTGGCCATCTCCCGCACGCGCGAGTACGACGCCGACGAGGACGGTTCGCAGCTAACCGGCGATCCGCTGGCCCTCGCCTCCGCCCTGCACAAGATCCACCAGGGCGTCCAGGCGGCGCCGCTTCCGCAGGACCAGCGGTTGGTCAACGCCTCGCACCTGATGATCGCCAACCCGTTCCGGGGCGGCGGGCTCAGCAAGCTCTTCGCGACGCACCCGCCGATGCAGGACCGCATCAGCCGCCTGGAGCGAATGGCGGGCCGGCCGCTCAGGTAAGGGCCGCCGTCGTACTTGCCGCTCTGTGGCACCCGCCGCACCCTGCGACGCGCACAATTTTCTGCGACGCGCACAATCCCTGGCGCGGCCGGAATACCTGCAGCGGGTGGGAATTTGCGCGTCGCCTGGCAAGGCAGGCCGCGTCAGAGAGACCGGGCGTAACAGACGGACAGCGGCTCGCCGGCGTAAGGCCCGAAATTGTCGATGGGCCGGTAGCCCTCACGCTCGTAAAAACGGATAGCGTCAGGCTGGGCTGTGCCGGTTTCCAGTTTGAGCTCGGCCAGGCCCAGGCGGGCGGCCTCGGCCTCCAGGCTTCGCAGGACGGCCGTGGCCGCGCCGCTTCCGCGGTGGTCCGGCAGCACGAACATCCGCTTGATTTCCGCGGACCGGGAGTCCAGCTGGCGCAGGGCGCCGCACGCAACGGCTATGCCCTCGCGGTTGCGGGCCACCAGGAACACGCTGATGTCCTCGGCGCTCGGCGCGGATCCGGGCTCGTGGTCGTCGCTGCCGTAACGGGCATCGAGTTCGGCGCGCTGCATGCTGCGGAGCGCGGCGCCGTCCTCGGCGTCCCACGGCTCAGGGGTAACCGCGAAGTTCATGTCCTGTCCTTTCTCCGCGACACGGAAAATTGCCTGTGACGCGCTAATGGGCCGGCGACACCTGAATTCCAGTGTCGCCGGCCCATTAGCGCGTCGGCAGACCGGTAGCGCGTCGCCAGACCCGTTCCGCTAGCTGCGGAAGTTCACGAACTGCAGGTCGGCCTCGTCGAAGTCCTTCAGCAGCGCCATGGTGGCCTGGAGGTCGTCGCGGGACTTGGACGAGACGCGGAGCTCATCGCCCTGGATCTGCGACTTGACGGACTTCGGTCCCTCGTCGCGGATGAGCTTGTTGATCTTCTTGGCGAGGTCCTGCGCGATGCCTTCCTTGATGGAGGCCTCCAGCCGGAATTCCTTGCCGGACGCGTACGGTTCGCCGGTGTCCAGGGACTTGAGGGAGATGCCGCGGCGGATCAGCTTGGACTGCAGCACGTCCAGCACGGCCAGGACGCGCTCCTCGGAGTTCGCCTTCATCAGGATCTTCTCGCCGCTGAAGTCGACCTCGGCACCCACGCCCTTGAAGTCGTAGCGCTGGGCGAGTTCCTTTTGCGCCTGGTTCAGCGCGTTGGCCACCTCCTGCTTGTCTACCTTGCTTACGACGTCGAATGTGGACTCGCCTGCCATGACTCTCCTTTGCTGGTGCGTGCGTCGCCCGGGCGGTGACGCTCCGGGCAGGGTAGGGATATCTGGATTCCAGCGTAGTACGGATGGCGGGGAAGTGAAGGTGGGCGGCATTCACAGTTCACTCATAGCCAAGTCAGGGCGGGAACGAAGCTTCGGTGCCCAGAGTTGTAGCAGTTGGAAGCCGCTCGGAAGGAAAGCAATGACCCACAAGGCCGTCCGCTACGTCACCAAGTCCACCGCGGCAGCCGCCGGGACCATCGCCACCGCTGCCTCCTCCGTGGCGGCCGCTGCCGTGGCCGCATCCATCATCCTCAGCCCCGTAGCCGACGCCTCGACCCGGCTGGAGGGAGTGCAGGCGGACCTCCAGCGGGCTGTGCAGCTCAACCAGATCACCGAGGAGCAGGCGCTGCGGTTCCAGGCCAGGCTCGCCGGCCGGATCCTCGGCGAAGCCTGATTTCGCGGGCTTTTCGGGCTCGGCGGCCCTCGATTCGATTCTTGGGCAGAAGTTCTGTAAGGTTGTCTTGCCCGCGGGGATGGAAACAAAACCGGGGTGATCTTCTTTTGAAGTTCGGCAGATTACCCGAGCGGCCAAAGGGGGCTGACTGTAAATCAGCTGGCAACGCCTACGGGGGTTCGAATCCCTCATCTGCCACATTGTGAAAGGCCTCCGGAACCTACTGGTTCCGGAGGCCTTTTGCTTGCCGGTCCTGCTTTCTTGGGTTCCGCAGACCTAGGGAGCAGGATCGCGCCGTAGCTCGGCGATCTCGCGCCGGAGGGCGGCAACCTCGGCTGCCAGTTCGCTCACCTCCGTCAGTACCGGCTCCTCGGCCGACTCGGCCGCTGCCACCGTTGTCTCTTCGACCCGGCGCACCAGCCACGAGGCAATGGCGGCCGTCACCACGCCCAGAACCGCAATGCCGCTCATCATCAGCGCCGCCGCCACGAGGCGGCCGAGCCCAGTCACCGGGTACATATCGCCGTAGCCCACCGTGGTGATGGTGGCCACGGCCCACCACACGGCGTCGCCGAACGTGAGGATCTTGGCATCCGGAGCGGACTGCTCGACGTCGAGAACGGCCAGGGCGCCGACGAACACCAGCAGGGCTGCGGAGGCGGCCACGTAGGTCACCACCCTGCCCCGCAGCGTTTCACCCACGGTCCGGTGGAGCACCGACAGCAGGGTCACCAGGCGGAGCAGCCGCAGGGGGCGGAAGAACGGCAGGGCAACGATCAGCAGTTCGTGCAGGTTCCGCACAAACCAGCGCCAGCGGTCTTCTGCCAGCCACAGGTTGGCCGCATAGTCCAGCACGAAAATGCCCCACGTGGTCCACATGGTGGCCTCGAGCCACTCGGCTCCGCGGCCTTCCATCCTGCCGATCACCTGCCACGCGTACGCCGCCAGGAACACGATGGCCGTCCCCATTAGCGGCCATTCGGCAAGGTCCCGGTAGCGTTGCTGAGTCATGGGCATGATCTTACGGGCGGGGCCGGAGCAGCCGCGCCCGTTCCCGGCCGGGAATTCCTGGTGTCCCGGCCGGTCCCGAACCCGTCGCGGAATCCGGTCAGTTCAGCGCTATGACGAGCATCTGGGTGGTGCCGGGGATGCAGGTCTGCAGGACCGCCCGGGGGAAGCCGCCGAACACTGCAGCGACATGATTGGTGGTCCCGGGGTTCGGCACCTGGCCGCGGGCCGATACCAGGTAGGAGCCGTAGCCCGGAATGTCCACACGCTCACCGACACCGATTCCGGAGAAGCGCGCCCAGCCGCCGCAGAAATCGTGCTCCGTGATGAAGAGCGAGTACCCGTCGGTGGGCGTGAAATGGATGGGCCCGATGCAGGCGTCCACCATCGCCTGGCCGCCGGCGCCGGCCACGTAGATGGTCCGTACGGCCGGGGCTGGAGCAGGAGCCGGCGCAGGTGCCGGCGCTGGCGCGGGTGCAGGAGCAGGAACAAGCGCGGGAGCCTGTGCGGGCGCCGACACCGCGGGTCCGGTCAGCTTGAGCGTCTGGCCGGGAAAGATGACAGAGCTGGGTCCAAGGCCGTTGGCTGCGAGCATCCCCGCGGTGCTGACGTTGAAGCGTGCTGCAATCGAACTGACCGTGTCGCCGGCAACCACCCGGTATGTTGTCGGCTTCGGCGCAGCTTTGCGGACGACTGCCGTTTTCGCCGGCGCCTTGGCGGCGGTTGGTGCTTTGGCGGCTGCCTTCGATGCCGGCTTGGGCGCGGTCTTCACGGGTGCCTTCGCCGCAGGCGCCGCGGTTGCAGGTGCCGCCAGGGCCTTCGCCGGCGTATTGGCCGCCGGCGCCGCTGCTGCGGAGGGGGCCGAGGGTGCTGTCTGTTCGACGGCGACAAGCTGGCCGACGGCGGCGGCCGAGTTCCCGCCGTCGGACGCTACCAGGGCACTGACGCCCGCGGAGGCCGCCAACAGGGCGGCGGATACCGCGGCGGAAATGACCAGTAGCCGGGCGGCCGGCCTTCCGGCCAGCGGTCCATGCCGCCCTGAAGCAGGTTCGGCGAAGCTGTTGTGGCCAGAGGTATCGGGGGGATCTGGCGTCTCCTGTTGGTTCATGGCGGACCTTTGCGTGATGCGCAGGCGGATGTCCGGGTGCGCGGCGGACGGTGACGCGCAGACACAGGAGTCGCTCGGGCCCACGGGGGCAGAAGCACGGCATATGGGGGCGCATGACCGCTATTCAGAAGTGGTGCACGCTCGCTAACGTGCCGGCCCCAGCCTGATTCGAGTGTAGGAAGCACCGGGCGGGCGGTGCACGAGTAGGAAATACTCGTTTTTCCGGGAGCAGGCACTTGTTTTCCGCAGAAGCCGCAGATTTTCCGGATGCCGGACGGCCCTGACGCCCCGGGCAACGGGTGTACTTCGGCCGGCATGGAATATTCCCGGTGACGCGGGGAGCGAACAAGACTCCGGGCCGCGGGACTTCCGGACACGGCTCGCGTACGGTTGAACCATGGCTACCGTTGACATCACAGGTGAACAGTTCGCATCGACCATCGAGGGCAATGACATTGTCCTGGTGGACTTCTGGGCCGAATGGTGCGGCCCCTGCCGCCAGTTCGCTCCCACGTTCTCCGCGGCGTCCGAGAAGCACCCGGACGTCGTCTTCGCGAAAGTGGACACCGAAGCCGAGCAGCAGCTCGCAGCGGAGGCAGGCATCTCCTCGATCCCCACGCTGATGGCATTCCGCGAGAAGGTGCTGGTGTTCTCGCAGCCCGGTGCACTGCCCGCCGCGCAGCTCGAGCAGGTCATCGACGCCGTCAAGGCCCTCGACATGGAGGAAGTCCACGCCCATGTGGCGCGCTCCCAGGCCGAGGCCGCCGCAGCGGCTAACAACGCCCCAGCCAAGAACGCCGGGCCGCAGGACGGCTCGCAGATCCCGGACTTCTAAGCGCTCTCTCTTAACCAGAAAACGCGGGGTCATTCTCTGACAGAGAATGACCCCGCGTTGTTCGTTGCCGAAAAACTAGAGGCGTTCCACCTTGACCGGTTCGGCCAGCAGCGCGCTGAGGGATTCATTCAGGTCCTGCAGGGCGATGCCCTTGGAGTGCGCGTCGAGGGCCTCTTCCGTCTCCCAGCGCTCAGTCAGGACCAGCTTCTCCTCCGTCGCCTCGGTGAGCTCGTACCGGATGCAGCCGGGCTCGTTGACTACCTCGTCGATGGCGATTTCCAGGGCGAGCTTCACACGGAAGAATTCGCCGTCGTTGGGGATGAACGTGGCCTGCAGGTCGATGGGTGCACTCATGGATTTCACAATACCGGCCCGCGGCAGTGCGCCCTGACCGGTTACGTCAAGCGGCCCCGTACTGCTTCTCTGGCATCCGCCCAGTTGATAGCGTGCCACCATGCGCGCTTACACCGCCGGGGACGCAGACGTCCCCCTGCTCGAGGAAACCATCGGCCAGAACTTTGAGCGCGTGGTGGCGCAGTTCCCGCTGCATGACGCGCTGATCGAAGCCGCCCCCGTGCCGGGCGCGGACGCCCGCCGCTGGAGCTACACCAAACTGAACGACGACGTCGACCGGCTGTCCCGCGGGCTCCTCGCCTTGGGCGTCGCGAAGGGTGAGCGGATCGGCATCTGGAGCCCGAACTGCGCGGAATGGACCATCCTGCAGTACGCCACCGCGAAGATCGGGGCGGTCCTGGTGAACGTGAACCCTTCGTACCGCAGCCACGAGCTGGAGTTCGTGGTGCAACAAAACGGCATGCGGATGCTGGTCACGGCACCCTCGGACCGGAACAGCGACTACGTGGGCATGGCCCGCCAGGCGCTCGCCGAATGCCCCGACCTCCGCGAGCTCGTGTTCCTGCCGGATTTCGGATTGGAGGGGCTCGACGCCGGCGTCCCCCTAAGTGAGCAGGAGCTCACCTACGCTGAGCTGCTGAAGCGGGCTGACGCCGTCGGGCATTCTGTCCTGCTGGCCCGCATGGCCGGCCTCGGTCCGCACGATCCCGTCAACCTGCAGTACACCTCCGGAACCACAGGCTTCCCCAAGGGCGCCACGCTGACGCACCACAACATCCTCAACAACGGGTACGCCATCGGCGAGCTGCTGGGGTACACCGAGCACGACCGGGTGGTGATTCCGGTGCCGTTCTACCACTGCTTCGGAATGGTGATCGGCAACCTGAACGCACTGAGCCACGGCGCCGCGACGATCATTCCGGGACGGGGCTTCACGCCGGCCGCCGCGCTGGAGGCCGTGCAGGATTTCGGCGGAACGTCGCTGTACGGGGTTCCCACCATGTTCATCGCCGAGCTCGTGCTGCCCGACCTCGCCTCGTACGACCTCTCCACGCTCCGCACCGGGGTGATGGCCGGCTCGCCGTGCCCCGTCGAGGTGATGAACCGGGTGATTTCCGAGATGAACATGAAGGACGTGGCCATCTGTTACGGCATGACGGAGACGTCGCCGGTGTCCACCATGACCCGCGCCGGCGACACCCTGGAGCAACGGACGGAAACCGTAGGACGCACCATGCCGCGGCTGGAAAGCAAGATCGTGGATCTGGCCGGGGAGGTCGTGGAGCGGGGCGAGATCGGTGAACTGTGTACCCGCGGCTACGCCGTGATGCAGGGGTACTGGAACCAGCCCGAGAAAACAGCCGAGGCCATCGATGCGGACGGCTGGATGCACACCGGGGACCTGGCGCGGATGGACGACGACGGGTACGTGGTGATCGAGGGCCGGATGAAGGACATGGTGATCCGCGGCGGCGAGAACATCTACCCGCGCGAGATCGAGGAGTTCCTCTACACGCACCCGTCCGTCCAGGACGTGCAGGTGATCGGAGTCCCGGACGCCAAGTACGGCGAGGAACTCATGGCCTGCGTCATCCTCAAGCCCGGGGCCGCGCCGCTGGACGCCGCCGCGGTGGCGGAGTTCTGCCGCGGAAAGCTGGCGCACTTCAAGGTGCCCCGCTACGTCGAGGTGCGGGACAGCTTCCCCATGACGGTGTCCGGCAAGATCCGCAAGGTGGAGATGCGCGAGGAAGCCGTCGCCCGCCTGGGTCTCTGAGCGCGAGCGTACAGTTGTGGCCCTTGGAAAGCGTTTCCCTGGGGCCCCAACTGTACGTTCGCGCCAGATCAGTGGGCGCGGTGGTCCTGGATGGTCATTCGCGGGCCGAAGGTGGGTTTCCGGAAGCCGCTCAGGCCAAGCATCCGGACCACCCGCTGCCGGTGCCCTGCCCACGGCTCCAGCAGCGCCAACATGCCGGCGTCGTCGGTGCGCCGTCCGGTCAGCGCCGCGCCCACATAGGCGGCCAGGTGGTAGTCGCCCACGGCGATGGAGTCCGGGCAGCCGTGCGTCCGCTGCACCACCTCCGCGGCCGTCCACACCCCGATCCCCGGGATGGTCTGCATCTTGGCGGCTGCCTCGGCCGCCGGCAGGGCAGCCAGGCGTTCAAGTGCGACGGCGGAACGCAGGGCGCGCATGACGGTCGCCGACCGCTGCGGGCCGACACCCGCCCGGTGCCATTCCCAGGACGGGACGCGCAGCCAGCCCTCGGCGGTGGGCCGGACCAGCAGCCCGGGAGGTGCGACGGTGCCGGCCCCGGGGGCGGGCGTTCCGTGCCGGTACATCAGATAGCGGAAACTCCGCCGCGCCTCGATGACGGTGACCTTCTGCTCCAAGATGGTGGGCACGAGGGAATCAACCATGCGCCCGGTGGACGGCAACCGGACGTCCGGGTTGCGGCGTCGGGCTTCGCGGACCATGCGGGGGAGCGTGGCGGCGAAGGAAGGCTCGTCGAACGCGGACCAGTCGTCGCCGGCACCGAGCAGCCGGGGAAGAGTTGCGAGGGCAGCACCGGAACCTGGACCCCAGGCCTGGGCATTGATGCAGGGGCCGCCGTCCGGCGCAGATCCGGCCCGGTCAGTCGGAGATCCGGCCCGGTCATCTGCAACTGTGAGCCGCAGTGTCACCGGGCCATCCGGCGTCGTAAACGCCATCCACAGCCCGTCCGGCCGCGAGGAGAAGGAGGGGTCACCGTTGCCGCGCATCAGGATTCCGAGGGTGCGGCGCAGGTCATACGGGCCGTCCGGATGCCACCTCAGGGACGCGTCCGCCGCGGCGGCAAGCCGGGCGGGGGCGTCAGCAATGGTCATGCATTCATCGTCCCACGCCGGACTGACAAAGCTGCCGCCCGTCCCGCCGGGAGGGTTTCCACCAGGCCCTTAACCGGGGATGGTGCCCGGACTACAATCCCGAGTGTGGCGCGGGTGGGCCGCGTCCCTTCCTTCGAGCTGTAGGTGATCGCAATGGGTGGAGTGGTGCATTTCGAAATCCCCGCGGACGACCAGGACCGCGCAAGAAACTTCTACAACCAGGCGCTCGGCTGGCGGATCGACCCCATGCCGGAGATGGATTACAACGTGGTGATCACCACCCCGATGGACGAAAACGGCCGGCCTACGGAGCCGGGCGCCATCAACGGCGGCATGATGGCCAGGGAGGGGGAGCTGACCACGCCAGTCATCACCGTGGACGTGGAGGACATCGATGCGACGCTGCGCACGGTCGAGCAGCTGGGCGGTTCGGTGGTGAAGCCTAAGGAGACCATCCCGGGCATGGGCCACTACGCCTACTTCAAGGACACTGAGGGGAACATCCTGGGGCTCTGGGAGAACCTGCCGGCAGATGCCGGCGGCGCCGCCGGCTGAGGCAAGCGGCCAACGTGGGCCGTGGCCGCGCGGGTGCCGCGGCCCAAGACGGTAAGTTGGTACCCATGAAGTACGCCCAGTCGGTCCTGGACCTCATCGGCAACACCCCGCTCATCAAGCTGAACCACGTCACGGAGGGCGTCAAGGCCACCGTCCTTGTGAAGCTGGAATACGTGAACCCCGGCGGATCCATCAAGGACCGCATCGCGGCGAAGATGGTTGAGGAAGCCGAACGCGACGGCAAGCTCAAGCCGGGCGGCACCATCATTGAACCCACCTCGGGGAACACCGGCGTGGGCCTGGCCCTGGTGGCGCAGCAAAAAGGCTACAAGTGCATCTTCGTGGTTCCGGACAAGGTGGGCGAGGACAAACGAGCGGTCCTGGAGGCCTACGGCGCCGAAGTGGTGGTGACGCCCACCGCCGTCGAACCTGACAGCCCCCAAAGCTACTACGGCGTTTCCGACCGCCTGGTCACCGAGATTCCCGGCGCCTACAAGCCGGACCAGTTCTCCAACCCCGCCGCGCCGCTGAGCCACTACGAGACCACCGGCCCCGAGATCTGGCGCGACACCGACGGCAAGGTGACGCACTGCGTCATCGGCGCCGGCACCGGCGGCACCATCACCGGCACCGGCCGGTACCTCAAGGAAGTCTCGGTGGACCGTCCGGAGTCCGAGGGCGGCCGGGTCAAGATCATCGGCGCCGACCCCGAAGGTTCGGTCTATTCCGGCGGGACGGGGCGCCCGTACTTCGTCGAGGGCGTCGGCGAGGACATGTGGCCGGGCAACTACGACAAGTCGGTCCCGGACCAGGTCCTCGCCGTCAGCGACGCGGACTCCTTCGCCATGACGCGGCGGCTTGCCCGCGAGGAGGGCCTGCTGGTGGGCGGCTCCTCCGGCATGGCCGTGGTGGCCGCGCTGCGCACCGCCAGGGACCTCCCCGAGGACGCAGTGGTGGTGGTGATCCTGCCCGACTCCGGCCGCGGTTACCTCGCCAAGATCTTCAACGACCAGTGGATGCGCTCCTACGGCTTCCTCTCGGGCGGCGAGGAGGCCTCCGTGGGCGAGGTCCTCAAGTCCAAGACGGGCGAACTGCCGGACCTGGTGCACATCCACCCGAACGAAACCGTCCGCGATGTCATCAACATCATGAACGAGTTCGGCGTCAGCCACATCCCCGTTCTGTCGGCGGAGCCGCCCGTGGTGATGGGCGAGGTGCTCGGCGCCGTGGATGAACGGTCCCTGACCGCCAAGCTGTTCCGCGGCGAGGCCAAGCTGACGGACAAGATCGCCGAGCACATGGGGGAGCGGCTGCCCGTGATCGGCTCGCTCGAAACCATCTCCGCCGCCCGCCAACTGCTCTCCGACGTCGACACCGTGATGGTGACATTCGTGGGCGCGCCCATCGGCATCCTGACCCGCCACGACCTCCTCGCCTACCTCAGCAACTGATCCCTACCTCAGCAACTGATCAAGGAGCCCCCATGCCTGAAGAGAACCAAGGATTCAACACCCGCGCCGTGCACGCCGGCCAGGCCTTCGAGCCGCGCACCGGCGCCGTCGTTCCGCCCCTGCACTTCAGCTCGACGTATGCCCAGGACGGCATCGGCGGGCTGCGGGACGGTTACGAATACGGCCGTGGCGGCAACCCCACCCGCGACTCACTGCAGGAACAGCTTGCCGCGCTTGAGGGCGGCACGCACGCCTTCTCCTTCAGCTCCGGGCTCGCGGCCGAGGACTCGCTGATCCGCGCGCTGATGCGTCCCGGCGACCACATCGTGCTCGGCAACGATGCCTACGGCGGCACCTACCGGCTGATCAGCCGCGTGCTGGGCGAGTGGGGGATCGGCAATACCCCCGTGGACATGGCCGACCTCGCGGCCGTTGAGGCGGCCGTCGCCGCCAACAAGACCCGCTTCGTCTGGGTGGAAACTCCGTCCAATCCGCTGATGAAGATCACCGACATCGAGGCGCTCGCCAAGGTGGCGCACGACGCCGGGGCCCTCCTGATCGTCGACAACACCTTCGCGTCGCCCTACCTGCAGACCCCGCTTGACCTGGGTGCCGACGTCGTGGTCCATTCCACCACCAAGTACATCGGCGGACACTCCGATGTGGTGGGCGGTGCGGTCGTGGTCAAGGACGCCGGCCTGGCTGAGAAGATCGGCTTCGTGCAGTTCGCCGTGGGCGCCGTCTCGGGCCCGATGGACGCCTTCCTCACCACTCGCGGACTGAAGACGCTGGGCGTCCGCATGGACCGGCACAGCGACAACGGCCAGGCCGTGGCGGAATGGCTGCTGGAACGGCCGGAGGTCGAAGCGGTCCTGTATCCAGGCCTGCCCTCGCACCCCGGCCATGAGCTGGCCAAAAAGCAGATGCGGAAGTTCGGGGGCATGGTCTCGGTCCAGTTCAAGGGCGGCGAGGCCGCTGCGCGCAAGGTGGCCGAATCGACGTCGGTCTTTACCCTCGCTGAATCGCTGGGCGGCATCGAGTCGCTCATGAACTACCCCTCCGAGATGACCCACGCCTCGGTCAAGGGCACCGAACTGGCTGTACCCGTTAACCTGATCCGGCTCTCCTGCGGCATCGAGGACGTCGAGGACCTCATCGCCGATCTCGAGCAAGCCTTCACGCACATCCAGTGACGGCCTCTCCGCAGACGCAGGAAGTCCCCGGTGCAGGGCCGGGGACCGGCAGCCCGGCGAGGGCACGGCGTGCCCTTGGATGGTTGGCGACGGCGGCCGGTGCGGTTGCCGCCGTCGTTGCCCTGAAGGTGCTGTACGCCCAGTACCCGCCGGACATGAACGACTTCGAGGTCTACTACTACGGCGGCACCAAGGTGCTGCAGACCGGCGAGACCGGCATTAACGAGCTGTATGCACCCCGGGACGGCCTGCCGTTCACGTATCCGCCGTTCGCTGCGCTGCTGTTCGCCGGCCTGGCCACCATGACGCTCGGCCAGAGCGGGCAGCTCTTCATTTGGGCCGCGCTGGGCGGCGCGGCGGTGGTGTCGGCATGGCTTGCCCGGCACTACTTCGAGATGACCCGCTGGCGCGACGCGTTTGCCGACTGGCGGTTCCGGACCGTGGCCCTGGCCGGGACGGGTGCGATCGTGCTGCTGGGCCCGTGGCGGGACACCTTCGTCTTCGGGCAGATCAACATCATTCTGATGGGCCTGATCCTGGCCGACTTCGCGCTGCATGGAAAATCCCGCGCGGGTGAGATCCGCTGGCCTGCCGGCCTGCTGATCGGCGTCGCCGCCGGCATCAAGCTGACCCCGCTCGCGTTCGGCCTGTACTTCCTGGTCCGCCGTGATTTCAAGGCCCTGGGCTGGATGGCGGCCGGCTTCCTCGGCTCCATCGCCGTGGCCTGGGCGGCGCTGCCCCATGCTTCTGCCATGTTCTGGGCCACAATCCTGCCCAACACCAGGCGCATCGGCGATCCGGGGTACGTGGACAACCTGTCGCTGAAGGGGCTGCTGCTCCACCTCGGACTGCCGGATTCGGGGTCCACCAGCCTGCTCTGGCTGGTGCTCGCGCTGGCCCTCGCCGGTCTCACTGCTCTGGTGATCAGGTGGGCGGTGGCGGTGGAGGAGAACTTCGTGGCAGTGTCTGCGACCGCGGTGCTCATGCTCCTGGTCAGTCCGGTGTCCTGGTCCCATCACTGGGTGTGGATCGCGGTGGCCCTGCCGTCGATGGCCTTCGCCATGCACCGCGTCCCTTCCCGGACCGGCCGCATGCGGCTGGCCGGCTGGCTGGTGGTGGCGGCGTCGGCCGTGGCCTTCTACCTCGCCCCCAAGGACCTCGCGATGGCGGCCGGCGCGGAGGTGTGGGGCGTGAACCCGCAGACGCAGTGGCCGTTGGTGGCCTCCAGCCTGGGCGTGGTCTGCGGCGTGGCGCTCCTGGCCTACTGGGCCGCCGCCTACCGGCCCTCGAGAACCGGGATCCGTTCGCGGCGCTAGCTTTCTTCAAGAAAGTCAGCTACGGTCGGAGCATGCCTCTCCGCTCCGACTGGTCCCAGCGCAACTGCAGCATGGCCCGTGGCCTGGACATTTTCGGCGACCCCTGGGGAATGCTGGTCCTCCGTGAGGTCTTCTTCGGCAACGGCCGCTTCGACGCGATGAAAACCCGCCTCCAGGTGGCCGACTCGGTCCTCACCCGGCGCCTGTCCGCCCTCGTCGAAGCGGGGCTGCTGTCCAGGCAGCCCTATGACGACGGCGGCCGCACCCGGCACGAATACGTCCTCACCGCCAAGGGCGAAGATGCGCTGCCGGTGCTGAACGCCGTCGTGCTCTGGTCGGAAAAGCACCTGCAGGCGCCGTCGGAGCAGGCACATGTGTACATCGTCCACGCAGCCTGCGGGCAGCGCACTTCATCCGCGGACACCTGCACGGAGTGCGGAGAACGGCTCACCGTGGAGAACACCAGCTGGCACAGCCTGACCCGCAGCGATGAGCCGATCCCGCTGGCGACGGCCCACAAGCACACCGAGACAACAGCCAACCGCGGACAAGGCGGCGGAGAAAAAGGAACGGGCGCATGAGCACCTCCGAAGAGCCCCGGGTTTTTGTACAGATATCGCGGCCTGAAGGGTCTTTAGAGGACGATATCTGGACAAAAACTCCAGAGGACAAGCCTAAGAAGCGGCGCCGGCTGCACCCGGCATGGACCGTTGCGGCAGTCGCGTTCCTGGCGCTGGTCGGGGCGGCCGGGTTCCGCGCCGCGCCCGGCGTGCTCATGGTGCCGCTGCAGCAGGAGTTCGGCTGGTCCACCACGGTGCTGTCGGCCGCGGTGAGCATCAACCTGGTGCTCTTCGGGCTGACGGCGCCCTTCGCCGCCGCCCTCATGGAACGGTTCGGCATTCGGGCCGTCACCGCCGTCGCCCTCGCGCTGATCGGCACCGGCAGTGCCCTGACGGTGCTGGTCAACCAGTCCTGGCAGATCCTCCTCACGTGGGGCCTGCTGATCGGGCTCGGCACCGGTTCCATGGCGCTGGTGTTCGCGGCGACCATCGCCAACACCTGGTTCACCAGGAGCCGGGGACTGGTGATCGGCATCCTCACCGCCGGCAGCGCCGCCGGACAGTTGGTCTTCCTGCCGTTCATCGCAGTGCTCGCCCAGGACCCGGGCTGGCGCCAGGCCTCGCTGCTCATCGCCGCCGGTGCCCTGGCAGTGGTTCCGCTGGTGCTGAAGTTCCTGAAAAACTCACCGTCCGACGCCGGGGTGTTGCCTTACGGTGCGGAGGAACCGTCCGCTGCCCCTGCAGAAAATGCGCCCGCCGTGGGAGCAGGAACGCCCGCCGAACCCCGCCGCAACGCCGCCGTCCGGGCACTGCTGGTGCTGCGGAGCGCCAGCCGGAACCGCACGTTCTGGGCGCTCGCTGCCGGATTCGCCATCTGCGGCGCCACGACGAACGGGCTGATCGGCACCCACTTCATCCCCTCCGCCCATGACCACGGCATGCCGGAGACAACAGCGGCCGGCCTGCTCGCCGTCGTCGGGATCTTCGACATCCTGGGCACCATCGCCTCCGGCTGGCTGACCGACCGGTTCAATCCGAGGATCCTGCTGGCCGTGTACTACCAGTTCCGCGGGATTGGGCTCCTGGTGCTCCCGCTGCTGCTGGGCTCCTCGGTCCAGCCGAGCATGATCGTGTTCGTGGTGATTTACGGCCTCGACTGGGTGGCCACGGTACCGCCCACCGCCGCGATCTGCCGCCAGGTGTTCGGCGCCGACGGCAGCGTGGTGTTCGGCTGGGTGTTTGCGGCGCACCAGTTGGGTGCCGCCGCGGCCGCCCTCGCAGCCGGGGCCATCCGGGACGCCACCGGCCACTACACGTACGCCTGGCTGGGGGCCGCCGCCATGTGCACCATCGCCGCGGTGATCAGTGCCACCATCCGCAAGGACGCCGGACGGCCGCAGCCCGCCGCGGTGGCTGCCGCTTCAGTAGACTAGCCGCTTCTGTAAACTGGGCGGGCGCCCCGGGGGAGGCTCCTGCAGGCGCAAAACTGCCGGACGACCACTGGGGGACGCGACATGGGACAGACCGACGGTAATACTACGGCCAAAACTGCACTCGTGACCGGGGTGGGGCGCCTCGCGGGGATCGGTGCGGGGATCGCCCGGCAGCTGGCCGCCGACGGCTGGAACCTGGTGCTGACCTACTGGCAAGACTACGACGCCCGCATGCCCTGGGGAATTCAGCCGGACGACGTCGGGCGGCTCACCGCTGAACTGCAGGCCGCCGGCTCCAGAGTGCTGGCCCTGCCCTCCGACTTTCGGGACCCGGGCGCCGTGGACCGGCTCATGGCCGAAGCTGCAGCGCACGCCGGAACCTTGCACGGGATGGTGCTCAGCCACGCCGAATCCGTCGACTCGGGCATCCTGGACACCACGCTTGAAAGCTTCGAGCGGCACTTCGCCGTGAACACCCGGGCCAGCTGGCAGCTTGTCCAGGCCTTCGCGCAGCAGGCAGCGGACGACGGCGGCGCGATCGTCGCGCTGACCAGCGACCACACAGCGTTCAACCTCCCGTACGGGGCGTCGAAAGGGGCGCTGGACAGGATCGTGATCGCCGCGGCGCGTGAACTGGGGCCGCTGGGGATCAGCGCCAATGTGCTGAATCCCGGCCCCGTGGACACCGGCTGGATGGATGATCAGCTCCGCGAAGGGCTCACCCGGCGGCAGCCCGGCGGCCGGCTCGGCACGCCCGCCGACGTCGCGGGAACCGTGGCTTTCCTGCTGTCCCCGGCAGGCCGCTGGGTGTCCGGGCAGCTCATCAAGGCCGACGGCGGGTTTTCGGCTTAACGCCTCAGGGGCGGGCTTCGAAGATGAAGAGCTCGGTGCCGGCGGCCTCTTCGCCGTCGTCGGGGGCGGCGAACAGACGCAATACCTCTCCGTCGGATTCCAGGGCGACCGGGTTGCGGGTTATCGAGTGGCCGGCGGTGGAGAACTTCTGGAAGGGGACCTCGTGGGTGATAGTGCCGTCCGACAGGTCGGTCAGGGCGAGGCCGCCGAGTTCGAAAGGCTTCCCGTCGGCGGTCTTGAGGCCGGTCACGCCCGAGCAGAGCTGCTGCCCGGCACCGGCGTACTCGCAGTCCTGGTAGTCAATGAAGTGGCTGGGGTTGCCCTGTGTCCCCAGCAGCCGGCCCTGGCTGTTCCAGGTGAACAGCTTGCGGGAACCCCAGCTCACGCCGCTGATCCGGTTGGTCTTGCGGTCTGCGACGACACCGCCGATGTGGTCCGCCTGGCGGAACTGCTCTATGACCTCATAGGTGTCTGGGTCGATGGTGTAGACGATGGAGCTGCTGTTGGGCCGGTACTCGGCCACGGGGACCCAGACCCTGTCGCCGTCGAAGTCCGTGCCGCCCGGATGGTAGATGGTGCCTTCGCCCAGAACGATGTCCTTCAGGAGCTTGCCCTGCCGGTCGATGACGAAGACGTGGCCGCGGCCCTTGCCGGTTGTGCGGTCGTAACCGTCGACGGGGGAGGGGTAGCGCACGGTCGGTTCGAGGATCTCGACGCTGCTGAGGAAGATCTTGTCGCCGACGAGCGACATGCCCTGCGGGTGGAAGGTCGGGAAGTCCAGCTTGAGGTTTTGGACCTCCTTCCACTGCGTGTTGCGGTCCACCTTGATGAAAGCCTCGGCCTCCGCCGTGAGGCCCTGCGGGGTCTGCCCGTTGGTGGCCACAGCCGAGGTTCCGGCTGTCAGGGCGGCGGCTGCCACTGCGGCAATGGCCAGGGCGCGCTTCGTCTTCATGTTTTCTCCAGGTGCGTGATGGGATGCCCGGTTGCGGGTGCGTTCAAACGTAGGCATCCCGGATGGCACGGCAGATAACGGCAGGTATCGGGAGGGTGAAGCGAGAAGCCGGAAGGTCATTGGGTTTAGTGAAGGGATTCATTCTCCTTGTGCATGAAGTAGTCAACGCCGCTGTACCCGCCGTCAGCGACGATTGATGTTCCTGTGATGAACGATGCGTCGTCGCTCAGGAGGAAAGCGACCGTCCGGGCAATGTCGAGGGGGCTTCCATTGCGACCCAATGGTGTCAGGCTTGCTGCTTCATAGGATTCAGTCAGAATGCCGGAGTCCACCCAGCCTGGACTCACAGCGTTCACCCGGACGCCCCGGGGGCCAAGGACGTTTGCGAGGCTACGAGTGACTGAAACCAGAGCCGCTTTGCTGGCCGAGTAGGCGAAGCTTCGGAAGGATCCGATGTAGGCATCAATGCTGGCAATGTTTACAATGCTCGCGCCACGGGACATGTGAGGGCCGATTGTTCGGGCGAGGATGAGCGGTGCCGTGACATTGACTTCAAAGGTCCTGTCCCAGGCATCGAGAGTCATTTCCCCGAGAGGCTCCTTTTCGAGGATCCCGGCATTGTTGACAAGTCCGCCGAAGGAAAATTCCTCACTGATCCGGCGGGCGAAGTCCAGTGATTCGGCTCTGTCTGCCAGATCCACCTGACGTATCTCCACACCGTGCGTTCGCGCCAGCTCCCTTGCTTGATCGAGGCCGGTGTTATAGGTGGCAACCACCTTCCAGCCGCCTTCCGCTAACCGTTCGGCAATTGCCCTGCCGATTCCGCGGGCGCCTCCGGTAACCAGAACAGTGCGTTCGGCTGTCATCTTGATGCCTCCATTGGGACCTCGAACTGGGTACTTACAGATAGACATGCCGTGAGCAGTGGGCGCGCTGCCGACGAGCCTACGGGTTCACTGTGTCGCCATGCCGGTGGGCGACCCTCCACTCGCCGTCCTCACGCCGGTAAACCTGAGTGGCCCGCAAAACATAGCTGCGCGGCTGACCATCCACGGAGGCCGAAGTGTGTTCCAGTCCGGCTGTGTAGGCCATGTCTCCCACGACGTCGTATGCGAGCAGTTCGAAGCGGTACGAGGTGCAATTGGAGAACTGCTTCGCAAGGCCTGCGAACAGCTCATCCAGTTCCTGCTGCCCGAAGGCGTTGCGCCATGCGCCCAGGACGCTCACGGGTTCGTTGCGGGACCAGATCGCCCGCCGCGGCCCGGCATCGCCGTTGTGGATGGCCAGCTCCGCTTCATACAGCGCCGACCTCACCCAAGCCAGAAAATCGTCCGCGTCAGACATGTGCCCAGTATGCTCCCGGCTGCCCGGCCCCGCGAGGGCCGGGGACAGCGGCAGCCTGCGTGCCTAGAACGGGGTGCCGTGCATCCGGCGGGGGCGGCCGTCCGGGTCCACCACAAGGCGGTTGGCAGCCTCCGCCCAGATACGGTGAAGGGGCCGCACGGGTTCTGTGGTGTGGTGGCGCACATGTCCCTTGGGGCGCGGCGAGCGGCGGCCGCTCCTGTGCCACTGGTCCAGAGCATCGGCGGCGGCGTTCCAGAGTTTGAGCCCAGCCGCCGGGTCCTGGAGCTGAGGGTCATTCTGGTCCAGGCCGAGGTGTTCGGCCCAGAGCTGGAGCCGCAGCCCGCAGGGCAGCGGGCGGGAGGTCCCGGTGTCCGTCTCCGCGCCGGCCGGTTCCCTGCGGGTGGCACTGGTGTCGATCACAGCGCAGGTGAGCTCGCTGTCGGTGGTCCAGGACCGGCGGTTGAAGTTGTCCGATCCGCAGGTCAACCACACGTCATCGATGATGCAGATCTTGGCATGGACATAGATCGGAGTACCGGCCGTGTTTTCCAGGTCAAACACTCCAACTCTCTCGGGCGCAGCCTGGCGCATCCTGTTGATGGCACGCATCTGCCCGAGCCGCTTGGGCGGCCCTCCGAGGATGCCGTCGGAGTCCGGGTAGCGGGGAACGACGGCGATCACGTTCAGCCCGTGGTTATGTTCAAGCGCCGCTGCGATTCCGGCTGCGACCTCTTCGGACCAGAGGTACTGGTCCTCGATGTAGATCAGCGAGCGGGCCTGGCCGAAGGCCTTCGTGTAGGCCCGGGCAACGCTCCGCTCACCGCTGGGTGCGAACGGGAACGGCGGATGCTTCATGCCGTAAGTGCGCAGCAGCTGCACGGCGTGAGGTCCCGCAGGCGGTGGCGGCGGCGCAGTGTCGGGCAGCGGCTCGGGGTGCCGGGGCATGTCGGCCAGGCGCTGCAGCAGCATCCGGTACGGGGTGCGGCGGTCCAGCGGATGGGGGTCATTCCACCGTTCGGCGAACAGTTCCAGCACATCGGCCACTACCGGGCCATGCAGTTCGACGGCGGCGTCATGCCACGGTGGCTGTTTCCCGTACCGGGAATCCATGGCCAGCGCCTGCGGGTCGCCCCGGTGTTCGGCATCGTCCCGACGGCTGTGGCAAAGGTCAATCCCGCCCACGAACGCGACGTCCAGCGCGGGGTCGTCGCGCCGGCGGATGACGACCAGCTTCTGGTGATGGCAGCCGAAGAGGCGCACGCGCTGGTCCAGCAGCACCTCCCCGCCGGCGTCGTTGATCCGGCGGCTGAGGAGCTCGTTGGACCGCCAACTCATCGGGGCCTTCACGCGCTCGCCGTGGGATCGCCAGATCAGGCCGCGCACTTCCACGCCCGCTTTGGCCAGCCGCGCCAGCAACTCGCCAATAGCCGGTCCGTCAGCGGTCAGCCGCTCGTCGGAATCGCCGCGCCAGTCGGTGAACCACACACGGTCTCCCGGCTTCAGGGCCGACAGCTCCTCATGCAGCCGGGCGAAGTAGGTTGCCCCGTCAATCAGTGGCCGCACGAGGTTGCCCTCCGACCAGGACAGCGATCCGGAGCCGCCCGCGTGTACGTCGGTGGCTGCATTCTCCCGCTCATCGCCGCTGAGGAACCATGCAGCAGGACTACTGTCCACCCGATGTTCCCCGGTCCCTCCCAAGGCGAGGAAATCGTCAGCGTCAGCCATGTGCCCAGTATGCTCCCGGCCGTGCGGCCACGGCGAGGGCTAAAGCCGTTCGGAATCAGCGGAACGCCGGGAGCCCCGTGATGTGCTGGCCGAGGATCAGGGTGTGCACCTCGTCAGTCCCTTCGTAGGTGCGCACCGACTCGAGGTTGGCAGCGTGCCGCAGGGGCGGATAGTCCAGCGTGATGCCGTTGCCGCCCAGGATGGTCCGTGCTTCCCGCGCCACCTTGATGGCCTCGCGGACATTGTTCAGCTTGGCCAGTGAGATCTGCTCGGGCCGGAGGTGGCCGGAGTCCTTGAGCCGGCCCAGGTGCAGGGCGAGCATGGTGCCCTTCTGGACCTCGAGCAGCATGTTCACGAGCTTCTCCTGCGTGAACTGGTGGCCGGCCAGCGGCTTGCCGAACTGCTGGCGGTCCAGCGAATACCGCAGCGCCGCCTCATAGGAGTCGCGGGCCGCGCCCATGGCCCCCCAGGCGATGCCGTACCGTGCCTCGTTGAGGCAGCTGAACGGACCGCCCAACCCCAGCGCGCCCGGCAGCAGTGCCTCCGGACCCAGCCGCACGCCGTCGAACGTCACGTCGCACTGGATGGACGCGCGCATGGACAGCTTGCGCCCGATCGGAGCGGCGGTAACGCCCGCCGTGCCGGCGGGTACGAGGAAGCCGCGGACGCCGTCGTCGGTCCTTGCCCAGACCACCAGAACATCGGCAACCGACGCGAGCCCGATCCAGCGTTTGGCGCCATCCAGGACCCAGCCGGCATCCTCGCCGGCTCCGTCCTGCCGCGCGACGGTGGCCATCGACGACGGGTCCGACCCCGCCGTCGGCTCCGTCAGCGCAAAGCAGCCGATCACCTCGCCCGCGGCCATCCGGGGGAGCCACTCCTGTTTTTGGTCCTCCGAGCCCCATTTGTGGATGGCGGTCATGGCCAGGGAACCCTGGACCGAGACGAACGTGCGGATTCCGGAATCGCCGGCCTCGAGCTCCATGGCGGCCAGGCCGTACTCGACGGCGGACCGGCCGGGGCAGCCGTAGCCCTCCAGGTGCATGCCCAGGACGCCCAGCTCGCCGAGCTGCGCGGGCAGGTGCATCGGGAAGACGCCCTGCTCGTACCAGTCGGCGATGTCGGGGCGGATCTGCTGGTCGGTGAAGTCGCGGATCCGCTGCCGGAGGGCCAGCTCATCGGGGGTCAGCAGGGAATCGAGGGCCAGGACATCCGAGGGGTCCGGGAGGCCGTACTCGGCCGAGGCTTCCGCTGCATCAAGGGCGTCGTTGCTCATGCCAGCATCCTACGTGGCATGGTGTTGTACAAATCGTCAGGCTCTTGTGTGATAGCCGGAGGACTCGTGGAGCTCGCCGTGCAGTTATGGACTCAATGCCGTTTGCCGCTGGGTGAGCCGCGTGATCTGTCTTGAAGGAAGCCAGAATGCATGGACCCCCGGTCCGAGCGCCCGCCCATAGGCAGCGCAGCTTTTTGGATCGAGCGGCACGAGCCTCAGCTGCTTCGACCGTTCTTGCAAGGATTTCAGGACGGTACGGCAGTTATCAGTTCTCCTGCAAACTAGAAGGTCCTCGTTCTCGCCGTAACGCGTTTCTGGCTTGTTCGGGCCGTCTTCAGTTGGCCCGCTGCATTGTGGTGGATGGCTGGCCTTTGCCCCGCGTCGCGGAAATGTTCAATATCCCGTACCGATCACAGCACGCTGGTCATATCGCTATCGGGAGCTGGGGAAGACGTGTTGGAGGACTGCAGGACCGCCCCTGACCTGGCCGCACCGGACCGGGTATGCAGCGAAAGTCGGGTGCTGGGTTTGCGGGTGAACAGGCGGTGGGGTCCTGCCCGGATCGGGTACCATCTGCATTTGAACATCTCCGCGGTCCACCGGATCTTGACCGTTGCCAGTGCCCGCTGCCGTTCATCGAATCGGACGCAGGGATAGGAGTCAATGGCCGGGATCGTTCCCGGCGATACGAACATGCTGGAGCGTGAGATGTTGCATGTGGACGTAGAAGACCGTGAACGGATTCCCGACGGGCGGTTCGGGCATCCGAACGGCGGTCCTGGCGGAAGGCCAGGTGGCACGTGCTGGCCCAGCCGATATGGGACGGTGCGGCGCTGAACAGGAAGATTGTGCATCGGCTCTGGCGCCATGAAGCTCACCAATAAGCCAAGGGCGAGGGAGAAGGGACGTAGCAGCCCAACCGGCGCCCAGCGGAAACGGCTCGAGTCAAGTATCCGATGCAGATTGTCGGCTTCGACTCGAGTCTGACGCGACCTCCTGGGGCCGGCAAGTCCGCTTCTCTAGCATTGATGAATACGCCACGCCGCCCAGGCACTCATTCGCCGCTCCCATGAGAGGGACGGCCCCTGCCTCCACGGGGCTTACATGTGATTCTCATTGAGTTCTTGCCAGAACAGCCACCCACAGGCACACTTCTGTACAACCACAGGACGAGGAGAGTACACATGGATCCGGTCAGTTTGGTTGTTGCCGCGGTGATCGCGGGCGCCTCGGCAGGAATGACCGACGCCGTCAAGGACGAAGTCAAGGAAGCTTACAGCGCCTTCCGTAGGAAACTCCTGAATCGGTTCAGTGCCGACCCCACCGCGGAGGTGCTTGTCGAGGCGGTGGAAGATGCACCCGAGTCGGAAAAGAAGAAGGCCGCACTCACCCAACTACTCAGCAAGGAAATCGTCAGCGAAGAGGACGAACTAGTCAACTTCGCCAAACGAGTGGCCAAGGCCGAAGGCGTCGACGTCGAGCAACAAATGCAGCTGGCCAACTGGACAACAGTCCGGCGGTCGGGCCAATCCGTGAAGGGCGTTACCGCCCAGCGAGTGCGACAAGTCATGCGCGCCGGCGAACACGCCCTGATCGAAGATAGCGGCCAGACGATCACCTTCGGGCACTCCGAAGACGAATGACACGCCATGCCGGGTCAACGAACGATGCCTTTTGTCGGGCGTGAGGACCTGCTCGCACGACTGCTGACCGGTTTGGAACAGGGCCAGAGGCTCCGCACAACCGATGTGGCTGGTGCGACGGGGATGGGGAAGTCCACCCTGCTTCAGGAGGCGCAGCGGCGTAGTGCCGCCAGGTCCACCGGCATGGTTGTCGCGAGCGTTGATTTGGCTCGCTACAACCCTGAAGCCCGGGGCCGCGGCGGTGTAGACCA
This sequence comes from Arthrobacter sp. NPDC057009, assembly GCF_042673905.1. Lineage (NCBI taxonomy): Bacteria > Bacillati > Actinomycetota > Actinomycetes > Micrococcales > Micrococcaceae > Arthrobacter > Arthrobacter sp. NPDC057009. The sequence goes on from NZ_JBHUSB010000025.1 coordinate 43,572, forward strand.
GACCTATGGTCAGGCGCTCAAGCACTACAACGAGGTTCGGGCACTGGCTAGTGATCTCCTGCACGATCTTGATCCGGAGCGAGCGATCGTGCTCGAAGAGACAGATCAGGAGTTCACTAGGAATCGCCAGAAAATGAAAGTTGGAAAGGTTAATGTCTACTCGGAGATGACCGCTGGAGCCGGGGCCTTGATCTCGGCTTCTCCGCAGACGATCAAGGTCAACTTCGACCAGAATGCAGCCCAGGATGCAGTTTTGGTGGGGGCAGCTCGGGAGGCGACACTGCAGCTGAGTAACATTCTCGCTGCGTCGCTCAACGATATCTCCAGTTCGCAGCCCATGTTACTGCTCTTCGACAATGTAGACATCGTCGCCGGACAGGAGTTGGGGTTTTGGATTTCGCACCTTATCTCCAACCTTAAAGGCGCGGTCGTGGTCCTCGCCCACGAGCCAAACTCCGTGTTAGACGCCCCTCGGGGCACGGGCGACGCGTTGCAGATATCGCCGTTCTCCTTGGATGAAGTATCCGAGTTTCTGACGCAGACGCTAGGGCAGGAGCGTATATCGGACGACTTGGTGGCCCTGCTCTACAAATGGAGCGGCGGCGTTCCGATTGCACTGCAGGTCTTGGTCGACCTCATGAACGACCCGACCATTAAGCTGTGTAGGGAAGACCTGGAGAAGCGGCTGCTACGACTACCGGGGAATGCAGAAGGGCGTTTGGCCGGAGTCGTCACCGAAATGGTCGAGCGACTGGAAGGGAGACCTTTGGGCAAGGCGCTACGGGCTGCCAGCATTCCCGCCGAGTGTGACATCAAGTTGCTTGCTGCCCTGCTCGCCGACGATGGTGTGACCCCAGAGTCAGCTATACCGCTTATGAAGGACCTCGAGGCGTTCAGCTTTACAGACGAGTATAAGTCGCCGATCGACAAAATCGACTACGTAAAGGTCCACGCGTTCATCCGCCAAGGAATTGCGGATGGCATGCTCAAGTACGCCCCACACGAACGGAACCATCTGCATTCAGTGGCGGCAGAATACTTCTACGGGCAGTTCACCGGCTCGAACAGTTACTTCGAGATGTTCGGTTTCGAGAAACCCGATCAGCAGTCGTGGCTACGCAAATGGCTCTACCACGTGGCGCACTCCGAGGATCGGCGGACTGCAATGCTGCAGGCTGCAAGGGTGTTCTTCGACGCTTTCTGGTGGTGGGGCAACTATGTCAACTTCGACTTCTGCGAGATTCTGATCACGGACTTCGAGGGCTTGGCCTCTGAGACACAGGATGACAATCTCGTTGCATTCGCCGACGCCGTCCGGCGATTCAGGGACAACTACCCTTATCGCGCCAAGCTCAGACAGGACTTTGACCGGACGTACCCAGCTGCGCCGTGGAACGAGGTCGAGGACGCGCTTTTTGAGATCCGGGAACTCTGCGGCCTCACCCACCCAAGCACAGACTTGAGCGAACGCGAACGCCACACCGAAGCCCTGCTCCAAGTCTTCCTTGCGCACGCGTCTCGATACGGCTCGCCCGGCGACCCCCTTGAATCAAAGAGGCACTACGACGAGGCGGCTCGACATTTCGCTCTGGTTGACCGTAGTTGGGACGTCCCTTGGGTAGTCTTCGAGCGCGGCGACCTTGCATTGGAAAGTGGCGACACAAAGCTAGCTCTGGATGAGGCAACGTACGCAGCTTCTCTGCTGTACGACGACTTCGACGAGAAGAACCCGGACGAAGAGCTCATCGCCAATATTCACCGCCTACGCGCGGACTGCGCGTGGCTCGACGGTAAGACGGACCTTGCAGCCAAGGAGTATGGTCTGGCGGTCGTGCATTCATTCCTTTTCCACCGAATTGGCGGGCCTCCCGATGACTACACGATGCAGTTCTATTTCGAGGCGCGAGGTCGGGCGATCGAGAAAATGCTGGTGCTGTGGCGCAGCGGCCGCAGCGCGGAGTCAGTGCGGTTTGGTCAGATAATGCAGGAGTCATTTCCCACTATGCCGTCTTTGCCGAAGCGGTCTGAAACTGAGTTAATAGAGGTCTGCAGGAACGGAACCGTTGCTGAGCTAGCCAACATGCTGTTTCCTCGGGGACCGGATATTGGCGAGCTGAATCAGCAGTCCACCCCCTTCATGAAGATGCTGTTGAGGATCGAGGACCGCGTGCAAGCAAGCCTCCGCGGTGACCTACTTAGGCCACGTTCCTCATGACTCCGTCGTCCTGGACTCCTAGGCATCTACCCGGGCGCCGTGAAGAATATCAAATTATCAGTCCTCAGGAAGGACTAGTTCTCGAGCTTGGGGATTTGCCCAAGCCAGTGTTGGAAGAAGTGTATGCGCGACTGATGGTACCGGCCTTTCGCGCCGAGGAGCTCATCGAACTTGACGAAATGCTCGACTGCTACGGTGGAACAGAGCCTGAGCCGTCGGCCGTATTGGTTGTCCAGGATGAGCCGCAAGCAGTCGTGCTCGGGGAGTGGTACCGGGAACACAGCGTCCTGCTCATGACCTACCTGGTAGTGACAGCCGCCCTGCGTGGGACGGGCCTGGGGTCCCTGCTCCTTGAGTCAGCGATGACGCGATGGGTCTCCGGCTCACCCGGTGCACTGGTCCTTGCAGAAGTCGATGACCCCCGCAGCTGGCCAGGCGACATGGCCACCGGCATAGCCCTTGACCGACTACGTTTTTACGGGCGCCACGGTGCAACCATAATACCGCTCCAGTACTTCCAGCCCGCCCTGCGATTCGACTCGGACCGGGTGCCGGGGATGTTCCTCCTGCGCCTCGATCGAACCGAGCACGTGCGTCCCGGGATTCTCGAGGAGTTCCTCCGGGAGTACTTCACCGTTTGTGAAGGCGCGGCCTCACTCACTGACAGCGCTGTCGCAAGCCTCTTACGAAGCGCTGCTGGGGTCGACATGAATCGAGGACTCTGGCCTGTGAATCGATGGGAGGAAATGCCATACCGCAAGTAGTAACGATTCCACAGTTATGTGGCCGGGCATCGGCGGGGTGGGCTACGTGGCCAAGTTCAAATGTGCAATATTGATAGCGCTCAATTTAGCCCGGGGAGATGCCAAGTGCTGGTAATTATTTCCTCATTTTCGGCTCCGCGTAAGAGTTTGAGAAGCTTATTCCGAAACGTGAAACATGAGGTATTCTCAGCTTCAGGGAGGTTGCCTTCGGGAAAGAACAGTCCAATTCGAAGGTCTGATATCGAGCCGTGGCACAGGTGCTGTTAGCGGTGACCGTCAACTGCTTGTCGTCCAAAACTGACTGAAAGCGTATGCCCGCGTCAACCCGCTGGCTAACAAGCAAAGACGCTGATCGGCGGGTTGTTCTTCGAGATATTGTCGATGTACGTTCGAAGCAAGCATGACTAGGAGAAAGTTGTGGAGCTAGTTCTTTTCCGTATACACACCCGTGAGGACATAGACCAGGAAGAGTATGAAGCAACGTTTGCACGCATGCTCGAACTAGTTGCGGAGATACCCGGATTTATTTCTATTGAGGGATTCAGCGGTGCGGATGGTTCCGAATTGGCGGTTGCCCAGTTCGAATCCGCCGCTGCCATCGAAGAATGGCGAGACCATCCGGAGCATGTGCGTACCCAACAACGGGGCCGAGATGAATTTTTCGAAAGTTATGAAATCAGGATTTCGACTATGTGGAAAACGTACGGTTGGTCAAGAAGGGGAGAACAGAGCTGAGTAGGGAGAGTGGGGGCTAATGCTAGAACAAGCGTATATAGACTTGTCGCATGCATACCGCCACTCTTCTTGCCGTTTGCCGGGTCCACCAGCTCCTGCCGGATGAGGGAAGCGTGGGCGTTACCGCCATCGACAAGCGCCCCGTGGACGGGCCGGTGAAGGTGCACAAGCTCGGGTTGCACGGTGACGTCCAGGCCAGCCGCATCCACCACGGGGGAGTGGACCAGGCCCTGTACGCCTACTCCCAGGCCGACGCCGACTACTGGGTCGGAGAGCTGGAGCGCGAGCTGCCGCCGGGGATCTTCGGCGAGAATCTCCGGGTGGCAGGGATCGAAACCACCGGTGCCGTCATCGGTGAACGCTGGCGGATCGGGCTGGACGTTGAAGTCGAGGTCACCTCGCCGCGTGTTCCGTGCGCCACCTTCCAGCGGCGCATGGACGAGACCCAGTGGGTCAAGCGCTTCACGGAGGCCGGCCGGGTGGGCACCTATCTGCGCGTCATCAAGACCGGTTCGGTGCAGGCCGGGGACCACATCCACCGCCTGTTCGTGCCGAAGCACGGCGTGACCATTGGCCAGTGGTTCAGCGAGCCCGACATGGATGCCATCGAGGCCCTGCGGGACGCCGAGGCCGACGGCGAAATCCGCCTGCAGCCCGAATACCACGACCGCTTCGAGAAGATGCTCCGCCGGGTGGGCCGCTAGTCCCGCCGTCCTGCCGCATTGCTGCACCGCTTTCGGCAGCCCCCACCCGACGTGCCCCTGAATCGGTGCGGCCGCGGGAACCGGCCGAAGGATCCGGCAGAGGTGGAAACCGGTGCAGAAATGCCGTGTGTGCCCAAGCTCACCGCCCCTGCCGGACCCCCGGTTCGTCCGCATGCGGCGCCATGCCCTACACTTGAAGCATCCCCCACTCCGGAAATCCCTTATTCCTGCCCAATTTTTGAGGCAGGACTGGCAAGTGTTGGGGCCCGCAAATGTGATGCGGGCAGTTTCATAGGGAGAGCCGGCTGAAGAAAACGCTGTACAGACTGCTGGGATAGCAGCCAAGAGATGCAGTGCGAAGTCCTGCCATGGGATTGCGAAAGCGCCGGACTTCGACGTGACCGGCCGGTCAATGGATGCCCGGCGCCCACGGCACATGTACTGCGGCTCCGCTCATTCCGGGTTGTGCCGCCTGGCCCCCTATGGATGAGGAAAGTTTCCTATGCCCGAAAATCACGACGAAGCCACCACCGAAGCCGCGGAAGTAACCGAAGCTCCCGAAACCGCAGCTGCCGCTGAAACCCGCCCTGCTGCTGAGACGGAAGAAGAAGGCGTCCGCTTCACCGACCTTGGCCTCGACGGCCGGGTCCTGGCCGCCCTGCAGGACGTCGGCTACGAAAAGCCCTCTCCCATCCAGGCAGCGACCATTCCGCTGCTGCTGGAAGGCCGCGACGTTGTTGGCCTGGCCCAGACCGGTACCGGTAAGACTGCAGCATTCGCAGTACCGGCACTGTCCAAGCTGGCTGAACTCCACGACCTGAACGGCCCGTCCCGCAAGACGCAGGCCCTGGTTCTCGCCCCGACCCGCGAGCTGGCGCTCCAGGTGGCCGAGGCGTTTACTTCCTACGCCAAGCACATCGACGACTTCACGGTCCTGCCCGTCTACGGCGGCTCCGCCTACGGTCCCCAGCTGGCCGGCCTGCGCCGCGGCGCCCAGGTTGTTGTCGGTACCCCCGGCCGCGTCATCGACCACATCGCCAAGGGCTCGCTCGACCTCTCCGAGCTGCAGTACCTGGTCCTGGACGAGGCCGATGAGATGCTGCGCATGGGCTTCGCCGAGGACGTTGAGCAGATCTTCCAGCAGACGCCGGAGGACCGCCAGGTGGCGCTGTTCTCGGCCACCATGCCGAGCCAGATCCGCCGCATGTCCAAGCAGTACCTCAACGACCCCGCCGAGATTTCGGTGAAGTCCAAGACGTCCACGGGCACGAACATCCGCCAGCGCTACCTGCAGGTCATGGGCCCGCACAAGCTTGACGCCATGACCCGCATCCTCGAGGTTGAAGAGTTCGACGGCGTCATCGCCTTCGTCCGCACCAAGATGGCCACCGAGGACCTCGCCGACAAGCTGAAGTCCCGCGGTTTCCAGGCCGCGGCCATCAACGGCGACATCCCGCAGCAGCAGCGCGAGCGGACCGTTGATGCCCTGCGGGAAGGCCGGATCGATATTCTGGTGGCCACCGACGTTGCCGCCCGCGGCCTCGACGTCGAGCGCATCAGCCACGTGGTCAACTACGACATCCCGCACGACACCGAGTCCTACGTCCACCGCATCGGCCGCACCGGCCGTGCGGGCCGCAGCGGTGACGCGATCCTGTTCATGACCCCGCGCGAGAAGTACCTGCTGCGGGCCATCGAAAAGGCCACCCGCCAGTCCGTGGAGCAGATGCACCTGCCGACGGCGGAAACGGTCAACTCGCTCCGCCTGGGCAAGTTCGCCGAGCGCATCACGGAGACGCTGGAGTCAGAGGACGTTGCGGTGTTCCGCGACCTCATCGCCTCCTACGAGGAAGAGCACAAGGTGCCGGCAGCAGAAATCGCTGCGGCACTGGCAGTCATGGCCCAGGGCGGCCAGCCGCTGCTGGTCAAGGAACTGCCCGCTGCTCCGGACTTCCAGAAGCGCGAACGCGGCAAGGACGGCTTCGGCTCCCGCGGCCCGTCACGCCCGCTGACCGAAGGAAACGCCACCTACCGAATCGCCGTCGGACGCCGCCAGCGCGTTATGCCGGGTTCCATCGTCGGCGCCATCGCCAACGAGGGCGGCATCTCCTCGTCCCAGATCGGTGGCATTGACATCCGCTCGGACCACTCGCTGGTGGAGCTGCCGGCCGACCTGAGCCAGGAGCAGCTGCGCGCCCTGTCCCGCACCCGGATCGGCGGCGAGCTGATCCACCTCGAGCTGGACAACGGACGCCGCCCATCTGGTGACCGTGGCGGCTATCAGGGTGACCGTGGCGACCGCGGCGGCTACCAGGGCGGCCGTGGCGGCAACTTCAAGGGCAGCGGCGGCTTCAAGAAGGAGTTCCGCAAGAACGACGGCGAGCGTTCCTCCGCTGACCGCGGCGGACGCGCGTACAGCGACCGCGCCGAGCGCAGCATCTCGGGCGACCGCGGCCAGTCGAGCGACTCCCGCTTCGGAGGACACGGTAACGGCGCACGCAAGCCGCGTCACGGCAGCGAAGGCGGCCACCGCGACTTCAACCGCAAGGGCAAGTGGTAACCGCATCACTGCGATGAATGTCGCTGCGGTGGCTTCCGCATCCGCATAGAAACAGGCCGGCTGACCAGCCGGCCTGTTTCTGTTGTACGCCCAGCATGGGCATTTGCTTGGAGGTGAAAGTCCTCTGGAGGAGAAGGTGGTTTAACTTCTAGCCAAGGGCAACTGCGTCATCGTGAGGTGGGGTGGGAAGGAAGCCGGAGGCAAATCCCTGCACCGAGGGACACGAACCGCATAGAAGGCATGTTGGTCGGGGTAAGCCAGCAACAGATGGTGAAGCCCGTTCCACCGAAACGGCCAGTGTGTAAATGCGGCGGCGGCAGGGGGAAAGTGAATGTTCTTATCTGGGGAGATCTGTCCCGGTGCGTCGGCGCCCCGAAGGGTGCCGGAGCGGATCAACCTTAAGGGTTGTTCTGACGGGGCAGAAGTCAGCCGAGGCCATAGTACCGGCGGGATCGCGAGGTTGCCGGGAAGGGCTGAACGCTGGGAATTGATGGTTTGAAGCGGTGCTTCTCGTGTGTTCCACAGGAATCGCAGCCAACCCACGGGAGTGGTGGGACAGAGAGTGAAGGAGCGAACGGTGAATCCGGGATGGCCCCTGTCTGTGCGTAGTGAGGACCCGGCGGGTATCGGGGAGAACGTCAGGGATGGTCAGGGTCTGTGGGAGGCAGTTTTCTCCCGGCAGAATCTGATGATCGCGTTGAAACGTGTTGAGCGTAACCGGGGTGCTGCCGGTGCTGACGGGCTGCGCACGGAGGAACTTCGTGCGTGGTGCTTAGGACACTGGCCTGAAACCCGGGAAGCGTTGGACGCGGGTACTTATGCTCCGCTGCCGGTTCGTCAGGTGATGATTCCCAAACCTGATGGCGGGGAACGGAGGCTGGGGGTACCGTCCGTGCTGGATCGGTTGATCCAGCAGGCAGTCGCGCAGGTCCTGTCCCCGGTCTTTGATCCGGGGTTCGTGCCGGTCTCGTATGGGTTCCGGCCGGGCAAAAGCGCCCATGATGCGGTGAGGGTCGCCCGAACGGTGATCTCACAGGGGTATCGGTGGGTGGTCGAGGTTGATCTGGATGCGTTCTTTGACCGGGTGAACCACGATGTGCTGATGGCCAGGGTTGCGCGGAAAGTGAAAGACAAGCGACTCTTGAAGCTGATCCGGCGCTTTCTTGAAGCCGGAGTCATGGCTGATGGGGTGCGGCAACCGACGGTGGAGGGAACCCCGCAGGGGTCGCCTTTGTCGCCGTTGCTGTCCAACATCATGCTGGACGATTTTGATCAGGAGTTCTGGGGTCGGGGGCACCGTTTCGTGCGGTATGCCGATGACATCAGGGTCTTTGTGAAGTCCAGGAGGGCCGCGGAACGGGTACTGGACCAGGGCACGAAAGTCCTGGAACGGGACCTGAAATTGAGTGTCAACCGGGAGAAATCCGTAATCAACCCAGCAAGTGTAGCTACGTTGCTGGGGTTCGGGTTCTACTTCACCAGAGCCGGGGTGAGGATCCGGATAGCTCCGAAGGCGTTCAAACGCATGAAGGACCGCATCAGGGAACTGACCTCGCGCAAATGGAGTGTCTCCATGGAATACCGCATCCAACAACTCAACCGCTATGTTCGGGGATGGATGGGTTACTTCCGGCTGTCACAGACGCCGAGGAAGTTCTCCGATCTTGATGAGTGGTTCAGGCGGAGGATGCGCCAAATCCGGTGGAAGGAATGGAAGAAACCGCGGACCCGCATCGCGAATCTGCGCAAGCTCGGGATCAGGCCGGATCTGGCCTATCAATGGGGCAACAGCAGCAGAGCCTACTGGCGGATCGCGAAATCGCCCGTCCTCCACAGGGCACTCCCAACCGAGTACTGGGCAGGGCAAGGCCTCATTCTCTTTCGCGCTGCATGGGATCGATTTCAAACGACCTAGCTGGCTATAGGTCCTGTCAAGTACATGTTCGGGGCATGGCAGTGCACGCTTCCTGGAAGCGTGGGGCGGACCTTTGTGTGTGGCGGCGG
>NZ_JBHUSB010000026.1:0-52283 GCF_042673905.1 Arthrobacter sp. NPDC057009
TTGGACTCTAGACAAGCCCCACTCCACCCGGAGGTCTTCTTCATGTCACCGAACCACGCCGAGCGTCACTAACGTCCGTGGTCAATACATCTAGCTGGCTTCGCCGAGATGGCACTTCCTGCCACGCCGGTGCCCCGGATCGAAGTTGCGCCAAGTGTTACCCGGCCGGGTGAGCCGAGACACTGCCCCTGAACAGAAATGGCTAGGATGGTCCTAGCCGACGAGGTTCACTCCAGGGTCAACCCAACCCGCAGACGAAATTCGATTTAGGAGTCAGCATGCCCATTGCAACCCCAGAGATCTATGCCGAGATGATCGACCGTGCAAAGGCCGGCGGCTTCGCGTTTCCGGCGGTCAACGTCACGTCTTCCCAGACCCTGAACGCGGCTTTGCGTGGTTTCGCTGAGGCCGAGTCGGACGGGATTGTGCAGGTTTCCACCGGCGGTGCCGCGTACTGGTCGGGTGCGTCCACGAAGGACATGGTGGCCGGTTCGCTGGGCTTTGCCGCGTTCGCCCGTGAGGTGGCCAAGAACTACAACGTGAACATCGCCCTGCACACCGACCACTGCCCGAAGGACAAGCTGGACGGGTTCGTGCTGCCGCTGCTGGCTGCCTCCGAGGCCGAGGTCAAGGCCGGCCGCAACCCGCTGTTCAACTCTCACATGTGGGACGGCTCGGCCGAGACCCTGCAGGAGAACCTGCGCATCGCCCGTGAACTGCTGGACCGGACCGCCGCAGCCAAGATCATCCTCGAGGTGGAGATCGGCACCGTCGGCGGCGAGGAAGACGGCGTTGAGAACGAGATCAACGAGAAGCTCTACACCACGGTGGAAGACGCCCTGGCCACCGTCGACGCCCTGGGTGTGGGGGAGAACGGCCGGTACATCACGGCCCTGACCTTCGGCAACGTGCATGGTGTGTACAAGCCGGGCGGGGTGAAGCTGCGTCCGGAGATCCTGAAGGACATCCAGGCCCAGGTCGGCGCCAAGATCGGCAAGGAGAACCCGTTCGACCTGGTGTTCCACGGCGGCTCGGGTTCCTCGGACCAGGAGATCGCGGACGCCGTGTCCTACGGCACCATCAAGATGAACATCGACACCGACACCCAGTACGCGTACACCCGTCCGGTGGCGGACCACATGTTCCGCAACTACGACGGCGTCCTCAAGGTCGACGGCGAGGTGGGCAACAAGAAGACCTACGACCCCCGCGTCTGGGGCGCCTCCGCCGAAGCCGGCCTCGCCGCCCGCGTCGTCGAAGCCACCCAGCAGCTCGGCTCCGCAGGCAAGACCTTCTAATCATGTCCGACGAGTTCCGCAAGAACCTGCTGGGCCCCGAGCCCACGCTCCTGCCCGCCGAGACCGAGGTGTACCAGCACCTCGCGCTCGGCGCTGAGGCGCTGGACCTCGTGGAAAAGCACCCCACATCTTCGCTGCTGTGGGCCGTGCTGGCAGAGGAAGCGTGGTCGGAAGGCCGCACCATCGATTCCTACGCTTACGCGCGGGTGGGCTACCACCGCGGCCTGGACTCGCTCCGCCGCAACGGCTGGCGTGGCGTCGGGCCGATCCCGTGGGAGCACGAGCCCAACCGCGGCTTCCTGCGGGCGCTCTACTCGCTGGGGCGTGCTTCCGCCGCCATCAACGAGGCGGAGGAGCCGGAGCGGATCGAGAAGTTCCTCAACGACTCCGACCCCACGGCCAAGGCAGCCATCGAGGGCAAGCAGCACAACTGAGTTAAATACGACGGCGGGCGGTCACCTTCTCCTGGGAAGGTGGCCGCCCGCCGTCGGTTGAACCCGTTCGCGGCTTGGGTTATGCCTTGCGGATACCGGTGCGGGCCATGGCGTCGGCGTAGGCGACATGCATCTCGTCGAGGTACTGCTTCTGCCGCTCCGGCGTTCCGGCGAAGGAGCGGCCACTCAGCGAGCGGACCTTGTAGGTCTTCAGTCCCCGGCGCCACAGCAGCGGAACTTCGGTCTTGAGCAGGAGGCCGGCGAGGCGGTTGGCCTCGGTGCCGTGGGCCACGATGACCGAGGCGCGGGGCACCAGGGCCAGGACTTTCAGCAGCGGCTTAAGGCCGGCCTGGATCTGGTCGGGAGTGAACTTGCCGTTCGGCTCGCCCGGCGTGTGCCAGGGGTGGACGTTCCACGGCATGATGTACTCCGGCCGCAGGCCCAGCTTCCACTGGATGCCCAGCATGCGGGTGGCGGCGTCGTCGTCGCCCGGCATGATGAAGCCAGTGGGCGATGCCGTGCCGATGTTGGAGTAGAGGCTGATGATCCGGCATTCCTCGACGTCGTGCGCGGGATCGACGTACGGCACCTGGGTGCCCGGCTTGGCGAGCTGCAGGGCGTCGCACAGTTCGTTGACAGCGGCGACGTTGGGTTCATAACGGCGCGTCAGGAGCTGTTCGTGGAAGGATTCGGTAGCCAGGGCTGTCATGTGGTGCTGTGTCTCCTGCAGGTGGGTCGCGCTGCCGCGCCGCAGGACCGGCACGCCGCAGGCATGCCGAATGCGGCGTGATGTGAAATGAGGTGTGGACCGGTACCTGACCGGTCCTCCCCAGTTTAGCAAGGCGTCCGGACCGCCAGGCCCTCCGCTCACACGCCCCGCTGGCCGAGTCGCGGAGGGAAGGGCCGGCTGCGCGACAAATGAGGGCTAAATCACTTCAAAAGCCTTTTGGTGGCAAAGCGCTTGCCCTCGCCGTCGGGCAACTCCTCGGCCGGCCCTGTGGCGCTGCGTGTCCCGTGAGAGGGCCGCGACAAGGGAGAACGGGGCGGCATCGGCTAAACTTGGGTGGTAAGAGCCCCGGGGCCGTTGCGCCGCCGTTCCTGCGAAGGAACAGCGAAAGCCGGTCCACTCGGGGCATTCTCATGAACGGCGCCGACCTCCGGTTGAAGCACCTCGGTGATCCAGCCGGGCTAGGCCCGAACGAATGGGGGAGGATCCCATGCCAGCAATCGTGATCGTCGGAGCCCAGTGGGGCGACGAAGGAAAAGGTAAGGCCACCGACCTGCTTGGCGGCCGCGTCGACTACGTTGTGAAGCCGAACGGCGGCAACAACGCCGGGCACACCGTCGTCGTAGGCGGTGAGAAGTACGAGCTCAAGCTCCTTCCAGCCGGCATCCTCAGCCCCAACGCCGTCCCCATCATCGGCAACGGCTGCGTCGTCAACCTTGAGGCACTGTTCCAGGAGATCGACGGCCTCGAGGCCCGCGGTGCGGACACCTCGAAGCTGCGCGTTTCCGCCAACGCCCACCTCGTCGCCCCGTACCACCAGGTGCTGGACAAGGTCACTGAACGCTTCCTCGGCAGCCGCGCCATCGGAACCACCGGCCGCGGCATCGGCCCCACGTACATGGACAAGGTGGCCCGCCTGGGGATCCGCGTCCAGGACGTCTTCGACGAGTCGATCCTGCGCCAGAAGGTCGAAGGCTCACTGCGCCAGAAGAACGAGCTCCTGGTCAAGGTCTACAACCGCCGCAGCATCGAAGTGGATGAAGTGGTCAACTACTTCCTCTCCTTCGCCGAGCGGCTGCGCCCGCTGGTCATCGACAGCACCCTCGTGCTGAACGCCGCCCTGGACGAGGGCAAAGTGGTTCTCATGGAGGGCGGCCAGGCCACGTTCCTCGACGTCGACCACGGCACCTACCCGTTCGTGACCTCCTCCAACCCCACAGCGGGCGGGGCCTCGGTGGGTTCGGGCATCGGCCCCACCCGCATCTCGCGGTCCATCGGCATCATCAAGGCCTACACCACCCGCGTCGGCGCAGGCCCGTTCCCCACCGAGCTCTTCGACGAGATGGGCATGTACCTGCAGAAGACCGGCGGCGAATTCGGCGTCAACACCGGCCGCCCTCGCCGCTGCGGCTGGTACGACGCCGTCCTGGCCCGCCACGCCTCCCGCGTGAACGGCTTCACCGACTACTTCGTGACCAAGCTTGACGTCCTCACCGGCATCGAACAGATCCCCGTGTGTGTGGCCTACGACGTCGACGGCGTCCGGCATGACGAAATGCCCATGACCCAGACTGAGTTCCACCACGCGAAGCCGATCTTCGAGTACTTCGACGGCTGGACCGAGGACATCACCGGCGCCCGCACCCTGGCTGACCTGCCCGAGAACGCCCGCAACTACGTGCTGGCCCTCGAGAAGCTGTCCGGCACCCGCTTCTCCGCGATCGGCGTGGGACCGGACCGGGACCAGACGATCGTTGTCAACGATTTGATCCTTGACTAAAACTGACTGACGCCGGAGGCGCCAGCACCAACAACTCAAGCAAGCAGCGCCCGACGGCGGCTGGTCACCTTACGGTGGCCCGCCGCCGTCGCGCTTTATGCGGGAAAACATCCCGCGTTACGGGAGAAACCATCCCGTCAGAAAAAAGATTTCCGGGAGCGCGTAACCTCAGGGACCGCCGAGGCGATTACCTCTATGTAAGCGCCGGGCGGAGGTTGTCCCCCATCGGCCTCCGGCCCGGCCTTCAAATCAACCAAAGGACTTTTTTCTGATGAAGAGTGTTAGCAAGACCACCAAGATTGCTGTCGCAGCCGCCATCGTTGCTGTCGGAGGTTTCTCCAGCATCGGACTGGCGAACGCCGCCCAGGTGTCCAGCACGCAGCACGCAGAGGTGACCCCCGCTACGCCCGCCATTCCTGCCACCCCCGAGGTGCCGGAAGTTCCGACCGTCCCGGCCACGCCGGCTGTCCCTGCCGCTCCGGCTGCCAAGGCCAAGGCCGCCGGTGAGGCTGCAGACGCGGCCGACGCCGCCGTCGAAGCTGACGAGGACAACGCTGCCGCCAACGCCAACGTCTCCGCCGGGGACAAGGCCGCCGGCGCCGACGTGACCGCTGCAATCCCCGCTGTTCCCGGTGGCGCCGGCGTCCCGGCCGTCCCGGCCGTTCCCGCCGCCCCGGAGGTGCCCGCCGCACCGGCCGTGCCGGATGTGGCGGACCACGCGGCCCAGCCGGCCGATGCGTCCGTCACTGCAGGCGCTGACGTCAAGGTTGACGCTGGTGCCGACCTGCCCACCGGCAAGTAATTCACAGCACGCGAAACAGGGCGTTCCCCGAATAGGGGCGTGAGGTGTGCGGCGGCTAGGCTTACTACCGCCGCACACCTGCAGTAAAGGGAAGGACAGCTCCTTGGCAGCTCAGCTGACCGATGACGAATTGTCAGCAGCCCTTTCTGGCGACCCCTCCGGCTTCAGCGCTGTCTACAGCACCATTTCCCCCGCCGTCCTGGGCTATTTCCGGGCGCGCGGCGTGGATGACGCCGAAGCCCTGACGCAGGACGTCTTCGTTGACATTCTGCCCAAGCTCAGCAGTGTCCGGGGCGGCCACTCCGGGCTGCGGACCTTCATATTCTCGGTGGCGCACGCGCGGCTTGTGGACGACCGCCGCCGGTCCGCGAGGATGCCGCAGCTCACCGAGTTCGACCCGCTCCTGGACGAGCGGCGGTCGAACTCGGCCGAGGACGAGGTGCTCGGCTCGCTCGGCGGAATCGCTTCTTCACTTGCCATGCTCAACGACGACCAGCGGGAAGTTCTGGTTCTGCGGATAGTCGCGGACCTTTCGGTCGAACAGGTGGCCGGCATCATGAACAAGACCCCCGGGGCCATCAAACAGCTCCAGCGCCGCGGGCTCATCGCCCTGCGAGAACTCGTCAAGGAAAAGGACCACGCAGCATCATGAGTGTCATGCCGGCAGGCCGCGAAGAAGGAGAGATCCAGGCGATCCTCCTGGATTCCGGGCTCGAAGACGACGCCGATCTCCGCAGGTCCCTCGAAGAACTGCGCGGACTTGGCCAGGACCCCGCACCCCAGCCGCGTGCCGATCTGGCCGCGCTGCTCGCCCACGGTGCCTCCGCTGCGGGCGCACCCACTGCGGATGCACCCACCCAGGCGATGCGCCGGGCCTCGACTCCCGACGTCGCCAGCCTCGAGCAGCACCGCCGCAACCGGCAGCGCCGGATGGGCATGGTGGTGGGCGCGGCTGTAGTCGGTGCCATGGGACTTGGCGCCGGCGCCGTCGCAGCCTCCAGCGAGGATTTCCGCAACAGCGTAGGCCATACCGTGGTCCGGATCTTCCAGCCGGCCAGCGAGACAACAGCACCGGCACCAACGCCCACGTCGCCCGCCGACCTTCCGGCGGTCCCGGCTCCCACGGTTGCTGCGCCCAAGCCCTCAGCTACCGGAACTGCTGCTTCGCCGTCGGAACCGGTAGCCCCGGCCCAATCAGGTTCGTCCGCTTCACATGGTTCGCCCAACGCATCGGCCGGTTCAGCAGCTTCCCACGGAGCGGCAAAGAGCGAATCGCCGACGCCGGCCCGTCCAAGCCAGCTGCCCACCATCCCCGAAACAGGATTGGTGCCCAAGCTTCCGGCCAAGCCGCTGCCGGCAGTGCCCACGCTGCCGACCGTCCCGGCGAAGCCCGTGCCAGGCACGCCGTAGGTTTCCCGGCTTGTCCTGAGGGATCCGCCCTGGTGGACCGGCGCCGGGGAAGGCCGCAAAAAGTTTTTAGAAAGTTTTGGAATCCGCGTAACCCCTGAGGGTTCCCTGTCGATTACCAAAGTGAGAGTGCCGGGCTGGAAGTTGTCCCCCATCAAAATCCAGCCCGGCATTTTTCATTCTTTCGGTCTTGCCGGCCCTGTTGCTAGGCCAGAACCTGCCGCTTCGAGGAGATCACTCCCGTGTCGAAGCCGGCAAGGTGGAGCCCGCCGTGGAACCGGGCGTGCTCGATCTTGACGCAGCGGTCCATCACCACGTTCAGTCCCGCCGTTTCGGCATCCTTTGCCACGCCCTCGTGCCACGAGCCGAGCTGCAGCCACAGCGTCTTGGCGCCTGCGGCGACAGCTTCGTCCAGTACGCCCGGCAGGTCATCGTGCTTGCGGAACACGTCCACGATGTCCGGGCTCTCCGGCAGGTCCGCCAGCGAGGCGTACGTCGGCTGGCCGAGGATCTCCTTGACCACCGGGTTCACGAAGTACACCTTGTACCGGGTCGAGGACTGCAGGTAGGTGGCTACGAAGTAGCTCGCACGTGACGGCTTGTCCGAAGCGCCCACGATGGCAATCGACTTCGCTTCACGCAGCAGGCCCAGGCGCTCCGGCGCAGACGGGCCAGTCCAGGTTCGCTCAGTGGTGCTCATGCCTGTGCTCCAATCGTGCAGCTGTCAGCAGGTTCTTCGAGGACGGCGGCGGTATCCGCGGCGGCGTTCTGTGCCTCAGTGAGCGCCTGGTCCAGGTCCCACAGGATGTCCTCCAGGTCTTCCAGGCCTACCGAGATGCGGACGAGGTCCTCCGGTACGCCGGCGGACACGAGCTGTTCGTCGCTGAGCTGCTGGTGTGTGGTGGACCCCGGATGGATGACCAGGGTGCGGGCGTCGCCCACGTTGGCCAGGTGCGAGGCCAGCTGCAGGGACTCGATGAACTTCTGTCCGGCGGCCCGTCCGCCCTTCACGCCGAAGGAGAACACGGAGCCCGGCCCCAAGGGGAGGTACTTCCGCGCCCGTTCGAAGTGCGGGTGCGACGGCAGGCCGGAGTAGTTCACGTAGGCCACGCGCGGATCGGCTTCGAGCCATTCGGCCACGGCCTGCGCGTTTTTCAGGTGCTCGTCCAGGCGCTGGGGGAGGGTTTCCACTCCCTGCAGCAGCTGGAATGCGGCCAGCGGCGTCAGGGCAGGTCCGATGTCGCGCAGCTGCTCGCAGCGCAGCTTGGTGAGGAACCCGTATTCGCCGAAGTTGCCCCACCAGGAGACGTTGCCGTAGGAGGCCACCGGCTCGGTCATGGTGGGGAACTTGCCGTTGCCCCAGTTGAAGCGGCCGCTCTCGACGATGATGCCACCGAGGGTGGTGCCGTGGCCGCCGATGAACTTCGTGGCGGAGTGGATCACGATGTCCGCCCCGTGTTCGATCGGCCGCACGAGGTAGGGCGTGCTCAAGGTGGCGTCGACCACAAGGGGGATGCCGGCGTCGTGCGCCACCTTGGCCAGGGCCGCAAGGTCCTGGACCTCCGATGACGGGTTGGCCACCACCTCGACGAAGATCGCCTTGGTGTTCTCCCGGACGGCCGCAGCGTAGTCCGCGGGGTCGGTGCCGGGCACGAACGTGGTGTCCACGCCGAAGCGGCGCAGGGTCACGTCGAGCTGGGTGACGGTGCCGCCGTAGAGCTGGGACGCCGCGACGATGTGGTCGCCGGACTGGGTGAGGGCGGCGAAGGTGATGAACTCGGCGGCCATGCCCGACGACGTCGCCACCGCCCCGATGCCGCCCTCCAGCGAGGCAATGCGCTCCTCGAACGCGGCCACGGTGGGGTTGCCGATGCGGGAGTAGATGTTGCCGTACTTCTGCAGGGCGAACAGGTTGGCGGCGTCCTGGGTGTCCTTGAAAACGAACGACGTCGACTGGTAGATGGGCACCGCCCGGGCGCCGTGCTCGGCGTCGGGCGTGCCGCCGGCGTGCAGTGCGCGGGTGCGGAACCCGAATTTGCGGTCAGCCATTAGACAGCCACCGCCTCGGCAACAGGAGTGCTCGAAAGGTCGAGTTCCGTGCCGTTCCTGCGGGCCAGGTCCGCCTCGAGCTCGCGGACGATCGGCAGGACATCCCGGCCGAACGCGGCGATTTCCTCCTGGAAGTGCAGGTAGCCGGTCAGGAAGAGGTTCACGCCGATCTTCTTGTACTCCACGATCCGTTCGGCGATCTGCTCCGGGGTGCCGATCAGCTGGGTCTTAAAGCCGTCGTTGTACTGGACCAGGTCCTCGAACGTGGAGTCCGCCCACATCCCCTTGCCGTCCTTGGTGGACGGGCCGGCTTCCTGCACGGCGTCGCGGAAGCCCTGGACGGCCGGCTTGTGCGCCTTCTCCACGATCTCGCGCAGCGTCTCGCGCGCCTCCTTCTCCGAGCCGCGGGCAATGACGAAGCCGTTGAGGCCAAACCTTGGGGCGGCGAGCCGGCCTTCGGTGCCGCGCTTGGTTTCGCCGGAGGCGGCAACAACACCGGCGATGTTCTCCTTGAAGCCTTCCAGGTCCTTGCCGTTGGAGAAGTACCAGTCGGCGACGCGGCCCGCGGTGGCCTGGGCCGCCGTCGAGTTTCCGCCGAAGAAGATCTCCGGGTGCGCGCGGCCCGGAACGGCCACGGGGGCGGGGTTCAGGGTGAAGTCGGTGATGTTGTAGTACTTGCCGGCCTGGCTGTATTCCTTCTCGGTCCACAGGCCTCGGAGCACCCTGATGAATTCCTCGGTGCGGACGTAGCGCTCGTCGTGTTCCAGCCATTCGAGGCCGAAGTTGGTGAACTCGTTCTTGAGCCAGCCGGAGACGATGTTCACGGCGGCGCGGCCGTTGGAGATGTGGTCGGCGGTGATGACGAACTTGGCAAGCACGCCGGGGTGCCACATGCCCGGGTGGACGGCGGCGATTACCTTGAGGCGTTCGGTCGCGGCGAGCAGGGCGAGGCTGAAGGACGTGGCCTCGTGCTGCTTGTCGGCGCCGTAGGACGCGGCGTAGCGGGTCTGGGTCAGGGCATATTCGAAGCCGGACTCCTCGGCGATGCGCGCCAGTTTTTTGTTGTAGTCGAAGTCCCAGCTGGTGCGCTGCTCGATGGTGGAGACCACCAGGCCGCCCGATACATTCGGGACCCAGTAGGCGAACTTCAGCGGTTCGGAAAGACGGGCCACATTGCTGATGTCGTTCATGTTCGTTCCTTTACTTCTGGCCGGTGTTGGGGAATCCGGTGTTGGGGTTTCCTAGGATGGCGGCAGCGCGGCGGCGCAGCGCATCCTGGATGCCGGCGATGGCCGGTTCGTTCTGGAGTGAGGTGGTGTCGCCCAGTGCCGTTCCCTCAAACAGCTGGGTCAGCAGGCGGCGCATGATCTTGCCGCTGCGGGTCTTGGGCACATCTGGGACAACGACGACGTCGCGCGGCTTGGCGATCGGGCCGATCTCCTTCGCGACGTGGTTGCGGAGCTCGTCGGACACTTCCGTGGAGGCCCCGCCCTTGAGGACAACAAAAGCGACGACGGCGTGCCCGGTCTTGGTGTCGGCCACCGGACAGACCCCGGCCTCCACCACGTCCGGGTGCGTAACCAGGGCGGACTCGATCTCGATGGTGGAGAGCAGATGGCCTGAGACGTTGAGCGTGTCGTCCACCCGCCCCAGGATCCAGATGTCCCCGTCGTCGTCGTACTTGGCGCCGTCGCCGGCCAGGAACCAGCCCTGTCCGGCGTACTGGCTCCAGTAGGAGTCGAAGTAGCGGCGCGGGTTGCCCCATACAGTGCGGGCGATGGCCGGCCCCGGCTGGTCCACGACGATGAAGCCCTGAACGCCCGATGCTGTGCGGTTGCCGGCCTCGTCCACCACACGGGTGCTAACACCAGGAAGGGGGCGGGCCGCGCAGCCGGGCTTGAACTCGGTGTCGGTGGGCGCGGGGGACATGATCGTGGCCCCGGTTTCGGACTGCCACCAGGTATCCACCATCGGGGCGGTGCCTGCGCCGAGGTTGTCGCGGAGCCACCGCCACGCCTCCGGGTTGACGGCCTCTCCCACGGTGCCCAGCAGACGGATGGAGGAGAAGTCATAGGTTTCCGGCACGCCGTCCGGGAACCAGCCCATGAGCGAGCGGACCAGGGTAGGGGCCGTGTAGTACTGCGTGACGCCGTAGCGTTCAATGATCTCGAAGTGCCGGCCCGGGTGCGGGGTATTGGGGGTGCCCTCGAAGATCACCTGCGTGACGCCGTTGGAGAGCGGGCCGTAGATCTCGTAAGTGTGCGCCGTGACCCAGGCGAGGTCGGCGGTGCACCAGTGCACATCCTGGTCCCGCAGTGCCGGGTCCGGGTTGCTGAACAGGTGCTCGAAGCTCCACGACGCCTGGGTCAGGTAACCGCCCGAGGTGTGTACGAGCCCTTTGGGCTTTCCCGTGGTGCCGGACGTGTACATGATGAACAGGGGGGTCTCGGCGTCGAACGCCTCCGGTTCGTGGACATCGGAGGCAGGTTCGACGACGTCGTGCCACCAGACGTCGCGGCCGGCGGTCATGGGGACGGTGGAGAGAGCTTCGGGGGCGGTGGTGCGGTTGATGACCAGGACGCGCTCGATCGCGTTGTCCCCGGCGACGGCGGCATCGGCGTTGTCCTTGACCGGTACGGCCACGCCGCGGCGGAACTGGCCGTCAGTGGTCACCAGCAGCTTCGCCCCCGTGTCCTCGACCCGGAACCGCAGGGCCTCGGCGGAGAACCCGCCGAACACTAGGGAGTGGACGGCGCCGATCCGTGCCACAGCAAGGGTAATGATGACCGTTTCCGGGATCACGGGCAGGTAGATGACCACGCGGTCACCCTTGGTGATACCGAGTGCCAGCAGTGCGTTGGCCGCCTTGGAAACCTCACGCTGCAGTTCGGCGTAGGTGATGGTGCGGCGGTCGCCCGGTTCACCCTCGAAGAAGAGGGCCACCTTGTTCCCGCGTCCGGCTTCGACGTGCCGGTCCACGCAGTTGTATGCGACGTTCAGTTTGCCGCCGTCGAACCACTTGATCTCGGGTCCGCGGCCGGTTCCGACGTCGGCGGGCACCCAGCTGTGCGCCGTATGCCACGGCCTGTGGCTGCCGGACTTTTCAGCACCGGGCAGCTCGGCCCAGTCCAGCCGGAGGGCCTGTTCTTCCCAAAAGGCGACGTTGCCGGGGTCGATGCTGGAGGTGGTACCGCTGTGACGCGCCGGCCCGTCGGTGGGGACGCCGTGCACTGCGCCGTCCGTTGGCTCGGTCGAGGACCATCCCGAAGAGCCGGAAGAGGAGCCGGGCGCGTCACGCAGCCCTGCTTCGACCGCCGTCGCGTCCGAAGTGGTATGTGGGGTTGCCTCAGAAGGAATCCGGGCAAGGGTGGGCAGGGCAAAAGTATTCTCTGGGGTCATTGCAGCACTCCATCGGTCCTGGCAGTAGCACCCCCAGCTCCGCCGGGGCGGAAGAACAGCGCCGTGGGAATGGTCGTCTCACGTCACCGGGGGTTGCTGCGGCTTCATCGATCCAGGTCTCTCGGCCGCTCGGGATGGTCGTTATCTACTCAAGCCCAGATGCACGATTTCACAAAATCGGCCCTTTTTGAACGGTAATATTCGTTCATCACGCCCGATCGACCGACGTGGCCTTCAGATATTCGGGAATCCTCCGGAAATGGCGCAAGAGTAGAGTTGATACATGGCTCACGAAAACGATCAGGCGGTAATTGACCGGCTCATGCGAACGAAGGGTACCTGGGCGATAGTCGGCCTCACCCGGAACGAGTGGCGCTCCGCGTACGACGTTTCGCTGTTTATCCGCGACCGCATGGGCATGGAGATCATCCCGGTCAACCTGCCGGGTGACGACGTGCACGGGGAGAAGGGGTACCGCAGCCTCGCGGAGATTCCGGCGGAAAAGCACCCGATCGACGTCGTGGACTGCTTCGTCAATTCACAGAAGGTAGGGGCGGTCATCGACCAGGCCATCGCCGTCGGCGCCAAGGCCGTGTGGCTGCAGCTGGGCGTGTTCGACGACGCCGCGGTGGAAAGGGCCAAGGCCGCAGGGCTCGAAGTTGTTGTGAATTCCTGCCCCGCCCGCGAAGGGTGGCGCGTGGGCATCTAGCCCTGACAGGTCCCGTGCACAGGCGCCGGCCGCAACATTTAGCGCTTCAGCAGTCCCGGATAGTGGCGCTCCGTGACATCCGGATGGGCACGCATCCGGCCTTTGAGCATGTTCAGGCCGAATGAGGCGAGCATCGGATTGGACGGGTCGTCGGAGATGCCGCGGGCCTGGGCTTTGAGGTCCTCAGGCAGGGGCACCGGCTCTATCACGGCATCGAGGCGCGGGGACCAGAAGAATGGAACGGAGTATCGGTCAACCCCGGGCGGCGGGGCCTGTACGCGGTGGATGGTGGCCGCGAGATAACCCTCGGTGGCAACTTCCAGCATCTCGCCAAGGTTCACCACCAGCGCATCGGAAATGGGCTCCACCGGGACCCATTCGGTAGTTCCCGGCGGCAGCACTTCAAGACCGCCCACGTCATCCTGAAGCAGGAGGGTAACGAAACCGTAGTCCGCGTGCGACCCGACGCCCTGGTCACCGGCCGCTTCCACCACGCCGCCGACGTAATGGACCAGTTTGCCCATCCAGGCCGGCGCGTCCCCGAAGGGCTCGTCGAAGTAGTCCTCGGGCAGCCGGAGGGACACTGCGATGGCCCGCATGAGTTCCGCTCCCACCCCGGACATGAGTTCAGCCCAGGCCATTGCCGTGCGCTCCAGCTCCGGCATCGCCTCGTCCGGCCACAGGTTGGGCCCCTGAAGGAGCCAATAGGGCTGGTCCGCCGGATAGTCCGTCACCGGCTCACGGTCGGGTGAGTAGTCGATTTGCTCGCGCGCATCCGCCCTTCCCTGGGTGACCTCCGTGCCCATCCTGGTGTAGCCGCGGAAATGCGGAGACAGGCGGTTGTCGAGCTTCATACGTTCTTCGAGGGGAAGGTCGAAAAAACGCCTGATCGTTGCCAGCAGCTCCTTCGCCTGGCCGGGGGCACCTCCGTAGCCGATGACCTGGAAGAAGCCCACCCGGTGCGTGGCATCGCGGAGCTGCTCTATGAATTCAGGGCTGAACGACCCGTCGGCCCGGCGTGCGGAGCCGAGATCCAGCACAGGTATGGTCTCCTGGGCAGCTGCCATGATCGCAGACTAGCACTGCCCGGGAAGGCTTTGTAGGCTCGCTGCATGGACCCAGCCGGACTGAGAGAAATCTGCCTGTCGTTTCCGGGGGCCTTCGAGGACTTCCCGTTTGGCCCTGAAACATCGGTGTTCAAGGTGAGGGCGGCGGTGTCCGGCGGGGCGCGTCAGGAGGCCAAGATGTTCGCGTTGTCCGCCATGGATCCGGATGACTGGTCGGTCAGCCTCAAATGCGAGCCAGCCCTGGCCGAACAGCTGCGGGCCGTTCATCCGGAAATCACCGGCGCATGGCACATGAACAAGACCCACTGGAACGGGGTCCGCCTGGACGGAGCCCTGCCGGACGACATGGTCCGGGACATGGTGGAGGACTCCTACGACCTCGTAGTCGCTTCGCTGAACCGCAAGCAGCAGGAGCAGCTCGGCTGGGCACGGCTTGCCGGGGTGCGGGGCCGGAGCCAGGACAGTACGGGTGCAGCACGGAGCCGGTCAGATGACTGAGCGCCGGCTGGCCCGCGGCGAGCTGAACTACCCGGACATCGGCGCCACCGAACATGGCGGGTCTCCGGCCGGGTACCGCAAGGTGGCATCCAGGACCTATCTCGGCGAAGGGGCCGCCGCCTACCACCGGGTGGCCGAGGGAATCCTGGCCTGGGAGCTGCAGCGGCGGTCCGGCCTGCGCGTCCGGACCGAGTCCGGCGTCGTTGTTCCCGGCGCACGCGTGGTGAGCGGTTTCGGCGTCGGGCCCTTCCGCCTCAACGCACCCTGTGAGGTGATCTGGGTGCACCGGCCCGCCCCCGGTGGCGGCCCACAGTCGGCCGGCTTCGGTTACGGCAGCCTCCCTGGCCATCCCGTGCGGGGGGAGGAGTCATTCGTGGCCGAGATCGACGCCCAGGGCCGGGTGTTCGTCAGCATCACCGCGTTCAGCAGGCCGTCCAACTGGTTTTACGCTGCGGGCGGCGCGCTGGCCCGCCGGGCGCAGCGCCTCATGACTTCCCGATACATTGAAGGTGCACGCCAACTCGCCGCCGGTGAAAGCTGATCAGGAGAGATACATGCTGGACCAAAAGACCCTTGACCTGCTGTGGAACTTCGAGGATCCCAAACTGTCCGAGCAGCGCTTCCGGGAAGCCCTGGCCGACCCGCGGTACGACGCCGACGAGCGCGCCGAGCTCGCCACCCAGTTGGGCCGCGCCATCGGACTCCAGGGGCGCTACGAAGAGGCTGACGCCCTCCTCGACGCCATCGACGGGGACGAACCGACCGTCGGTGTCCGCGTCCTGCTGGAGCGCGGGCGCATTTTGAACTCGAGCGGCCACGCGGCCATGGCGGTGCCGCTGTTCGAGCAGGCGGCTGAGCTCGGCGACCATCTGGGTGAGGAGTACCTGACCGTCGACGCGCTCCACATGCTGGCCATCGCCGACACCGCCCACACGGAACCCTGGACCCGGAGCGCCCTGGAGTACGCCTCCACCGTGCACGATGAGCGCACCAAACGCTGGATGGTGGCGCTGCACAACAACCTGGGCTGGACCCTGCATGCTGCGGGCCGGCTCACCGAGGCGCTGGTGGAATTCCAGCTGGCCGAGCAGTGGGCAGAGCGGGTCGGAACCCCGGCCCAGCAGAAGTACGCGCGCGAGGCCATCGAAGAGTGCGAGCAGGCGCTCGCCGCCCATTAACCCGCCAACACAACTGACCCATCAACCCAACGAAAGGCATAGCCCCGTGATCTTCATCGTCGTCAAATTCAAGGTCAAGCCCGACTGGTCCGAGAAATGGCTCGGCCTCGTTGCCGACTTCACCGAGGCAACCCGCCAGGAGCCCGGCAACCTGTGGTTCGACTGGTCACGCAGCGTGGATGATCCCAACGAATTCGTCCTCGTCGAAGCCTTCAAGGACGACGCCGCGGGCGACCACGTCAACAGCGCCCACTTCAAGAAGGCCATGGCGGACATGCCGCAGGCCCTCGCCGAAACCCCGCGCATTATCAGCCGCCAGCTCGACGGCGAAGGCTGGGACACGATGGGCGAGCTCACCATCTGAGTCCCGTCGAGTGCTCCGTAACTGCCCTTTTGAACCCTCAAAAGGGCAGTTACGGAGCACTCGCTAGCATTAACGGCATGTGGATCGGCTGGATTGAGTTCGACATCCTCCTTGGTGACGTACACAGCCTCAAGGAGAAGCGGTCCGTCGTGCGACCGCTGCTGGCCGAGGTCAAGCGGCGCTACGAGGTCTCCGTGGCCGAGGTGGGGGACCACGACCAGTACCGCCGCACCCGGATCGGCGCCGGCCTGGTTGCCGCCGACCGGGCGCACCTCGTGGAGGTGCTAACCGCCGTCGAGCGCTTCGTGGCCTACCGCCCCGAGCTGGAGCTGCTGAGCGCCCGGCAGCGGGAGATCCACAGCGAGGATTAAACCCCATCGACTGTTCCGCAACCGCCCTTTTGAGCCCTGAAAACGGCGGTTACGGAGCAACCGATAGGGGCTGTGGATAACTTCAGCAGCAGAGGCGTTCTTTCTGCTCTCATGTAGCCATGAAGACCGCACGCCCGCTGCCGAATAAATTCCAGGACAGGCCGTTCACCGTTGGCGAGGCCGGCCGCGCCGGCATCACGTCCAAGCGGCTGCGGCACCGCTCGCTCACGTCGCTGGGCAGAGGCATCCGTGCAGAATGCCCGACGGCGGAGCTTGCCTTGAGCGTCAGGGTGCGGCCCTTCATCGAAGTCAACGAGCGATGCGCCGCATCGCACTTCACCGCGGCCGAACTTCTGAACCTGCCGCGACGACGACGGAAAGGGCGTTCGGATATGTTCGACATCATCAGGCCTGAGGGTGCGGCCCATCTAAACCGGCCGCACGTCATCGTCCACCGGATGAAGCTCTACGACGATGAAGTCACCACCGTTGACGGCATCCCCGTCACCACACCGGAACGGACGTGGCTCGATCTCGCCGAAATGCTGAGTGTGGACGAGCTTGTGGTGGCGGGCGACAGCTGTGTGCGTATTCCCCGCCCCGAGTTCGAAGACCGGGACCAGCCGTTGTGTACGCTGGCGGACCTCCAGCGCATGATCGACAGACACAAGGGCAAGCGCGGGCTGCGCAAGGCCAAGGAGGCCATCAGGCTCATCCGGGTGGGAGCGGACTCACCGCAGGAGACTATGCTTCGGCTCGCGATTGTCCGCGCGGGCCTGCCGGAACCGGAAGTGAATGTGCCGATCCTGTCCGATGATGGCGTGCGTCATCATGAGCCGGATCTGTCCTACAAGCAGTACCGGATAGGCATCGAGTACGAAGGGGAGCACCACGGTGACGAGCTGCAGATTGAACGCGACATCGCGCGTTCAGAACGCTATGCGGCCCTGGGCTGGACGGAAGTCCGGATCTCCAAGCGTCACCTGCTCAATGACGGCAAGGCCGCCGTTGCCAAGGTCCGCAGTGCACTGGTCCAGGCCGGGTGGCGGCGCGGGCGTTAACAACGATTGCTCCGTAACTGCCCTAATGACGGGTCAAAAGGGCAGTTACGGAGCAACCGATGGGCTTGAGCCCCTAGCCGAAGTACTTCGGCAGGGTGGCCTCGTGGGCTTCGCGGAGGGAGTCCAGCGAGAGGGTGTCCACGCCGTTGATCTCCAGCTGTCCGCTGGCTGCGTCCACCACGCCGATGCGGAGGTGCTCGAAGCCGCGGGCGGTGCACATGTCCTTGAACCGGACTTCCTCAGAGCGGGGCACCGAGACGACGGCGCGGCCCTGGGATTCGGAGAACAGCGCGGTGAAGAGGTCAACGCCGTCTCGGTCCAGGACATCCTGCAGCGCGATCCGGGCACCGACGCCATAGCGCAGCGACGACTCCACGAGGGCCGCGCCGAGGCCGCCCTCGGAAAGGTCGTGGGCGGAGTCCACCATGCCGTCGCGGGAGGCGTTGATCAGGATCTCGCCCAGGGCGCGTTCCTTCTCCAGGTCAACCTTGGGAGGCAGGCCGCCGAGGTGGCCGCGCAGGTTGGACCATTCCGAACCGTCAAGTTCGGCGGCCGTGGTGCCCAGCAGGTAAATGGCTGCGCCGTCTTCCCGCCAGCCGGACGGCGTGCGGCGCGCGACGTCGTCGAGCTTGCCCAGCACTGCCACCACCGGGGAGGGGTGGATCGGCGTCGTGCCCGTCTGGTTGTACAGCGAGACGTTGCCGCCGGTGACCGGGATGCCCAGCACCATGCAGGCGTCGGACAGGCCGCGGATGGCCTCGGCCAGCTGCCACATGACGTCCGGGTCCTCGGGAGAGCCGAAGTTCAGGCAGTCGCTGACGGCCATCGGTACGGCGCCGGAGGTGGCGACGTTGCGGTAGGCCTCGGCCAGTGCCAGCTGCGCGCCGTGGTACGGGTCAAGGTAGGTGTAGCGGCCGTTGGCGTCGGTGGCCAGGGCCACGCCCAGGCCGGATTCCTCGTCAACGCGGACCACGCCGGCGTCGTCCGGGAACGCCATGGCGGTGTTGCCGCCGACGTACCGGTCGTACTGGTTGGTGATCCAGGATTTGTCGCACATGTTCGGCGAAGCGACCAGCTCGGTCACCGCTGCGGCCAGTTCAGCCGGGGCGGAGGGGCGGCCGGCGTCCTGCACGGATCCGGTGAACTTGTCGGCCTGGACGGCGTCCTGCCACTCCGGGCGGGCAAACGGGCGGTCGTAGACGGGACCGTCGTGCGCCACGGTGCGGGGATCGACGTCGACAATCACGTCGCCGTCCCAGGTGATGATGAGCCGGCCGGTGTCCGTGACCTCGCCCAGCCAGGCGTACTCCACGGCCCACTTGTCCATGACAGCCTCGAAGGCCTCGACGTTCTCCGGCGTGACCACGGCCATCATGCGTTCCTGCGACTCGGACATCAGGATCTCGCCCGGCGTCAGCGTGGGGTCGCGCAGCAGCACGGAGGTCAGCTCAACCTGCATGCCGCCGTCGCCGTTGGAGGCGAGTTCGGACGTGGCGCAGGAGATGCCTGCCGCACCAAGGTCCTGGATACCCTCAACCAGCGAACCCTTGAACAGCTCCAGGCAGCACTCGATGAGGACCTTTTCGGCGAACGGGTCGCCCACCTGGACGGCCGGGCGCTTGGACGGCTTGGTGTCGTCGAAGGACTCGGATGCGAGCACGGAGGCGCCGCCGATGCCGTCGCCGCCGGTGCGTGCACCGAACAGGACCACCTTGTTGCCCTTGCCCGAGGCGTTGGCCAGGCGGATGTCCTCGTGGCGCATGACGCCCACAGCGAGGGCGTTGACCAGCGGGTTGCCCTGGTACACGGAGTCGAACACCATCTCGCCGCCGATGTTCGGCAGGCCGAGGGAGTTGCCGTAGCCGCCGATGCCCGCGACCGCGCCGTGCATGACGCGTGCGGTGTCCGGGTGGTCGATGGCGCCGAAGCGCAGCGGATCCATCACGGCAACCGGGCGGGCGCCCATGGAGATGATGTCGCGGACGATGCCGCCGATGCCGGTGGCGGCACCCTGGTACGGCTCAACGAACGACGGTGAGTTGTGGGACTCGATCTTGAAGGTCACGGCCCAGCCGTCCCCCAGGTTGGTAACGCCGGCGTTTTCGCCGATGCCCACCAGCATGTCCTTCTTCATCTCGTCCGTCACCTTTTCGCCGAACTGACGCAGGTGGTTCTTCGAGGACTTGTAGGAGCAGTGCTCGCTCCACATCACGGAGTACATGGCGAGCTCGGCGCCGGTGGGGCGGCGGCCCAGGACCTTGACGATCTCGTCGAATTCGTTCTGCTTCAGGCCAAGTTCAGCCCAGGGCAGTTCGGTGTCCGGCGTCTTGGCCGCGTTCTCGACGGTGTCGATGTTGAACTTCTTGTTCTCGGTGATCGAGCTGGTTGAGATCTCGGTCATTTGTTTGCTCCCACAATCTTGTTCAGCACGGAGGTGAAGAAGCCCAGGCCGTCGGTGTCCGTCCCGCCGATGCCGTCCAGGGATTCGGGGCCGAAGCCAACTTCCACTGCGTGCTCCGGGTGCGGCATGAGGCCCACTACGTTGCCAGCGGCGTTGGAAATGCCGGCGATGTCGCGGCGGGAGCCGTTGGGGTTGAAGCCCACGTAGCGGAACACCACGCGGCCTTCGGCCTCAAGCGCGTCCAGGGTCTTTTCGTCGGCGATGTACTGGCCGTCCTGGTTCTTCAGCGGCACCGTGATCTCCTGGCCCGGCGCGTAGTCCAGCGTCCAATCGGTGCTGTTGTTCTCCACGCGCAGCACCTGGTCGCGGCACATGAACTTCAGGTGGTCGTTCTTGATCATGGACCCGGGCAGCAGGTGCGACTCGGTCAGGATCTGGAAACCGTTGCAGATGCCCAGCACGGGCAGCTTCGCGTCGGAGTTGGCGGCGTCAATGATCTTCGACATCAGCGGGGCAAAGCGGGAAATGGCGCCGGCACGGAGGTAGTCACCGTAGGAGAATCCGCCGGGGATCACGACGGCGTCCACGTCACCCAGTTCGGTGTCCGCGTGCCAGAGCGCGACGGGCGTGCCGCCTGCCAGGCGGACCGCGCGGGCGGCGTCGCGGTCATCCAGGGTACCCGGGAAGGTGACGACGCCGATTTTGGCACCGGCGAGCCTGCGAGCACCAGGAGCGTCGGCGGCGACGGCGACTGCCTCGCCGATCAGGGGAAGTTCAGTCATCTCAGGCCTCGACGACCTCGACGTTCACGACGTCCTCGATCACGGGGTTGGACAGCAGGGTTTCGGCGGCATCGCGGGCCTGGGCCAGGATGTCCTCGGTCACCTCGCCGTCAACGGTCAGTTCGAAACGCTTGCCCTGGCGGACAGAGCTGAAGCTGGTGAAGCCCAGGCGGGGGAGTGCACCCACGATGGCCTTCCCCTGCGGGTCCAGAATCTCGGGCTTGGGCATGACGTCGACAACGATCCGGGGCATCCGGTAACTCCTGTGCATGTGCATTGGGTAAGGGCGCAGCGGAGTGGTGCCGTCTCACGCCATTCCTAAAGCTGCCTGGCTGTTCAAATGGCACCGCATTCAATCGGCACGGCATTCATTTGGCATGGCACGGACGGGCGCTCCGCGAGCTTGCATGCCCTATTCTACCGGGCCCGGCGCACCACTTTCGTATCGGGTGCGGGGGACGCCGGAGCGCGGGAAGAACGACGCCGGCTCTGGCCCGCCGCTGGCATGCTCAGTAGGATTGCGGAATGGCTGAGAAACCGAAATCCGTCCTGTTGCCGGTGATGGCCGCGGCGGTGTTCGCCGGGCTCGGAAGAATGGTGGTCCAGAAGATCAGGGCCGACCGTGCAGCCCGCAAGAGCGGTGCCGGACGGGGCGGTGCCGGACAGGACGGTGCTGGGCAGAACCGGGTTGCGCAGAACCGCGTTGGGCGGGGCGGCGCCGGACGGGGCGGAAAAGTCCGCAGCGGTGGCGGGCAGGACCGGGTGGCGGGTCCGGTGGACGAGAAGACGCGCCAGTGGATCAGCGAAGTGGTCCGCACGCCCCGGCAGTAGCTCCTCCGGGCAGCAGCTCCCGGCAGGACGGCGCGGCAAACTTTCTCTCTCCAGCGGCGGGTGCCTTTCAGGGCGCCCGCCGCTTTTTGATGCCTGTGTCGAGGACTGTGACAAAAAAGTAAATTCATGGTTTGTGCCCTATGTCATATGCGGCTCTCAGTAGGTACTGTGGGGATCGGTCGCGATTGCTGGGATCGACAGGACCTGTCATCTTCACGTGTCGTTGCCGCCTGCGCCCGGCAATGTAGCCGGGGCTGTTCCTTATGAAAGGTTCAAACCACTCGTGAAATCAGCAGGAAAAAGCTTCTTCCGAAGCCGGGGGGCCCGGAAAGCAGCGGCACTGGTTGTCGGCTTGCCTTTGCTCCTTTCGTCAGTCGGCGCACTGCCGGCAACCGCGGCGCCGTCGCAGAATGCGGCTCCCGCCGTCCAGCAAAAGAACGTCGACCCCAACGACTACTCGGCCGGGCGCTACATTGTGGTCCTGACCGAGAAGCCCGCCGCCACCTACGAGGGCGGCACGCCCGGCCTGCAGGCCACGAAGCCGCGCTCCGGCCGCAAACTCGACGCGAGCCGGGCAGAGGTGCGCCGGTACCAGGCCCACCTGGAGGCAAAGCAGACTGCGCTGGCTGAAAAGGAAAAGGTCCAGATCCGCCGCACGTACACCGCGGCGCTCAACGGCTTCAGTGCCACACTTACCGCCGAACAGGCTTTGAACCTGGCCAAGAACCCCCAGGTCCTCGCGGTGGCCCCCGATACCCAGCAGAAGCCCGACTATTCCACCACGGACTTCCTCAAGCTCAGCGGGGCCAACGGCACCTGGAACACCCAGTTCGGCGGCAAGGCCGCTGCAGGCAAGGGCGTCGTGGTGGGCGTCATCGACTCCGGCTACACGCCAGGCAGCCAGTTCTTCGCCGGCAGTGCAGTCGCCCAGCTCAAGGGCAACCCGAAGGTAGGCGTGCCCTACCGCACCACCGGCGGCAGGATCGCCATGCTGAAGGCGGACGGCAGCACTTTCGAGGGCGAGTGCCAAAAGGGTGAGGGCTTCAACGGAACAGCCTGCAACTCCAAGGTCCTCAGTGCCAGGTACTTCTCTGATGCCTTCGAGGACTCCGTGGCCAAGGGGGACCGGGCCCCGGAGGAAGTGATCTCGCCTGTGGACGTGGGAAGCCACGGAACGCACACGGCAAGCACGGCGGCGGGCAACGCTGACGTGGAGACCTTCGTTGACGGACGCAGCTTCGGCCTGACCGGCGGCATCGCACCGGCCGCGAAGCTCTCCATCTACAAGATCTGCTGGGAGGACAAAGATCCCAACACCGGCGGCTGCTACACCTCGGCCGCCGTCGACGCCATCAACCAGGCAGTCCTCGACGGAGTCGACGTCCTGAACTACTCCATCTCCGGCACCACCTCCACCACCACGGATCCTGTGTCCATGGCATTCCTCTCCGCTGCCTCGGCCGGCATCTTCGTGGCCACCTCCGCAGGAAACTCGGGTCCGCAAGCCAGTACCGTGAACCATGGCGAGCCGTGGGTCACGACGGTAGCGGCCAGTACCTTCTCGCAGGAGCTGCAGGGCACCGTCGAATTCTCCGACGGCAGCAAATTCCGCGGGGCCAGCATCATGAACCGCGAAGTTGCCGGCGCAGGCGTTGTGCTCGCCGCCAACGTGGCATCCGGCCAGGCGGCCGACCCGTCGCTGTGCGCCCCCGGCTCGCTCGATCCGGCCAAGATTTCCGGCAAGGTGGTGGTCTGTGACCGCGGCGTCTACGACCGGGTGGCCAAGAGCGCCGAGGTTGCGCGCGGCGGCGGGGTGGGCATGATCCTCGTCAACCTGGCCACGTCATCGCTCGACGCCGACAAGCACTCCGTCCCCACCGTGCACGTGAACCCGCCTGCCACGGAGACCATCAAGGCCAAGGTGGCGGCGAACCCGGCCCTCACGGTCTCCCTGGTCAACAAGGACACCACGGGACTGCCCCTCGAGGCGCAGCCGCAGATCGCCGGCTTCTCCTCCCGCGGACCGCTGCTTGCCACGGACTCTGATCTCCTGAAGCCGGACGTCGCCGCGCCCGGCGTGGCGGTCCTGGCCGGCGTTTCCCCGATCGGCTCGGGCGGCGACCAGTTCGGCTTCATGTCCGGCACCTCCATGGCCTCACCCCACGTTGCCGGCTTCGGCGCGCTCATCCTGGGCAAGAACCCCACCTGGTCACCGGCCACCGTGAAGTCCGCCATGATGACCACCGCCGGTGACGTCAAGCTCGCAGACGGCAGCAAGAACACCGACGTCCTCGCCACGGGTGCAGGCCAGGTCGATCCGGCACGTGTCCTGGATCCCGGACTGGTGTATGACGCCGGCAGCGATGACTACCTTCGCTTCATCCAGGGAACCGGCATGGACCTGGGCATCGCCGGACTCGGCAGCACGCGGCCGCGTGACATGAACGTCCCGTCCTTCTCGCTGGGAAACCTGGCGGGCAGGATTGAAGTCACGCGCACCGTGACGGCCCTGACAGCAGGGACCTATAGGGCCACGGCCAGCGTGCCCGGTGTGAAGGTGACGGTAACCCCGTCCATCCTCACCTTCGGTGCGGCGGGAGAGAAGCGCACGTTCAAGGTGGCCTTCGAAAACCAGAGCGCTCAGCTGGGCGAGTTCACGGCAGGTTCACTCACGTGGCAGGGTGCCAACAAGACCGTGACGTCACCGATCGCGGTCCGGCCGCAGTCGGTAGTGGCTCCCAAGAACATCGCCTTCACGTCGGAGGGGGCCAGCGGTTCCGGGAAGATCGGTATCGTCTCGGGTTCAGGCTCGCCCACGAACGTGACCCTCGACGGCCTGTCGAAGGCGGACTCCTCGGCCATCGAACTTGTGCCCGGGCCCTTCCGGTACGCGACTGACGCGTCGAATTTCACGAAGACCGTGGAAGTCCCGGCCGGGGCGCCGTTGGCCAAGCTGTCCGTGATCTCCGCGGATGAGAACGCCGACTTCGACATGGTGGTCATCACCCCGGACGGGCGGGGGATCGTGGCCGCCACCGGCGCGGCAAGCGAGTCCGTTTCGATTCCCAACCCTGCTGCAGGCACGTATCGCATGTTCGTGAACCTTTACGACAGCCCCAACGGCCAGGCGACCAGGGCTTCCGTGGACGCGGCGGTCCTGGGCGCAAATGAAGGCAACGCCACCGTGACTCCGGATCCCGTCCGCCTTGCGAACGGCCTTGGCGGGGAGCTCGTCCTCGCCTGGAAGGACCTGGCTCCCGGCTCCTACATCGGACGGATCACTTTCGACGGGACCAGCTCCCCGACGTTCGTGAACGTGGTGGTGGCGGAGGGCGGCGCCGTCGCGGTTGCACCGGCTTCGGAAGATCCGAAGAAAATGAAGGAACAGGGGAAGGTCCAGAACGAGGACCTGACGCGGTCACCGGATAACTCCATCTAGGAAGGTCCCGGAACCGGGCTCCCGGAAGGGCCCCACAGCGAAGGCCGGCGGGCGTGGCTCAAAAAGCCAGGGTCCCGCCGGCCTTCGCCGTGCCTGCCGCAAGATCTCCGCCAGCTCAGATGGCGCCGGAGGACCCGGCCACTCCGCCCAGCAGCGGGGACAGCGCCCGCCAGCGGGCAATTTCACAGCCGTCAGTCAAAGAAAACCGTGAGTTCACATCGCGGCCGTTGAAGGTGCCCGTCACCACCGCCACCTGGGGGCCGCCGTACTGCTGGGTGCACAGCTTGGGCGGGCCCGGCTCCGGGAAAAAGATCCGTTCGCCGAAGCGCCCGACGGCGGCAATCGCCGCCGCTGGATCCGGCAGCGTTGATTCGACGAGCTGGCCGGAACGGCTCACGAGGACAAAGACGTGTTCCGGGCCGCCCGGTGCATGCGTAAGCGCAACGGTCAGGTCAAGTTCCAGGTCCGGGGAACCAGGCGTCTCGGTCACCGTCAGGCCTCCGGGTCGAGGCCGTCGAGGAGCGGCGCCAGGGCAGCCAGCAGCCGGCCCCGCAGCACCTGGGCTTCGGCGGAGAACGCCCGCTGCTGCTCCACATACGCCGCCTTGCCGTCCGGCGTCTCAATCGGAATGGCCGGGTAGCCCCAGTCGGTGAGGTCATAGGGGGAGGCCTGCATGTCCATGGCGCGCACCCGCCACGACAGCTCGAAGCAGTCCATCACGAGTTCGCTCGGCAGAGCGGGGGAGAGCTTGTAGGCCCACTTGTAGAGGTCCATGTTGGCGTGCAGGCACCCGGGTTGTTCCATGGTCCGCTGGTTCTCCCGGCTGGGGGCCAGTTCGTTGCGGGGCACGGCGTCAGGCGTGTAGAACCGGAAGGCATCGAAGTGCGAGCAGCGGATCCGGTTGTCCTCCACCACTTTGTCAGTTCCGGCACCGCCGAGTCTCAGCTTGAGGTATTCGTGGCGCAGCTCGAACTTCTCCTGCCGGTAAACCATGGCCCACTCGTGCAGGCCGAAGCACCCGAACTGCGCCGGACGCGCGGCCGTTCCGGCGAGGATGATCCGGGCAAAGCGGAGCGCCTCACGCCGCTCGGCCAGGAACGTCTCCCGGTCGAAGGTCACCGCGACGCTTCCGGACGGCAGGCCCAGGAGTGCCAGCTCACCGCCGTCGAGCGCTCTGTAGCACTTCCAGTCCTTGCGGGCGGCTGCCTCCGCTCCGGAAAGCACCACGCCGTCCCCGGGATGCCAGCGCAGCAGCTGCCCGGGCTTCTGGGTGTAGTAGGTGAAGAGGAAGTCCTCCACGGGATGCTTCCGCCCGGCCGAGCGGCGGGCGAGGTAGGGGTCGGCGTACCGGCGTACCCGGCGGGCATGTGCCGCTTCCCGTCCCCGCCAGTCAGCGGGGGAGAGGACCTGGGCAGCGCGGATCGTCAAAGCTGTTCCTGCCATGCTGCTAGAGTGCCCCGGCTGCAGCGCCGAGGATGTCCTTGGCTGCGTTCCAGGCTCCGATCTGGCAGCCGTCCCGCAGGGCGAAGGAGGTCTCCACGGGGGTGCCATTAACCTCGCCGGTCACGCTGGCCACCTGGGGGCCGGCATACTGCTGGGTGCAGGAGATGCCCTTGGGCGGAGTGGCGCGGTTCAGGATGGCTGCATTGTTCTTCAGCGCCGAGCAGGCCGCGGCCGCGCTGGGGTGCTGGCTCTCTGCCATCGGGACGCCGCCCTTGCAGACCAGTGTGTAGTTGACGGCCTTGCCGTCCTTCGAGGCCTTGACCGTGATGGACAGTTCGGCGTCTCCGGCGCTGGGGCCGGACGGCAGGGGAGCAGCGGAAGGCGGGGCGGGCGCAGGGACCGTTGTCTCGGCGTCGGGCGGTGTTGTGCCGGGGGCGGGGGTACTGGGGCTGCCGGTGCCGGGTGTACCGGGTGACGCGGTGCCGGGCGTCTGGGTGCCAGGCGATGAGGTCCCGGGCGAGCCTGTGGTGGCACCCGGGGTGGCCGTGGGCTGGCCGGTTCCGGTGTCGGGGGTGCAGGCTGCGAGACCGCCCGTCGCTGCGAGGGCGAGCAGCACAGAAATCAGTTGCTTGCGCATGCCGGGTCTCCTCAAGTTTTTCCCATTCTACCGTCGGGGCACCGGGCCGTCCGGAACGGGCGGATAACGGTACCCGGCAATTGCTAACGGAAGGGTATCGATTCTTCGGTGCGTAGGCGGTATCTTTCTGACATCAACGGGTGCGCGGCATAACCATACAGTGATGACGCCCATGGGGGGCAGAGCGTCCAGTTCGTGGGACCGAAGGTCTACAGGTCCTGAACAAAGGAAGGCATCCCCCATGATCCCTCAGCAGTCCACTACCCGCCCCGGATACAGCAGAAGGCTGCCGGCCATATTTGCCGTCGGACTGGCAATGGTCGTTGGCCAGGGCATCGCAGCCCCGGCCGCCGTGCCGGCAACGGCAGCCACCCAGCCAGCCGCCATTCAGCCAGCCTCTTCGCCACTCGACGACGGGCGCTACATTGTGATGCTCAAGGACAAACCGCTGGCCACCTACTCCGGTGGCGTGCCCGGCATCCCGGGCACGGCGGTGCCCAAGGGGAAGAAACTGAACCCGTCCGGCCCGAACTCACGCAAGTACGACGCCCATCTCAAGGCCAAGCAGCGGCAGGAGGCAGCGTCGAAGGGTGTGACCATCAGCAGGAACTACACCCTGGCCCTCAACGGCTTCAGCGCTGTCCTGTCCGCCGCGCAGGTCAAGGCGCTCGCGGGTGATGGCGACGTGCTGGCAGTGGTCCCGGACAGCATCCGCAAGCCGGACTACTCGAGCACAGATTTCCTCGGACTGCCCGGCAGGGACGGCGTCTGGGACCAGCAGTTCGGGGGCAAGGAAGAGGCTGGCAAAGGCATCGTCGTGGGCGTGCTGGACACCGGCTACACCCCGGACAACCCGTTCTTCGAAGGGGAGACGGTTGATCCTTTGTCCGGCACCCCGGATGTCGGCGTGCCGTACCGCCTTCAGGGCAACGTGATCGCGATGCGCAAAGCCAACGGCGGTACCTTTGTGGGTGACTGTGTGGCCGGCGACGCGTTCGATGGCACCGAATGCAACAGCAAGGTCATCGGTGCCCGGTTCTACGACAAGGCCTACAAGGCAGCGGTCCCTCCGGAGTTCCGGTCCCCGGAGGAGAAGTTCTCGCCGCTTGACGTCAACGGCCACGGATCCCACACGGCCAGCACGGCTGCGGGAAACAGTGACGTCACCCAGACGGCAGGCGGCCGGGACTTCGGCGAGAGCTCAGGCGTTGCGCCCGCAGCGAAGATTGCGGTGTACAAGGTCTGCTGGGAGGGCGCCATTCCCGAGGCTACCGGCTGCGTGGAATCGGACATTCTCAATGCCATCCAGGATGCCGTCCTCGACGGCGTGGACGTGCTCAACTTCTCCATTTCCGGAAACAACAACTCCACCGTCGATGCCGTTTCGCTCGCGTTCCTCAACGCCGCGGCCGCAGGGATCTTTGTGGCAGCCTCCGCCGGCAACTCGGGCCCGACGGCCTCGACCGTCAACCACGCCGGCCCCTGGATCACCACGGTGGGCGCCTCCACGTTTGACAACACGCTGCGCGGAACCGCCGAACTGTCGGATGGCAGCAAATTCGCCGGGGCGAGCGTCATGAGCAGCGAGGTGGACTCCCAGCCGATCGTGCTGGCCGCGGACGTGAAGGCGGCCGCGGCAGCGGCTGCGGACGCGGCCCTGTGCGCGCCGAATTCCCTGGACCCCGCCAAGGTTGCCGACAAGATCGTGGTCTGCGACCGCGGTGTGATTGCGCGCGTGGACAAGAGCGCCGAGGTCCAGCGTGCGGGTGGCGTGGGCATGGTCCTGGTCAACCTGGTGCCGGGCTCACTCGACGCCGATCTGCACAGTGTGCCCACGGTCCATGTGAACGACCCGAAGATCAAGGACGTGGTGGCGGCTACGCCGGGCATGACGGCAAGCCTCAAGGCGACCGATACCACCGGAGCCACACCGCCGCCAGTGCCCCAGATTGCGGAGTTCTCCTCCCGGGGTCCGAGCCTGGCCTCCAACGGAGACCTGCTCAAGCCGGATGTGGCAGCTCCCGGCGTGGCCGTGCTGGCTGCCGTTTCTCCGGTGGGCTTCAACGGCGAGACCTTCGGGTTCCTTTCCGGCACGTCCATGGCGGCCCCGCAGATTGCAGGCTCGGGCGCGCTGCTGCTGGGCAAGAACCCGCAGTGGTCCCCGGCGGCCGTGAAATCAGCCATCATGACCACGGCCTATGACCTGGTCAACGCCAAGGGAGCCGCAGTGCATGACGTCTTTGCCCAGGGCGCCGGCCATGTTGATCCGGCCCGGTTTGACTCGCCGGGGCTCGTCTACGATGCCGGCATCAGCGACTGGATGGGCTTCCTCCAGGGCCAGGGGATTGACCTTGGTGTGGCCCCCATCGCAGCCAAGGACGTGAACCTTCCCTCCGTGGCCCTGGGCGCCATGTCCGGCAGCCAGACGGTCACGCGCACTGTCACCGCGGTGACGGCAGGAACCTACCGGGCGGCGATCACCCTCCCCGGCATCACCGCGACTGTCAGTCCGGCAGAAGTGACCCTGGCCGAGGGCGAAAGCGCCAGGTTCACCATTACCTTCATCACCGCCGGGGCTCCGCTGAACGCGTATTCCACCGGATCCCTGACATGGACCTCGGGCGACAACGCCGTGCGTTCACCGGTGGCGGTGCGGCCGGTGGCCTAGTGCCGCAGTTCCCCAGGACGGACGACGCCGGGACTCACCACGCGTGGTGGGTCCCGGCGTCGTGGCTTAACTGCTTTGGTGCAAGGTGGGCGGGCGGGGAGCGGCAATAGTTAGTGCACTAACGGTCGGTGTATCCTTGATAGTGGCAGTAGTCCTGAAATGGAGTGGATACCGTGGCAAAAGAGAACGCCGCACAGCGGTTCATGCGGGCAACCGGCAAGCTTAGGGCGGTCTTTGGCCCCGCGAACAGGAGTTCGCTGGTGCACGACATGACCGAGGAAAACCGTAAACTGCTCGCCCAGCGCGAGGCCGAGACGCAGCAGTGGGAAACCGTCCGCCGCCCCGACGGCAGCACGTATGTTGTGCCGCGCAACCCGGACGATAAGTCCCTCCGCTAGCGGACGCTGAAAACCCCGGCGGCCTGGACCATGCCGGCGGCTGAACCCTGCCCCGTCGGGGTTCTTTTCGCGTGCCGCGGCGTAAAATAAGGGCACCGGCAGTCGAAGGGCAGACGCTCTCCGCCTTCAAGCAGGGAAGGGGGTGGGACTTGTGGCACATGTGCTCACTGGCTTTATGAATCTGACGGACAGGCTCCGGTTCGTATTCGGCCCTGCCGCTGTAGGCGACTCAGCTGCACCGGTGGTTCACCTGCATGACGATTACGAGCACGCTTCCGAAGAGGATCTGGCCCAGTTCGAGGTCGAGACCGACTCCGAGGGGCACCACTATGCTGTCCGCAAGAGCGACCTGAATAAGTGACAAGCCCTGTAAGTGAAGAAGCCCGGTGCGCATGAGCGCACCGGGCTTACTTCTGCACTGGCGAAGTGCCAGCAGGCACCACCTTAGCGGCCGGTACCGCCGTAGACGGTGGCGACGGCTTCGCTGTCCAGGTCGAACGCCTTGTGGATGGCGCGGACGGCGTCATCGAGCAGGTCAGCGTGGGTCACCACGGAAATCCGGATCTCCGACGTGGAGATCATGTTGATGTTGATGCCTGCGGCGGACAGGGCCTTGAAGAACGTGGCCGAAACGCCCGGGTGGGAGCGCATGCCGGCGCCGATCAGCGACAGCTTGCCGATCTGCTCGTTGTACTCGATGCTTTCGAAGCCGATTTCAGCCTGCGCGGCGTGGAGGGCGGCAAGGGCGTCGGCGCCTTCGACGATGGGCAGGGTGAAGGAGATGTCCGTCCTGCCGGTGCCGTGCGTGGAGACGTTCTGGACGATCATGTCGATGTTCGAGTGCGCGTCCGCGATGACCTGGAAGATCGCGGCTGCCTTGCCCGGGATATCCGGAACACCCACAACGGTGACCTTTGCTTCCGAGCGGTCGTGTGCAACACCGGAGATGATTGGCTGCTCCAAGGCAACTCCCTCTTGAGTCGTGATCTTGTCATCGGCGCCGGGCATGACCCAGGTGCCTTCGTTCTGGCTGAATGAGGAACGGACATGCAGCGGCACGCCGAACCGCCGGGCGTATTCGACGCACCGGAGGTGGAGGATCTTGGCGCCGGAGGCGGCCAGTTCCAGCATCTCCTCGCTGGAGATGCGGTCGATCTTCTGGGCCGACGGAACGACGCGGGGGTCCGCGGTGTAGATGCCGTCAACGTCGGTGTAGATCTCGCAGACGTCAGCCTCGAGGGCGGCGGCGAGGGCCACAGCCGTCGTGTCCGAACCGCCGCGGCCTAGCGTGGTGATCTCGTTGGTGGCGCGCGTCATGCCCTGGAAGCCGGCGACGATGGCGATGTGCCCCTTGTCCAGGGCGGTACGGATGCGGTGCGGGTCGACGTCGATGATCCGCGCTTTGCCGTGGATGCCGTCCGTGATCATGCCGGCCTGGGAGCCCGTGAAGGACTGCGCGGATGCACCGAACTTGTTGATGGCCATGGCCAGCAGGGCCATGGAGATGCGTTCGCCTGCCGAGAGGAGCATGTCCATCTCGCGGGCCGGGGCGGAGTCGGTGACCTGGGCGGCAAGATCGAGGAGTTCGTCGGTGGTGTCACCCATTGCGGAGACGACGACGACGACTTCGTTGCCGGCCTTCTGGGCGTCGACCACGCGCCTGGCCACGCGCTTGATGCCGTCAGCGTCAGCCACCGAGGAGCCGCCGAACTTCTGCACGATCAGCTGTTTGGTGACAGCAGCATTTGCGGGCAGCTCCTGCGGCTGCGGTTCGGTTTTCACATCGGTACTGGGCATACTCATGCGTGCACCCTCACTGGATCAAATTGGGTTCTGGAGGCCAGACGGCCTTACGGCACGGCGGCATATTGATTTCAACAGTTTATCGCCGCGGTCTGCCGCCTGTGGAATTGTGACCGTTCCGGTCAGCTGAGCGCGTTCCGGCGGCCCTCGAAGGCCCTGCCCAGGGTGACTTCGTCGGCGTATTCGAGGTCGCCGCCCACGGGAAGCCCGGAGGCGAGCCGGGTGACGGCGACCCCGATGGACCGCAGCATGCGCGCCAGGTACGTGGCCGTTGCCTCGCCCTCAAGGTTCGGGTCAGTGGCGATGATGATCTCCTGGACGGCGCCGTCACTGAGCCGGTTGAGCAGTTCGCGGATCCTCAGCTGCTCGGGGCCCACCCCGGCGATCGGGTTGATGGCGCCTCCGAGCACGTGGTACCGGCCCCGGAACGAACGCGTGCGCTCCACCGCCAGCACGTCCTTGGACTCCTCCACGACGCAGATGACCGAGGGGTCCCGCCTCGGGTCGCGGCAAATGTTGCACAGCTCCTGCTCGGTGACGTTGCCGCAGGAGGCGCAGAACTTGACCCGCTCCTTGACCGTGGTGATGGCCTCCACCAGCCGCTTCATGTCCTGGGGATCTGCCTCCAGGATGTGGAACGCCAGGCGCTGCGCAGACTTCGGCCCAACGCCGGGAAGGCGTCCGAGCTCGTCGATCAGCTCCTGAACTGCACCCTCGTACACTTTGTCCTCGATTGTTTGGTTGAAACTCGTTGCTTGGTCTGGGGATGACCGGGCAGGTGCCGCTCACGGGCGGGGCACGGGTTGCCGTGCCCTAGTACCTCGGCATCAGGGGGCTGCCGTCCAGCGACCGTTCCTCGATGAGCTTTCCGCCCAGAATACGCTCGACGGCGGCACGGCCAAAGACGCCCGACTCCTCAATGGTTTCGTCATCCGCGCTGGGAATGTCCTGCACGTATGGCGCCGGTTCTTCCACGCTCCGCGCGGGCGCCTTGGCCCGTCCAGCCTCTGCCTCCGGACTGTTGGAAAGCCTCTGGTACAGGCTCAGCTTGCCCCTTGCAGGAGTCTCGGTTGCAGGGGCGGGCGCGGCGGTACGGGCGGCGGCAACAGCGGGTCCCGCCTGGATGGCGGGGCGCGCCTGGATCGCTGGTCCGGTTTGAACTGCAGGTCCTGCCTGAACTGCTGGTCCTGGGCTGGCCGCGAACACGGGAACCCTGACGTGGGCGACGTCCGTGGCATCGGCCACGGCCGGCGGGCGGACACCCTGGGCCGGGGTGGATACCCCGTACTCGGAGCTGGCAGCCGGTGCGGAAGCCATGGCGTAGGCAGGAGCAAACTCCGGTGCACCCCGCTCGGCGGTTTCCGGAGAGGTCGCGCCCTGCATATCCTCGGCACGGCGGCTCCCGCCCTGGCCGTCGCTCTCGCCCGGAGCGCTTTCACTCCAGGCCGTGGACGGCTGGTTTTCCGCAGCCGCGCCCCCGTTGCCGTGCGGCGGCTGGGCGGCAGCGGGCGGGTAAGCCGGCGCAGCGGACTCGTCTGGCTCGTCGCCGTTTTGGTCGTCGGCTGCGCCCCGGTATTTGCCCACATTGCTTTCGGAACCGAGAAGCCACACGCCGGGCGTTTGCTCCACAGCACGGGACCACGGATCAGCGGAGGTGTCGGGCCCGGACTGACGTGCCGGTGGTGCCGAATCAGCAGTACTGGCATGAATTTTCGGCGCCGGCGGTGCAGACGCGGCAGCGCCGCGTGCTTCCGGTGCCGACGACGGCGCGGGGGCCTGCCACTGGCGTGACGGCTCCCAGTCCATGGGGGGCTCTTCTTCCAACGGAGGCGCGTCCTCGTCCAGCGGAGGACCCCAGTCGTCATCCGGATAGGAATAGTCGCCGGCTTGGTGCTGCGGTCCAGACGCCGCATCCTGCCTTGCCGCCGGCTGGGGAGCTGGCTGTGTGGCACCAGGTTGTGTGGCAATCGGCTGGGCAGCACCGGTTGCCTGCGCGGCATCGCTGGTGGTGGCAGGCTGGTGGCCAGCGGCGGCCAGTCCACTGCCTGATTCACCGCGGGCGTCGCCATCGCCGCCAGATGCGAGGTTCGCAGCCGGCGCGGCGGGGCTGGATGTATCACCGGATCCGGTGGCGGTGCCCGATGGGGACGCCGTGATGTTAGGCCCGGACCACTGCGGCGCGGAGCTCGGTCCAGCTTCCGGTGAAGACGGGCTGACTCGTCCGGCGGCGGAGGTGGCGGTGTCGGATGGGGACGCCGTGATGTTAGGCCCGGACCACTGCGGCGCGGAAGGCGCAGGAGCCTGGGATGAAGGCGATGCGGCGTGCCCGGCGGCAGGCGCGGTGGACGGGCCTGCGGAACCGGGCACCGAACCAGCCTCCGGGCGGGCCGGAGCGGATTCTGCTTGCACTGAGCCACCCGCCGCGGGGGCGATGCCCCAATCCGCGTCAGTGGTGGTAGCCGGAACGTCCCGGCTAGTACGCGCTTTTGGGTTTGGTTCAGAGCTCGCTGAGCTGCCGGCGCCTGCAACGGCGGTGATCTGGCAGTCGATGCCGATGGTCTTGTGGATGGCCTGGCGCAGATTCTCGGAGTGGTCCGCCCGGCCGAAGGCACCGGCGAGACCCGAGGTGGTGAAGATAAGCGTAAGGACCTGGCCGTCGAACTGGCCGACCTGGGCGTTCGGTTCCACGAGTGCCCAGGTGCTCCGCTTGATCTTTGCCAAGGTCTGCAGGACCTCGGGCCACGCACGGCGGAGTACTTCGACGTCGGCGTGCCCCGCGGAAGGAGGCAGGCCGGCAGAGGACGCGCCGGAAGGAGACGCACCGGCAGAGGTTTGCGGGGCAGAGGTTTGCGCGGGGGAGGACGGGGCGGGAGATGCCGGGGCAGCCTGTGCCGCCGCCGGCTGCGGACGCTGCGTCTGTTCTGGACGCTGCGTCTGTTCGGGACGCTGGGCCTGTTCGGCGCGCTGGGTCTGTTCCGGACGGGTCTGTTCTGGCTGCGCGGCGGACTCCCGTGCTGGCGCGGCGGACTCCCGTGCTGGCGCCGCGGCAGGACGCTGGAATGCAGGTTCCCGGCCCTCAGCGGCGTGTGAATCCGGGCCGGGCCGGCGGTCACGTGCGGCGGCCTCGTCCATGGGCCAGTCGCCGGTGGTAATGCGCGGCGCAGCCAGCGCTTCCCTTTCGGGTGCAGCCTGCGCCGCGGGTGCGGCCTGAATGCTGGGCGGGCCCGGCACCTGCTGACGGTTCTCGTCGGGCGACGGAACGGATGCGGGAGCCGCCGCAGCGGCGGCAACTGCCGCAGGAACTGCCGGAGCAGGCGCCTGAGCAGGTGCGGCCGGCGACTGAGCAGCA
The DNA here is from genome assembly GCF_042673905.1 of Arthrobacter sp. NPDC057009. Lineage (NCBI taxonomy): Bacteria > Bacillati > Actinomycetota > Actinomycetes > Micrococcales > Micrococcaceae > Arthrobacter > Arthrobacter sp. NPDC057009. Next base: position 34,896 of record NZ_JBHUSB010000026.1, read on the forward strand.
GGCGTGGCTGGGGCCGGAGCCGGCACGGCCGGGGCAGCCGGAACGGCGGCTGGAGCACCGGCGTCGGACCCCGAGTAGTTCAGGCGCCGCTCCACACGGTCGATCCGGGCGGCAATGCCGCGCTCGCTCTGCTCAGAGCTGGGCAGCAGGATCCGGGCGCAGAGCAGCTCCAGGTGCAGCCGCGGCGACGTGGCGCCCGTCATTTCCGTCAGGGCGGTGTTGGTGACGTCCGCCGCCCGTGAGAGCTCGGCTGCGCCAAGATTGTGTGCCTGGTTCTGCATCCGGGCGATTTGGTCGGCCGGCATGCCGCGGAGGATCGCCTGGGCGCTTTCCGGCATGGCCTGGACGATGATGAGGTCCCGGAAGCGCTCCAGGAGGTCCTCCACGAAACGGCGGGGATCGTGCCCCGTCTGGATGACGCGGTCCACGGCACGGAAGACGGTGGCGGCATCGGAAGCGGCGATTGCTTCGACGACGTCGTCCAGCAGCGAGGCGTGCGTGTAGCCGAGCAGTGCCACCGCGAGCTCGTAATCGAGGCCGTTGGGTCCTGCGCCGGCCATGAGCTGGTCCAGCACGGACAGCGAGTCCCGGACGGATCCGGCACCTGCGCGGATCACCAGCGACAGTACCCCGGGGGCCACCGGGACGTTCTCCTGGTGGCACAGCTGCTCGAGGTACGCCATCAGCGGCTCCGGCGGCACGAGCCGGAACGGGTAGTGGTGCGTGCGCGAGCGGATGGTCCCGATGACCTTGTCCGGCTCGGTGGTGGCGAAGATGAACTTGATGTGTTCCGGCGGCTCTTCGACGATTTTCAGCAGGGCGTTGAAGCCGGCCGAGGTGACCATGTGGGCCTCGTCAATGATGAAGATCTTGTAGCGGTCCCGCACCGGAGCATAGGTGGCGCGTTCGCGAAGGTCGCGGGCGTCGTCAACGCCGCCGTGGCTTGCGGCGTCAATCTCGATGACGTCGAGGGAACCGGCTCCGCCGCGGGCAAGTTCGATGCAGCTGGGGCAGACGCCACACGGGGTGTCCGTGGGGCCCTTTGCACAGTTCAGGCAGCGGGCCAGGATGCGCGCAGAGGTGGTCTTGCCGCAGCCGCGCGGGCCGGAGAAAAGGTAGGCGTGGTTCACCCGGTTTTTGCGCAGTGCCGTCATCAGCGGCTCCGTGACATGCTCCTGCCCGATAACGTCCGCGAACGAGTCCGGGCGGTACCTGCGGTAAAGGGCAGTTGTAACAGTCACAGGGAAAACCTACCTATAGGGACTGACATTTAAATAAGAGACCCCTCATGCACCCGCCAGAGCCCATCTACCCTTGCTACCTTCCGGTCCTGGGGGAGTTCAACAGGATGACGCCACATGAGGGGCCGTCAGATACTTTACCCGAACTTTGGGTGTGGCCCGAATCGGCTCCGGCGGACCCTCGGCGGGCGCCGCGAACGTCTCACCGGTGCCCGTTCACGGGCCAGCTCATGAACGCCGGCTCCTCATAGGGGTGGGCCTGCCGCAATCCCTGCACGACGGCGTCGAGCACGTCCTCTTCGACGATGCACTCGATCCGGACCTCGGAAACTTCCTCCGGCTGGCCCGGGGTGCCGATGAAGGGCCGGGCCCCGGACAACGGGGTAAAACGTCCCGTACCCGGTGACGTGAACGAGCAGTGCGAATAGTCGCCCAGCCGGCCGGCGCCGGCGTCGCCTATCGCGGTGAGCACAGCTCCGGCGTGGGAATCGGGCACGTAAACCACAAGCGCATGCAGCTGGACCATGGCTCCATCCTGCCATCAGGGCCAAGGCGTTCCGGGCCTTGGATGCCGGCGCCGTAGCCGCCGCAAAAGGTGCCTGTCCGGGAGGCCAATCCGGCCGATTGGGAGATGCCGGAAAGTTCAGGTATTCTAGTATCTGCTTTTGGTTCAAGAGCAGCTGGAGAATTCGCCTAGCGGCCTATGGCGCACGCCTGGAACGCGTGTTGGGTTAACGCCCTCGGGGGTTCAAATCCCCCATTCTCCGCCATCGGAAAACCCGGTTCTGACATCGTCAGGGCCGGGTTTTCTGTTTCCCTTTCTGAATGCCGAACAAATCCGGTGCGGGAGGCGGCTAAGTCACGCCCAGCCTCCGTAGCCGCTCGCGGGCGGCCAGCTGGCTCGGGCTGGCCGGGCCCAAGGCGCGGCGTACGACGACGAGGGTCGCCTTGGCGGCCAGACGCACCGGCAGCGGACCAAGGCGGGCGGTATGCAGCCCGAGCAGCCGGCGGTAGTCAGGATCCAGACTCAGGACAGCGGCATTGAACAGTACCCGGTAGCCCGGCTTCAGGAGCGGATGCAGGGGTGGATGCCGGATGAAGGCAACAGTTTCGGCAACGCGTTCGTCGCAGCGGAGGGTGCCGGTGGCAAGCCACTCTTCGAGTTCCCGCTCGAGGGCGGCTTTGCTCTCCGGCGGAAACTCTACGCCCATGAGCCTGCCTGCCTGGGCCCATTCGCGCACGTACGCGTCCGGGCCACCGGGGATGGGGCCGTCCCACAGCTCATGCGCGCGGAGAAACGAGTCCGTGAAGGTAATGTGCACCCAGCGGAGCAGCTCGGGGTCGTTGGCGGAGTACTCCCTGACGGTGCCGTCGCCGTCGACATACTTTCCGAATACGGACTCGTGCAGCCGGATCACCCTCGATGTTGCCGCCTGGGCTTCAGCGGTGGACCCGTAGGTGAGCGCATGGATCCACGCCGTGGTCCGGGCCAGACGCTCCAGCGTGTCCTCGCGGAAATTCGAATGGTCGTGGACCCCGGCGAGGACTGCGGGGTGAAGTGTTTGCATCAGCAGGGACCGGATACCGCCGATGATTGTCGCTATGCCGCCGTGGACGGCCCAGACCGCAGAGCCGGGGAGGAAATATCCGGGGTCATCACCCTGGGCAAACTTCCGGGACCAGTCCGGCACGGCATCCGGACTGCCGGTCAGCGTTCTTTTCAGTTCCGCCTGCCATTCCCTAAGGAAAGTCCGCATAACTCATTCTCGCGCGCCGAGGCGGCCCGGTTAAGCCTATGAAACCGGACCCGCTGGCCCCCCAGTTTTAGGGGTACCGCCGTGCTTGGGGCTGTGGCCACAATGGAGGACACGCTCGTCGAGATAGGAGTTTGGCGGGTACCGATCCAGGAGAATTCTGTGGCAAATCACGGGGGACACAAACATGCACCGAGGGCGACCGCCCCGGGCCGGATCGCGCTGCGGAGCTTGTCCGCAGCGGTGGTTGTAGGCTTTTCCGTCTTTGCCTTTGGGTTCCAGGGGCCAGCCGCCTCGATCCAGCAGCCCGTGGGCGCTGCCGTCCCGATCGCACCTCCCTCGGGTGTCGTCGGACCGGAGCTCCTGGATCCCGACAGCACCCCGCCCAGTTACGCGATCAGTGGGTCCGGCATCGCCGCACCCGCGAAGGCTCCTGCCGGCCGCACCGTCTCGGGCTCCACCGTGAAGGCCTCTAAGACAGGCATTGCCAAGTCTCCCGGTGTGGCCTCCACCGCGTTGAAGCGGCCGGCGGCCGGCTTCCTCATGGCACCCTTGGAAGTCCTCACCCCCAGTTCCTCGTTCGGGCTGCGGCACAGTCCGATCACGGGCGAGGCCGGCGAGTTCCACTGGGGCCGGGACTTCGCCGCCGCTTGCGGCACCCGAGTTTACGCCGCCGACGCCGGCGTGGTCCGGGCAGCCGGATGGCACCCCTGGGGCGGGGGAAACAGGGTCGAGATTGATCACGGCAACGGCCTGATCACCACGTACAACCACCTGCAGGGCATCGCCGTCGAGAAGGGCGATGCGGTGCGCGTCGGCCAGGTCATCGCAGAAGTAGGCACCACCGGCTCCTCCACCGGATGCCACCTGCACTTCGAGGTCATCAAGAACGGGCAGCACCAGGATCCCGCGAAATGGACCCTGCTGCCCATCCGGCAGACGGACGCGCTGACGCCGGCAGTCTTTACGAGTTTCGACACCGACGCCGCAACCACTTCCGGCTGGGCGATCCCCAATATTCCCGGAAACAGCGGGCCGGGCAACACCGACGACAGCCTGACCCCGGCCACGGCAGCCGCAATCGCCAACCCCCGCAGCGGCAAGTCGACCCCGGCCCGGACCACGTTGGTCGTCAGCTCGTCGACCTCCGCTCCGTCAACTTCCCGCCCGGCATCAAAGCCGACAGTTACAACGTCCCCCACGCCGACGGCGCCGAAGCCCGCCGCCGTGAAGCCCAAGCCGGCCACGGCGCCGGCACCCACACCCACCCCGACGCCGACTCCCACACCAACGCCTACCCCAACCCCAACTCCCACACCCACCCCGACGCCGACTCCCACACCGGTGGACCCCGCTCCGGTAGCCCCGGCACCTACGGAGCCGGTGGCTCCGGCCGAGCCTGCGCCGCCGGCACCCTCCGATCCGGTTGCGCCTTCAGCACCGATCACCAGTGCCGAACCGGCCCCAACAGAGGCCGCGCCTGTGGAGCCCGCCCCGGCGCCCGAGCCGGATCCGGTCCCGACGCCGACGGCCGTGGAAACCACGGCACCGGCCCCAGTTCCCACGTCGGAACCGGCGACCGCCCCCGCGCCCACTGTTGCGCCCAGCGTTGCGCCAACAGAGGATGCGGCAGCGGCGGAAGCTGTCCCGGCGGCACCGACGGCGGAGCCAACGACGGCGCCGTAAGCGGTGGCGGACAGCCGCCGTCGGGCTGTTCGCACACCAGATGAAGTCAAATGGTCAGGAGGTCCAGGGAATGCAACGGAAGCCAACGCCGTTGATACTAGTGACAGCCATGCACCCGGCGAGAGAGCACGATGTGACTTCCCTCCGAACGATTCCGCCGACGCCCGACGGAAGCCGCGCGGGTTTCGGCTGCCTGACCGGCGATCCGGTGCCCGAGCCGGGCCCGTCGGCCGACCCCGCATGTACAGGCTGTACCGGACTTGCCGGCCGGCTGGCCCGACCGGCGCTAGTGCGCGCCGTCGTCCATGGCATAAGTAGCCCCACGCAAGGCAAGCCGGGCACGTTCCGGAAGAGCCTTCCGCCCGGAACAGCCGGCGGACTCCGGGTCCTCCCCTTTATCTCTGCAAGCTAAATAACGCGCGGCAAATTAACGAAGCGGCCATCAGGATGGCCGGGCAAGGAAACGAAAGCGAGGAAGGTAGCCTGGACGCGGCGGCGGTGTCGTAATTTTTCAACATGCTAACTCCCGTTTCCCCATAGTTCGCTTTTTATCTGGTTGGATGGAGCGTACTGAGAGGGAACACAGGAGGCGCCCCGCTTCCTCACTACCGCGAAGGCAGCAATGGAGCTCATCGAGGCCGAGCACCCCCGGCCACGCCATTTTCTACTCCACCTGAGTGACCCCCATCTGTTGGGAGGTCCGGACCCCCTATACGGCGCAGTTGACAGCGAAGCCCGCCTGATTCAGCTCTTCGACGAGGTCAAGGCGTCCGGTGCCCGCCCCGAAGCCGTGATTTTTACCGGCGACCTGGCGGACAAAGGCGATCCTGAGGCCTACGCCAAGCTCCGCGCAATCGTCGAGCCTGCCTGCCAGGATCTCGGTGCGCAGGTCATCTGGGCCATGGGCAACCACGACAACCGGGCCAACTTCCGGGCGGGGCTCTTCGGCCAGCATGGCAACGACGATCCCGTGGACCACAGCTACTACGTCAACGGGCTTCGGGTCATCACCTTGGACACGTCCGTGCCCGGCTACCACCACGGCGAACTCAGTGACAACCAGCTCGACTGGCTGGCAGGGCAGCTGGAGACCCCCGCGCCGGACGGTACCATCCTGGCGCTGCACCATCCGCCGGTGCCGTCGGTGCTCGACCTGTCCGTGCTGGTGGAACTCCGCGACCAGGCGTCGCTTGCCGCCGTAGTCCGGAACTCGGATGTGCGCAGCATCCTGGCCGGCCACCTGCACTACTCCACGACGGCGAGCTTCGCCGGCATCCCTGTGTCCGTGGCCTCAGCCACGTGCTACACCCAGGACCTGAATGTTCCGGTGGGCGGCACGCGCGGCCGCGACGGCGGTCAGGCCTTCAACCTGGTGCACGTTTACGAGCACACCGTGGTGCATTCAGTGGTGCCGCTGGGTTCCACACCGACTGTGGGCGAGTACGTCAGCCCTGAGGAGACGGAACGCCGCCTGGCCGCAGCCGGAATCCGCATCCCCGAGGGCGCCAAACGCCCGATCCTCACGCGGAAGTAGCGTCACTACCCACGAAAGAACCCCGCCAGTAGCCTGGCGGGGTTCTTTCCGCATTGCAGGGGCCTCGGCTTTCCCGGTTTTACTTCTCCCAGGGCGCCTTAATGGGGTAGTACTTTTCCAGGAACTCGGTAACCAGCTCCGCGCGTTCCTCCGCCGGAACTTCCGGAAAGCTGCCGTCATTGAGGCAGAAGAAGTCCATGTTGCGCTTGTTCAGCAGCTTGGGCAGGTACTTCAGCCCCGACCGGAGTGTGGTGTCCACATACCGCACCTTGGCCGCCGTCTGGGTCACGGCCCGGCCGGTCAGCAGTGCGTAGTAGTGGTAGAAGGAGTTCGTGACGGAGATGTTGTCCGCAGCACGGAACGTGCTGGCGGCAGTGCTTGCAAACTCCGCCGGGAACTCCTGCTCCATCTGCGCCACGAGGCTCCGGCGCAGCGGGGCGGCCGTGTGCTCCAGGTGGCGGGTGGTGATCCGGCCGAAGCGGTTCCAGAGCAGCTTCCGGTTGACCCGGGCCGCGTTCTCAAAGCCGCTGCGTTCGGCATCGTTCTCGCCGAGGCCGATGCGGGTCTCCGCCTCGATGAACTTGGTGATGCCGCCCGGGGTGAAGAACATGTCCGGGCCCACAGGGCGCCCGAAGAACATGTCATCGTTGGAGTAGAGGAAGTGCTCGGAGAGCCCCTCGATGTGGTGCAGCTGGCACTCCACAGCCTGCGAGTTGTGGGTAGGCAGCACCGACGGGTCGGCGAAGAACTCCTCGCTGCGGACGATGGTCACTGACGGGTGGTCGCTCAGCCACTCGGGCGCGGGGGAGTCCGTGGCGATGAAGATTCGGCGGACCCACGGCGCGAACATGTACACCGACCGGAGCGCATATTTGAGCTCATTGATCTGCCGGTAGCGTGCCTCGTGGTCGTCGCCCTCGCCCAGGACGGCTTGCGACTGCCGGGCACGGCGGGCGGCGATGTACTCCGGCGAGCTACCGTCCACCCAGGAGAAAACCATGTCGATGTCGAAGCTGATGTCGCTCGCGTGGTCAGCGAACATGTTCTCGATGGTGGGCCACGTGTGGCCGTAGCGTTCAACCGTTCCGCGGACGGCCTCGTGCGCCATCATGGTGCGGCGGGTGAGGGAGTTTTCGATCGGCAGGATCACTTCGTTGCCCAGGAAGCTCCACAGCTCAACCTGGACGCCGGCGGAGGCACCGAATTCGAAGCCGCCCACCGGCTCGACCCGCGGGCGGTACAGCCGGAAAATACGTGCCTGCCGGTTGACGGACAGTTCGCCGTCGGCGACCAGGACGGACATTTTCTTCTTCGCGTCCACGGTCATGGAGTAGAACGGCTCGTTCCGGCAGGCGGCAACGAGGGCGGACCGCAGCTTCTTGCGGTCCTTCCAGTCAAGGGCGATCACCGGGCGGTCATTGTTGCCGCGGACCAGCAGGTAATCCAGCCCGGCACCATCCAGCACATTCCGCAGGAAGAGCAGGTCCTCCACCATGGCCTGGTAGGGCGTCCGGGTGTCATTGATCAGCGCGTACCGGCCCGATCGGCGAATGACGTCGGGGCGGTGCTTGAGGCGCGCGACAGCCGCCGGCGACGTTGCCTCCGCGAGTACGGGTATGTCCTCGGATGCCTCGGCGCCGTAGTAGATATCGTCCTGAACCGTCACGTCGGTAATGGTGTTTCTCCCATGCTGTTGGGGGTGAAGTCTTACTTGCATGATAGTCCTGCTCGGAAAACGTGCAGGGCAGGGGGAGCTAGCCGAGCAGCGCCTGGCGCCAGCTGGACAGGAAGGCCGCGCCGGCGTCGTCGTGAATGACCGTTTCGGGCAGGCCCAGGTCGGCGGCGGTGAGAATGCCGTAGGGCTTGGCCGGGACTCCGTCTGCAGGGCGGACGTCGACGTGTTTGACGGCGTGGTCGTTGTGGTGCAGCCAGTCCGCCATGGCGTAGTCCGTGCGGGAGTCCCCGACCGTCCGCCAGGCCTGCGGTGTGATGCCCTGGGCCGCCAGCATCTCCACGGCGCGGCTCGCGCCGAGGTCCTTGCCCAGCTGGACCGACTCAATGTCAGTGGAAATGATGGTGGGGTCCAGGCGGTAGTCGATCTCGTCGTCGGAATTGGGTGCATGGTGGTCCAGCCGCACGACTCCCAGGTCGTGGCGCTCCATCAGTTTCAGGGCCTCGGCATCAAACAGCTTCTGCTCGGCGAGGTATTCACTGTTGGGCACTTCAATGTGCTGTTCCACGGACACCATGGCGCGCTTGGTCTCGTCGAAGAACATGTGGGACGAGTAGTCCTCGGCCACCATGCGCCGGATGTCATCGCCGAAGGCCGCGGGCATGGCCAGCTCGTGGTCCACGTGGATGGGCCCCGGACCGGCCGAGGTGTAGCTGAACCACACGGCGCCCTTTTCACAGATGGCGTGGATCAAGGTTCCACTCGGCATCCCGGCCGCGATCATGGGCTCCATGACCTGCTCGCGGATAAACGTGTCCGAGCGTCCCGTGTTGAAGATGACCGGCACCCCGGCCTTCGCGAGCGCAACCAGGTCGGCAATGATCTCCGGTTTCACATCCCTCGTGACCGGGCTGGCAACGGGTCCGTCAACGTCCAGGAGAAGGGCCAGGGCCGGTTCCGACGGCCTGTGGGTGCCGAAGCGCGGGGCAGCATGCGCAGAGGGTGCAGTCATGCTTCCATTCTGTCAGCCGGCACCGGCGAACCCGTTCCGGTCCGGGTTGGCCGCCCGGATGTGACACATAGTTACTGTTTGGCCACAACCTCCCGCGGCACGCTGATACCACATTCCCTTGAACCGGCCGGTTGCATACGCTTGCAGGGTGATATTCAAAGCTGTGGGCGAGGGACGCCCTTACCCCGACCATGGTTTCAGTACCCCCAAAGACTGGGCGGCCCTTCCGCCCCGTCCCGTGCGGCTGGATGAACTTGTGACCACCAAGCGGACCCTGGACCTTGAAGCGCTCCTTGCCGAGGACTCCACCTTCTTTGGCGACCTGTTTCCCCACGTGGTGCAGTACCAGGGCACCCTCTACCTGGAGGACGGCCTGCACCGGGCGGTGAGGACAGCACTCCACCAGCGCACCGCGATACATGCAAGGGTGCTCGTGATCGATGGCTAGAAAACCCAAGGACCTGACCGTCCTGCACGGTCACCGCGTGATTACGGGCCCGGAGCTCCGGGCCACGTTCGTCGATGATGACGGGAACGCGGAAAACCCCGGCCGGCTGCGCCGCCGGATCCTGCACGGCGTGGTCCTCGTGCTGTTGCTGGGCCTCATTGTCGCAGGGATCATGGGGGCGATGGGTGTGATGAGCGGGCAGATCAAGTTTCCGTCCGCCATCCAGGCCCAGGAGAATTCTTCCGCCTGCCCCGCCACAACCTTCGACTACACGCCGCCGGCCAAAGTGAAGGTAAACGTCCTCAACGCCACGAACCGCAACGGCCTGGCCAAGGCGGCAGCCAATGAATTCAAGGCCCGGAAGTTCGTTGTTGGCAATGTGGCCAACACCGAGACCGGGTACCGCGGTGTGGCGGCCATCGTCTCGGGTGCTGCCGGACAGTCGGCGGCCTTCACTGTCCAGCGGAACCTCCCGGGCTCTGACTACTTCCAGGACGGCCGTAAGGATGCCAGCGTGGATGTGATCCTGACCAGTGACTACCGCGGTTTGGTCAAGCCACAGCTTGTCGACCAGACCCCGGGCCAGCTCAGCTGCCCGCGGGAAAGCCGGCGGGTTGCCGACGATTCGCAGTGGCCGGTCATGCCCACCCAGGGCGCCACGCCCTGATCCTGGGCGGGCTGATCCTGGGCGGGGACGGCTGACGCTTAGCCGGCCGCAGCGGCCGGCGGGTGCAGTCGTACGGGACGGCCGCCGTCGTCGAACCGTGCCCCGGCGCCCAGTTGGATGAAGCGGACCGTGCGCGAAATCCTTTCCTCCAGGTCCTCGGAGTCGTCGCCGCCGCGGGCGGCGCTGGAGGAGAGCGTGCCGTGGATCAGCTGCGCCTGCTGGAGCGGGTCGGCCGCCGGGAAGTAGCCCTGGTCCATGCCGTCGCGGAGAATGTCCTGCAGCATGTCGCTGAGCCCGCCCACGTGGTCAGCCAGCTTGGCGAACGACGCCGGCGAAAGGACGGCACCCATGGCTGGACCCGGCGGAAGGTGGCGCCGGCTGAGGTCCTCCACCTGCGCCCGCACGTACAGGGCCAGCCGGTCCACCGGGTTGTCCAGCCGGGACAGCGACTCGCGCAGCCCCGCCATGAACCGCTCCGTCTCCACGAGGGCGTAGGCGATCAGGAGCTCTTCGATGTCCGCGTAGTAGTTGTAGACGGCTGTGCGGCCAACCCCAGCGTGCCGGGCCACATCCGTCATGGTGAGCCCGGGCAGCCCGTGGGAGAACAGAAGCTCGCCGAAGGCGTTCAGGATACGGCGCTGGGTCTCGGCGCGTTGTGCAGCGTTGCTGGGGGCCGAAATCCGGGGCATGGGGACACCTTACCGCGATCTGTCACCAAACCGCTCCCGAGTTTTCCGTTCGTAATCCTGCCGGTTCAGACGGGGCAGCCGTCCGGGCCGCAGGCCTCAGCGTCTCCCGCCACGTTGCCGGATCTGTCCGAGCCCACCATCACCAGCGGGTGCGCTTCCTGCCACGCCTGCTCCAGCGCCATGCTGAATGTAGCCGCCGGCTGCGCTCCGGACAGTCCGTACTTGCGGTCGATCACGAAGAACGGAACGCCGCTGATGCCCAGGGCACGGGCCTCGGCGAAGTCGCGGCGGACGTCGTCGGCGTATTTATCCGTGGTGAACAGCTCGCTGATTTCGCCGGAGTCCAGGCCCAGGTCCGCGCCGAGCGACGTCAGGTACTCGCGGCTGCCGATGTCCTTGCCGTGTTCGAAGTGGTCGCTGAGCAGGCGTTCCTTCGCGGCGTCCTGCTTGCCGTGGGCGGCGGCCAGGTGGATCAGCCGGTGGGCGGTAAAGCTGTTGGCAACCACGACGGCGTCGAACCGGTAGTTCAGACCCTCACCTTTGGCCTGGGCTGCTACATGGTCGAACATCTGTGTGACCTGGTCCGGGGCCAGGCCCTTGCGCTTGCTGAGGTAATCGAGTTCGGTGCCGTCGTAGTGATCGGGCACGGTCGGGTCCAGCTGATAGCTGCGCCACTGCACCTCCACCTGGTCGCGGTGCGGGAACTCGGCAAGGGCGGTCTCAAACCGGCGCTTGCCGATGTAGCACCACGGGCAGGCGACGTCTGACCAGATCTCAATCTTCATGCCTGCGACAACTTCCGCGGCTTCCCCGGCATTCCTGTCCCGGACAGTTGCTTTGGTCACTTCGCTGGGTACTGCCATCTGGGAGCCGGATTTCACGTAGCCCTTGTCCGGAGGGAGGGCCCCGCCATAGTGTTTGGACTAACTCCCGGCGGGCACGCCACAGATCTGCGGAAGATGACAATGCGCATTGGACTGATATCGGCTCCGTGGATCCCGGTTCCGCCGCCGGGGTACGGCGGCACAGAACGGGTGGTGGACAGTCTTGCGCGCGGGTTCGCGGCGGCAGGGCATGACGTCCTGCTGGCCGCCCCTTCCGACAGCACCTGCCCCGTACCCCTTGCCCCGCGGATGCGCCCCTCCGAACCAGCCGACCTGGGCCTCGCCCTGTCTGAACTGAGCCACATCATTCGGGCCTACGACGGCATGGGCGGCGTCGACATCATTCATGACCACACCCTGAGTGGCCCCCTGTACGCCCATCGGCCGGCCGGAATCCCGGTGGTTACCACGATCCACATCCGCCTGGCCCGGCAGGCCGCGGATCTGTACCGTGCCATCGGGAAGACCACCGGAATTATCGCCATTTCCCATGACCAGGTCAGCCGGTCGCCGGAGGTGCCGGTGGTGAAGGTGATCCACCACGGCATGGATGTGGCGTCCGTTCCCGTCGGCAAGGGAACGGGCGGCTACCTGTGTTTCGTCGGGCGGCTGTCCCCGGACAAGGGCATCCTCGAGTCGATCCACATTGCGCGGGCGGCAGGGATCCCGCTGCGGGCCAGTGCCCGGATCCAGGGACCCGAGGAACAGGGCTATTTCGACGACGTCATCCGGCCGGCGCTCGGACCGGACGTCGAGTTCATGGGACAGCTGTCCGACGCCGAAAAATACGAGCTGGTGGGCGGCGCCGTCGCCTTCCTGAATCCGATCCAGTGGCCCGAACCCTTCGGCCTCGTGATGATCGAGGCACTGGCCACCGGGACACCCGTGGTGGGAACGCCTGCGGGTGCTGCCCCGGAAATCGTGGAGCACGGCGTCACGGGATACCTGGGCGGCATCGACCAGCTGGCGGCGCTTGCCGCCGAGGCTGGCGGCCTCAGCCGCCAGGCCTGCCGGGCCGCGGCGGAAGAGCGCTTCAGCTCGGCCCGCATGGTGGCCGACCATCTGGCCCTTTATGAGCGGATTCTCGGCGGGCAGGCGCGGTAGGAGCGTTTCCGAGGCCTTCTAGACGGTGGGCGCTGTGGGGTTCCAGTCCTCGGGGAGGGCCGCGGACGCGGGTGCGGAGCTTGCGACGTCGACGAATGTTCCGGACTCGATGGACTCGGCGATCGAGACCATAGTGTCCAGGACGTGGTAGGCGAGGTTACCGGTGGCGCGGTGCGGAACGCCGGCGCGGATGGAGCGGGCCATGTCCAGGACCCCCATGCCGCGGCCGTTGGCCGGTCCGGTGGCGGGGATGACTGTCCAGTCCTCATCACCGGCGCGCCAGAGCCTGATGTCGCCGTCGAAATAGTTGGGATCCGGGAGCGAGATGGTGGCCTCGGTGCCGGTGATCTCCACGAAGCCCATCCGCTGGCGGGGTGATTCGAACGAGAAGACGCTGTGCGAGGACTGGCCGCCTTCGAACTGGGCCATCGCGGAGACGTGGGTGGGGACGTCCACGGTGAATTCCTCGCCGGCCTTCGGGCCGGAGCCGATGACGCGGACCTCTTTGGCCTTGGAGCCGATGGCGGCCACCTTGCGGATCGAGCCGAACGTCTGAATGAGCGTGGTGAGGTAGTACGGTCCCATGTCGAACAGCGGCCCGGCGCCGTACTGGAACAGGAACGCCGGGTTCGGGTGCCAGGACTCCGGGCCGGGGGTCTGGAACGTGGTCATGGCGGTGAGCGGGGTGCCGATATCGCCTCGTTCGATGAGCCGGCGGGCGGTCTGGAGTCCGGCGCCGAGGAAGGTGTCCGGCGCCGTGCCAAGGCGGATGCCGGCGGCGTCGGCAGTCTTCAGCAGCCCCAGTCCCGATTCGCGGTCCAGCGAGAAGGGCTTCTCGGTCCAGACGTGCTTGCCGGCGTGGACGGCGGCGGTGGCGACCTCCACGTGTGCGGCCGGGATGGTCAGATTGACGATGATTTCGACGTCGGGATGGTTCAGTGCGGCATCCACGCCGCCCCACTCGGGGATGCCGTATTCCTTGGCGCGGGCCTCGGCAGCCTCCTCGAAGAGGTCGGCGATGACGTGGACTTTCAGGTCCGGGAAGACGGTCAGGTTGTCCAGGTACTGCTTGCTGATGTTGCCGGCTCCGATGAGGCCGACGCCGACCGGACCCCGGTGGGAAGACGGCGTGGATGCGGGGGCGCTCATGCCTGGGCCCGTTCAGTGGCCTTGGCGGAGCCGGAGTTCAGGAAGTTCAGCGACTGGGTGATGCCGTCGAAGATATCCCCGGAGTAGTCGTCGAATTCCACGACGCCGACTTCCAGCGACCTGGCGGCGTTGATGACGTCCCGCACCGGGATCTTGCCCTGGCCGGCAGGCTGCTGTGCCTTGGTGTCCGTGGTCAGGGGACCGTCCTTGATGTGGATGAACTTCACCCGGTCACCCAGCTTGGTCAGGATGTCCACCGGGTCCTGGCCGCCCACGGCAACCCAGAAGGTGTCCACTTCCAGGACCAGTTCGGGGTCCAGCAGCCCTTCGAAGTACTCCAGCGCCGTTTGGCCCTCGATGCTGGCCTCCAGCTCCCAGGCGTGGTTGTGGTACCCCACGCGGATGCCGTATTCGGCGCCCTTCCTGGCGGCGGTGTTGAGCTTGGCCGCGGTGGCCTGGATGGCCTCCGCGTCCTGCCAGTGCTCAGCCGTGATGTACGGCTCGATGACGGTGCTGATGCCGAGCTCCTTGGCGGCGGCGAAGATTTCGTCCTGGTCCTGGCTGAGCAGCGGAGCGTGGCCGGACGGGGCGGTGAGTCCGTTGTCCTTCAGGGCGGCGCCCAACTCCTGGGCTGTGGCCACGAAGTTGTAGGGCTCCACCTGCGTGAAGCCGATCTCCGCCACCTTCCGGATGGTGCCGCTCAGGTCCGCCTGGATCTGGTTGCGGACGGTGTACAGCTGGAGCGAGTAGGACATGATTTTCCCCTGACATGAGTATTGGAAAGCTGCGAGTCTCGGGTCTGCAAACGTTGAGCCACAGTTCTATGCGCTTTGATCAACGTGTCACCTTCATCCAAGCGCACCCAAGTTCGCCTGGCAACAGCGCTTGTGCGGCCCCCTCCGGCTTCAGTCCTTGCTGCTGAAGGCGGCGTCGAAGCTGGTCTGGGAGGCCGGGAAATCGAACTTCCTGAGGGCAGCGAGGGCTTCGGGGGCGCCGTGGAGGCGGTCCATCCCTGCGTCTTCCCACTCGATGCTGATGGGTCCGTCGTAACCGATCGCAGTAAGGGCCCGGAAGGAGGATTCCCAGGGCACATCCCCGCGGCCTGCAGAGACGAAGTCCCAGCCGCGGCGCGGGTCGCCCCAGGGCAGGTGGGAGCCCATGACGGTGTTCCGGCCGGTGAACCGGAGCTTCGTGTCCTTGCAGTCGACGTGGTAGATCCGGTCCTTGAAGTCCCAGATGAAGGAGACGGGATCGATGCCCTGCCACATCATGTGGGAGGGGTCCCAGTTCAGGCCGAACGCTTCGCGGTGGCCGATAGCTTCGAGCGTGCGGACGGTGCTCCAGTAGTCGTAGGCGATTTCGGAGGGGTGTACTTCGTGGGCGAAGCGGACACCGCATTCGTCGAAGACGTCCAGGATCGGGTTCCAGCGATCGGCAAAGTCCTGGTACCCGGCGTCGATGACCTTCTCGGGGACGGGAGGGAACATGGCAACGTACTGCCAGATGGAGGAGCCGGTGAAGCCGACGACCGTGTCCACTCCGAGTGCTTTGGCCAGGCGTGCGGTGTGTTTCATTTCTTCGGCAGCGCGCTGGCGAACGCCTTCGGGGTCGCCGTCGCCCCAGACCTTGGCCCCAACGATTGCTTCATGCCGGAAGTCGATCGGGTCATCGCAGACAGCCTGGCCCTTGAGGTGGTTGGAGATGGCCCAGACCTTCAGGTTGTACTTCTCGAGGACGGCGAGCTTGGATTCGACGTAGCCGGGTTCGTCCCAGCGCCAGGCGTCCAGGTGATCGCCGGAGACGGCGATTTCCAGGCCGTCGTAGCCCCAGCCGGAGGCGAGCTTGGCGACTTCCTCGAAGGGGAGGTCGGCCCACTGGCCGGTGAACAGGGTGTACGGGCGAGGCATGTCAGGCTCCTTCGGTGGTGCCGGCCGTGTCTGTTGGTCCGGGGTTGGTGAGTTGGATAATGGAGGACTTGGCGTTGGCGGACTCTTCGATGGCTGCGAGCACGCGCTGCACGGTAAGGCCCTCCTCGAACGAGGGCGACGGCGAACCGCCGCTGCCGATCGCGGCCAGGAAGTCGCGGATTTCGTGGGTGAAGGTGTGTTCCCAGCCAATGATGTGCCCCTGCGGCCACCACGCGTCCATGTAGGGGTGCGCGGGTTCATTGACAAGGATCCGGCGGAAGCCCTGTTCCCGCATGGGGACGGTAGCGTCCAGGAACGTGAGTTCGTTCAGGTTTTCCAAGTCGAAGAGTACTGCGCCCTTGTCGCCATAAATCTCCAGCTTCAGGGAGTTCTTTTGGCCGGTGGCCACCCGGGAAACTTCGACGGAGGCGATGGCCCCGGAAGCGAGGGACAAAGTGGCCCAGGCGGCGTCGTCGACCGTCACATCCTCTGGACCGTTCTTGCCCGGCCGCACCGGCGTGAAGGTGTGCAGCCGGCCGGATACCTCTGTGACGGAATCTGCGAGCAGAAACAGCACCTGGTCTATGGCGTGGGAGGCGATGTCACCAAGCGCCCCGGAGCCTGCGGTTTCCTTGTTCAGCCGCCAGGTCATGGGTGAATCCGGGTCGGCGAGCCAGTCCTGCATGTAAGCGGCCCGTACATGCCGTACCGTGCCGAGACGTCCCTCCTCGATCAGCTCACGGACCAGTGCCAGGGCAGGAACCCGCCGATAGTTGAACCCGACCATCGATTGGACACCGCGGGCACGGGCCTTCGCAGCAGCGGCGGTCATGAGTTCGGCCTCTGCCAAGGTGTTGGCCAGCGGCTTTTCCAGCAGCACGTGCTTGCCCGCTTCCAGCGCGGCGATGGCGATCTCGGCGTGCATCCAGCCGGGGGCACAGATATCAATGATGTCGATATCGTCCCTGGTGATGACGGTCCGCCAGTCGGTGGCGAACTCGGCCCAGCCATATTTCGTGGCGGCGTCGGCAACGGCTTTAGCATCCCGGCCGACGAGGACTTTTTGTTCAAAGGCCGGGACATCGAAGAAGCTGGCCACATTCCGCCACGCATTTGAATGCGCCTTCCCCATGAAGGCATAGCCGATGGCGGCCACGCCGAGCGGACGGGCTGCCGGGGTACCCGGCGGACCGGACATGTGTGGGGTAGTGGTCATGAATTGTTCCTGTTTGCTGTAGGGGCACTTGCCAGAGGGGTGCTTGCTGGGATCCATCCCCGGGAGGACCGGGGAGGCCAGAATGGAGCTTTCAAAGTTCAAGTAGGTGCTGCCGTGAGCCACATGAACCAGTTGATCTAAAAATTCGACAGAGCGCTATAGAACCCTCGAAGTTCAGCCGTCGCGTCTCCGGCGCTTTCCGCGTTTTGGACGCCGGACCGAGGGGTTACGGCATCGACTGGCCAGGACGTCGGGATCCAGCGCTCAGGCCAACGCATCCACCGGTAAGGGCTCGAGGGCTTCGCAGGTTCCGTGGAGCCGAACTGGCCGGGCGGGAGGGGCACCTTTGGTCCTTTCACAGAAGCGCTCCGAAGGGGCGGTGCTGGATAGTTTTGGTCCAGAGGCGCGGGTGCCCTGTCGGCGAC
>NZ_JBHUSB010000027.1:0-47446 GCF_042673905.1 Arthrobacter sp. NPDC057009
AATAAACTTGGCACACTATTGAGTTCTCAAACAACAGACACACCCGGCACCACCCAAACCAACGTTCAGGATCGCTCCGGAGCAACTTTTCAAACTTACCCGTTCCGGCGAAGCTTTGCAAATCGGCGTTTCTGCGATTTCCGCTTGGCAGGAGGGTCCCCGGCCCGTCCGCGGCGCACTCTATTAGCGCACCATTTCCAGGCTGTTTGAAAGGGGGTTGGCCGCTATTTTTCCGCTTCAGCGGCGGCGACTCGAAAGACTCTACACGGCCCCGGGGGCCCGTGCAAATCGGCGCCGGGCAGCAGCCTCCGAGCACATATAGGGATAGGATTTCATTGTGCCCGGGGTCATTCTGGTGCCCGGACAGGCAGTCCGCACGGCACGGACCGTACTAGCGGGTAGCTGCCATCCCGGCCATTACTCTGCGCGTTACCGGCTCAACTAGACAGAACAGTCTGTCTCGCATAAATTTCAGGTAGATCGCTGGCCCTATGGGCAGAGATCCGTTTATCGCTGAAGCAGAAACGGCGGATCAATGTGCATGTCCTATTGAGGAGCCAAAAAATGGATGCCACCCAGTTTGACCTATTTGTCGCCGAGGCGCTCACCACGGAGCGGGAGACTGACACAGTTCTCGGGCCTGACGAGCTTTATGGCCTCTACACCAGCTGGTGCCTGATCCATAAAGCACAGCCGGATGCCGCTGGCGCGCTGTTTGTGGCGCTCAGGGAACGCGGCATTGATCCTGAGAACTGCGAAATGGCCATGACGGGGCCGGCTGCAGCGGACTACATCCTGGCGAGTGCCCCCAGCCTTATCTAGGCCAAGCAAGTGAAAGAGCCGGCGCAAGTCGGCTCTTTCTGCGTACTCAGACATGTATTTAGGGCGCATTGCCCAGACAGCGATTCATCGCACTTATATCGCCAGCCCGCGGGCTCGGCGGGAAGTACAGGTACCCAATGGCCGTAGAACCCGGCAGCGCAGAAGGCGCAATCCTAGGCGGCAGGTACCGCATGGTGGAGCAGATAGGTTCCGGTGCCATGGCCAACGTTTACCGGGCCGTGGACGAGTCCCTTGAACGGGAAGTCGCCATCAAGGTCATCAACCGAAGGGACACGACCCGGGAAACGGCACGTGACGACGACGCCGAGGTCAAAGTTCTCGCTGCCCTGAACCACCACAGCCTGATCACACTGCTCGACGCCGGGGTGGACCGACAGGGGCCGGGGCGCCCCCGCATCTACCTGGTGATGGAGCTCGTGGAAGGCCCGGATCTCAAGCGTCGCCTCACCGAGGGGCCGCTTTCCCCCCGCCACACGGCCGAGATCGGCTATGACGTGGCAGATGCCCTGGCGTACATCCACGAAAGCGGTGTTGTTCACCGGGACGTCAAGCCCGGCAACATCCTGGTGTTCGACTACCAGCACGACACCGCCCGGATGCACGCCAAGCTGACGGACTTTGGCATCGCACTGATGGCTGACGAACCCGACCTGCAGGGCGAAGGCTTCCTTGGCACCGCAGGCTACCTGAGCCCGGAGCAGGCGAAGGCCGAGCCCGTGGGGCCGCCCAGCGACGTCTACTCCCTGGGCCTGGTGCTGCTCGAGTGCCTGACCGGGCAGCAGGCCTTTCCCGGCGACCCCCTGCAGAGCGCCCTCGCACGCCTCATGAACGACCCCCACATTCCGGACGACGTCGAACCCGAGTGGCGCCTGCTCCTTGCCGCCATGACAGCCCGGAATCCGGAGGACAGGCCGTCGACCACGGAGGTCAGCCAGGCCCTGTATGAACTGTCCCTAAGCACGCGCGGAAAGCACAAGGTGGACGCCTCCGTCATTCCCGCTGACGAGGAAGCCCGGATGGAGGCGGTGCGCAGCTACGGAATCCTGGACACTCCCCCGGACGGGGCGTTCGACAGGGTCACCGCGCTGGCCGCCAGGCTTTTCTCCGTGCCGGTGGCGATCGTGTCCATCGTCGACCACGACCGGATCTGGTTCAAGTCTCACTACGGGCTGGAGGTGAAGCAGATCAGCCGGGACCCGGGCCTGTGCGCGTCAGCGATCCTGCAGGACGGTCTCTGGGTGGTGGAGAACGCGCCCGAGGACCCGCGGACCCTGCTCAATCCCCTGGTCGCCGGTGAGTTCGGCCTGAAGTTCTACGCCGGTGTTCCCCTCAAGACCCGCAGTGGCCACAACCTCGGAACACTGTGCATCCTGGACTTCGAACCGCGCACCCTGACTGCCGAGGACCACGCCAACCTGCGGGATCTGGCAGGGATGGTCATGACGGACCTTGAACTGCGGCTGGAAGCAGCGGCTGGACAGCCCGATACTCCCCTGGGTTCCGCAGCGTCGACGATTCCCATGGATACCGGCCTCGTCAGCTAGGAGCCCCTTCCCGCCGCCCGCGGGCCACCGCCACGCGGAGATGCCCCCTGGCATGGGCACCACGTTATGTCAGGACATTAATCCCGCCGCAAGATTTTCCTAGGCTGCCCCGACCACGATGAGTGGTGTCTGTAAGCGCAATTGGGGGCGACCATGGACCTGTGTTCTGCATCTAGTTCCGGTCTCCACGACACAGGAGGCCGGCAATGGCAGTATTGGACATCCACGTCAACGACGGCTACGTCCCGATGGTGGACGGCTCGCTCGTTTACCACCGGGGCTTCGGGGAGCGGCGCACCGCGGTCAACGATCCGAACCCGTCGCTGGCGCTGAGTCCGAGGGTCATCACCGCAAACGGACGGGTGGTGGCCAGCAGGACGTACCCGCTGGGTGCACCGCTTCCGCCGCATGGAAGGCCCACGCCGCTGCGTCCGGACCCGGCGCAGGCCCGGCAGTTCCTGGCGCGGCGTGGCTACTGGGCCAGCTTCTTTCCGCCGCGTACGCTCATCGCTGAGAGCGGCAGCACCATCGAGGTGATGTTGCACAACAACCTCGCGCAGCCGCATGAGATCCGGTTCCATCGTGCCGGCCCGGGCGGGGCGGACATCGGTTCCGGTCAGGTAGCGCCGGGAAAATCCAAGCTCCTGAGGTTTCCGGCGCCTCTGCCCGGGACCTACTTGTTTACGGATCCGGGCAACCAGCCGGTGGAACGGACCCTTGGCCTGTACGGCGCGCTGGTCGTGATCGATCCGCGCAACGCGTGGCGGCTGGCGCCCGGCGCGGCAGAGTTCGAACGCCAGTGGCTCTGGCTCTGCCATGACGTGGATTCCAACTGGGCCCGGATCTCCTCGCGGGGACAGACAGTCAACCCGCTGGCCACACCGGCCGTGCCGGACTACTTCACCATCAACGGGTTCGCGGGGTTTCAGTCGCTGGCAGTCACCAGCGACGCGGAGTTCAACAACCGGCGCAAAGAGGACACCCTGCCGTCGGGCCACCCGCGCGAAACGGACGTTCGCAACTTCAGCGCCTCCCCCTCGCCGGGCGCCGTGCGGACCGGACACCTCATGCGGATGCTCAACGCCGGCATCGTGGACCACCAGCTGCACTACCACGGCAACCATGTCTGGACCGTGCGTGCCAACGGCATCGACTTCCCCCGTTCCCAGGGCCGGGTTTCGCCACAGGGAGACGTCATTCTCCAGCAGTGGGAGGACACCGTTCAGCTGCAGCCCGGGGAGCGCAAGGAGGCCATGCTCCCGGTTCGGCGGCCGCCGGAGGTGATCGACCACGTCTGGAACGCCAGGGCAGAGGACTGGACCTACCCGATGCACTGCCACGCCGAACCCTCACAGACCGCGCGCGGCGGCTTGTACCCCGGCGGGCTTGTGGCCGACTGGGTGCTGGCCCACGAGCCCGTCCCCGACACAGGACTCCCCCCGACAGTGGAGGACGAAGCCCACCACACGTTCCGCAGCCAGGTGGATTTCTCCTCGGACCAGCCCCATGAGGGCAGCCCGGAAACCAAATTCCTGCTGAAACCCGATGTCTCGCTGGAGCTTGACTTCTTCAACAGGAAAATGGACTTCCCTGACGGCTCCGAGCACGAGGTGTGGAGCTTCGAGGGCAACGACTTCGGCCGCCAACTCCCTGGCACTACAGTGCGGTTGCAGGAGGGCCAGCTGTTCCACGCCACCGTCAAACCCAGCAAGAAAGTCCATACGATTCACTGGCACGGCATCGAACCGGACCCCCGCAACGACGGCGTAGGCCACACTTCCTTCGAAGTTTCCGGCCACTACACGTACCAGTGGAGGCCGGACGTCGCCGAACGCGGCAACCCCAACCGGGGTTCGGCCGGAACCTACTTCTACCACTGCCACGTCAACACTCCCCTTCACGTGCAGTACGGCATGTTCGGCGCCATCGTTGTGGATCCCGCACCCAATCCGGCCATGCCCGCGCCCGCCGGGACACGCCGCCATTCGTTTGAAGGTCCGCTCTATGACATCGCCACGGAGACCATGATCGCGCCGTACTCGATCGATCCGAGATGGCATGACATGAACCACGCGGAGGGGCTCAACGGCGAGGACGCGGGACTGAACCGGTTCGAGCCGAGGCACTTCTTCCTCCTGGGCGGCAACATCCCGAGCCGGCCCAGGGGTGACGACAGGGTGTGGACCGTCTCGCAGATGCGGGCCAACGTGGCTGGGTACGGCAAGTATCCGACGCTCGTCCGCATGGTCAACGTGGACTACTTCCCCACCCTGACCCGGATCACGGACGCAGCGGGCAAGCCGGCAAAGATCGCAGAGTTGATTGCACATGACGGCCGCCCCTTCTGGACCACGCCCAATCCCACCGGTCCGGCGGTACAGCCGTATACGGCCGGGCAGCCGCTCATGACCGACATCATCAAGTCGGGTGCCGCAGAAAAGTTCGACTTCCTGCTGCATCCTCCGGCCCCGGGAAAGTACACCATCAGCATCCAGTTCGTGCACTGGCTTACGTCGAAGGTTCTCGCAACGAAGACGGTTACAGTCACGGCGGTTTGAACGGCCAGCTAATTAGATGCAAGGGATAACTCTTGAAAGCTCGACGGCGGGAGGGCGCCAGCGTCGCCGGCCTCCCGTCGTCGGGGTCAACTGTCCCGAGAAATCGGGCGCACTGGGCCGCTGACGTACAGCGGGCCGGCTGCTACTGTGGCGGCATGGAAGCTGGTATGGTCCGCCCCAGGAGCGGCAAGGTAATCGCGGGCGTCTGCGCGGCGCTGGCGGCGCGGTTCGGCATTTCCAAGGCGCTGGTCCGCTTCGGCTTTGTGCTGTTCGGCCTGTTCGGTGTCGGGGAGCTGGTCTACATCGCGTTGTGGATCCTCATCCCCAAGGAGCGCTGAACGCCGATCAGTTGCCGGGCAGGAGCCGGTGCCAGCCGCGCGTGATGCTGGCCCAGATCGCCCACATGGCGGCCGCGGCTGCGGCGAGTGACAGTGCAGCTGTAAGGGTCTGACCGGCGGCGAAGAAACGGATGGTGTATCCGGTCAGGTAGGCGAGTCCGACGGCGGCCGCAACACCCAGCGCGAACAGCAGCAGTCCCGCGGCGGTGCTGAATGCGCGCTTCGCGGTGCCGCCGGGGCGCTCGGCCTCAGTCCGGCCCGGCTGCAGCAGGTCGACGGTACGCCCCTCCTCCCAACCGCCGTCGGCGGTACCGGCACGGTCGGCAATCAGGTGCGGACCGGCGTCGGGCATCACCACAGTGAAGTTGGCATCAGGCTCAGTCTCCGGGTCAGCGTCCGTCCGGACACGCCGGCCGCGGCGGCGCTTGCCGACCGTCGTCGTCGGCTCTTCCCAGACCTCGTCCAGAGCGGTGAAGCCGCCCTCGGCGGCGATCGCGAGCACAATCTGGGCGCAGGCCAGCGCGTGCGCCCGCGGCTCATGCCGCTCAACCGGCGGAAGATCCAGCGCGTTGAGCACGTCGCTGAGGCGGTGCCTCGGCAGGGTCAGGTGGTCCTGGGCGAGACGCAGCGCGCAGTAGAAGTCCTTGGCCGGCAGGTCCAGGTGCTGGTGCTCGGTGGCTTTGCGCATGACCGAGGCGTCATAGGGGGCATCGAACGCCACAAGCGGGTCCTCGCAGACGAACTGCAGGATGCCTTCGAGGGACATTTCCCAGTCGGCGGCGTTCTGGACGTCCTGTTCAGCGATGCCGTGGAGCTCCACGTTGATGGGGTCAAAGTCGTCGATGCCGGGCGGCGGCTTGATGAGCCACGACGCCGTGTCCACGATGTGCCCGTCCCGGACCTTCACCAGGCCGACGGCGCACGCCGAGCCGCGGTGGCTGTTGGCCGTTTCGAAGTCGATGGCCGTAAAACTGATTCCTGACATCCTTGCCTCCCCAGGGCATGGCGCGGGAGGCCGCAAACGCCGTTGTTTGTGACCTCCCGCACATGACCTCGCCATTCTTGCAGAAGGCATGCAGGATTACGGCCCCGGAGGGCAATGTGACGTGCGCCATTCCTCCAGTGCAACGGCTGTTGACTGCTCGTCGCCTGTCCGGGAAAGCCCGACGGCGGGTGGCCGGCAACGCTTAGCCGGCCACCCGCCGTCGCTGGTTCAGGAACGGGTGGTGATTACCGCCCCGGGTTCGGATCTATGCCCCCGGTGGTCCCCATCCCGCCGTCGTCCTGGCCGGCAACCTCGGGGACTTCGATCAGCGGAACGGACTGTGTGACCGGCGCACTGTGGTGCGCAGGATCCTTGTGCCGGGCTTCCTGGAGGTGCTGTTCCAGCTTCTCTTCCGCGTCCCGCCGACGCTGGCCGATAGTACGCATCTGCTGGGTGGTGGGTGCCGCATGCGCGTGCTGGTGCGGCCCGTGATCCGGAAAAAACTCGCTCATAGTGGAATCGTCCCACTGGTCAGCCGAAGTCGCTACCACCTAAAAACCGAAGGCCCCTCGGAAGAAAAATCCGCCGTTGCCCGCCGGAAAGCACCCTGCCATTCTGGGTAAATCCCGCTTCCGGGAGCGAACGAAAGGACCAGACGATGCCCCTTTATCTTTCCAAGTTCAGCTACACCCCGGAAACCTGGGCACGGCTGACCAGCAGCCCGGAGGACCGGAGAAAGGCCGCGAAAACCTACATCGAATCAGTCGGCGGAAAGCTCCACGGATTCTGGTACTCCTTCGGCACGCACGACGGCTACAACCTCTGGGAGGCACCGGACAACGTGTCCATGGCCGCAGTCGCGGTGGCGATCACCGGGGGCGGGGCGCTTGCCTCATTCGAGACAACAGTGCTCCTGACCGTCGAGGAGGCGATGGATGCCATGCGGCAGGCCGCACAGATCAAATACCAGGCTCCGGGCACCGCACAGCAACCGGAGGTTACAGTCGACTGAGCCCGGCGCTCCGGGTTGGACCGGCCGGCTCAGCGCTCCGGGTTCAGGTCCTTGCGGAAGATCACCGTGCCGTTGGCGTTGCGGAGGGTGACGGAGAAGACGTCGTCCTCGCCGAGGTCCACGTGGCCGAAGTACTGGCTTTCGCCGCTGCGCGGTGACTCGCCGGCGTAGGCGCCCGCCCGGGAGAAGACCACCTCGGGGCCGAAGGTGCCGTCCATCTGGTTTGGTCCGAAGCTGCCCGCGTTGATGGGACCGCCCACGAACTCCCAGAAGGGATCGAAATCCTGGAACGCGGCACGCTCGGGCGAGTAGTGGTGGGCGGCGCAGTAGTGCACGTCAGCGGTGAGCCAGACGACGTTTTTAACCCGGTTGCGCTTGAACGCGGACAGCACCCGCGCGATCTCGAGTTCCTTGCCCAAGGGGGCACCGCCGTCGCGGTTGGCGAGGGACTCCTGGGCGGCGGGCCCGTCGGGGACGATGATGCCGAGCGGGAGGTCTGCGGAGATCACCTTCCACGTGGCCTTGGACTTGCTGACCTCGCGGATGAGCCAGTCGGCCTGTTCCTGGCCCAGGATGTGGGTGAGCTTCGTTTCCTTGCCGTCGGTGTTGGGCTCCTTGTAGGTGCGCATGTCCAGGCAGAAGACGTCCAGCTGCGGCCCGCGGGTGATCTTGCGGTAGATGCGGGCCGGTTCGAAGCCGGTGCTGCCGTCGCTGAGCTGGGCGATGGGCTGGTATTCCTGCCAGGCCTGGCGGCCCCGGGCGGCAAGGACGTCAACGCGGCGCTCGGTGTAGCGGGCGTCGGTGAGGATTTCGCCGGGGTACCAGTTGTTGGTGGTTTCGTGGTCGTCCCACTGGGCGATGACCGGGACCTCGGCGTAAAGGGCGCGGATGTTCCTGTCCATCAGGTTGTAGCGGTGCCGGCCGCGGTACTCCTCGAGGGTTTCGGCAACCTTGGAGACTTCCTCGGTGACGAGGTTGCGCCAGATCTGGCCGTCGCGCTCGGTGACCTGGGCGGCGATGGGGCCGTCGGCGTAGATGGTGTCGCCGGCGTGGATGAAGAAGTCCGGCTTGGTGGCGAGCATGGCCGCGTACCCGCGCATGCCGCCGATGTCCTTGTTGATGCCCCAGCCCTGGCCCGCGGTGTCGCCGGTCCAGACGAAGCTCTGGCCTTTCTGTTCGCCGTTGCTGCGGGACCAGACACTGCTGGCCTTCGAGCCGGGCGCGGTACTGAAGGAGCCGCTCAGGTTTTCGCCGGCGTTGCCGTCCGGATCCTCGAAGTGCATGGTGAGCGCAAAGCGGGTGCCCGACGGCAGGTCGCGGGCGTGGATCTTGGAGGTGAAGTCGGTCGCGCCGCTGGCGGTGGTGCCGCGCAGTACACGGCTGAAGGCGCGGCTGCCGCGGAGCGCTGACCCGCCCTCGTCGACGGCCACGAGCTTGGCCACCAGCCGGCCCGCGCCCGATGCGCGGGACCACAGGACGCCGGAGTTGGTGGTGACGTCTCCCGTGGAGATGCCGGACGGCAGGGTCAGGCGGTTGCGGACCAGCGGAACGGCGGACGGGCGGGCCGCGTGGGCGGGGACAACCAGTGAGGGTGCGACGGCGGCAGCACCGGCAGCGGCGATGGCACCTTTGAGGACGTTGCGGCGGGAGAGAGCAGTCATGGGGCCATCCTTGACGGGCCGGATTAAGAGCCGGCGACGGCGGGGTGAACCGGGTGGAGCGCGGCGGTGACGGAGTACCCCCGGGCAGAAAACAATCAAGGCCCGGTGGGAGCCGGGCCTTGAGTGTTTAGTTTGCCGATGCTTGCAACTAGTCGACGTTAGTTGGAGATCGACAAGCTGGCGCTGGTCTTCCAGCCGGTGTACGGCGACCACACGCCGTTGGTGCCTTCCTGCCACCGGACCTTCTGGTAGACCTCTTCGTTCCCGATCTCGCCGTTCACCAGGGTGCGGACGTTCGAGATGGTCACGGGTCCGCTCCAGTAGTTCAGGTGACGGCTGAAGTTGGAGGTGCCCAGGTAGTCGTCACCGTTGGGCCAGTCGTCGTCCTCCCAGCGTTCCTGCGTGATGTTCACGTAGCGGTCGCTGTAGCAACGGACTTGGATCTTGTAGTCCACGAGTTTGACGCCCGAGGAATTGAACCCGGCGAAGACTGGCTTCAGAGGGGTGACAGAGCAGGCATAACTGGTGGTCGCGGCCTGGGCCGGAGCCGCAAGGGCAAACGGTACAGCCGCCATTGCCACGCCGAGAGCAGACAAGAGGGCGAGCTTGCGGCGGATGGGATGGGACTTCTTCGATGCAGGGGAAGTAGACACGAATGTGCTCCTAGGAATGAAGATGCGATGGATGAGGTTTGCGCCCTGGGGATCGGGCCCCGGATCCTCGGTGTCTCTCCGATTGATCCGGTGAATCAATGGTGAAACCTGGCACCCATCCGTGACTTCCGTGCCAGCACTGATCTTTGCAGCGGGGGTCCCATGACAAAATGGCCGGATTAATTGACAAATATTGGAATTGTCTTCCCAACCGCTCGAAGCTCGGACTAACATCCTGCACCTGGGCATTAATCAAGGAAGATATGCCGAGAGCTGACCCTTACTTTCGGGCAAGGGTAAATGGGTGGGAATTAGGCGCGTGGCGCTTTTCCTCGCGGCAACTCATTTGCGGGATTCTCCATGGAGGAACCGCCCACATCAAATATTCAGGGCTGACTTTACCGCCCGTCAATTCGTGCGCGTATTGCGTCCCCTTCGGCATGCGCGCTTTCGCACCCCATCGGAATGGAATTCATGATGAAAAAGATCTTAGTTTTTGCTGCCGTTTTGCTTGGTCTTGTTGTAGGTGGAGGGCCCGTCGCCGCCGCGCCCCCGGAACCCATCGAGTTCACGTTCGTCAACAGAGACTGCGGCTTCCGTGTCGAAATCACGGTAACCGGCGGGTCAGGGGTCAATGAACTTCCCGGCGGAGCCTCAATCATCACTGCACCGAATCAGCGGGTAACTCTCACAAATAAGGACGGAGAAAGCGTCAGCTTTGTCATTACGGGGGCAACCCACATCGATGCGAGCGATCCCGACCTTGTTGTCGTGACGTCAACGGGTAACAATGTCCTGATCGTTCCAGAAGGTCCCACCGAAGGCCTGTTCTTCACCCAAGGCACCGTAACCTTCGTGCTGGATGACAAGGGACGCCAAGTAAGCGCTTTTGAAGGCCCTGGGAAGGTGACCGATATTTGCGCATTATTGGCATAACGGTCACCACATACGAACGGGTGGCTGGCATTCCTGCCAGCCACCCGCCGTCGTGCGTTAAAACAAGCAGTTCAGCGCACCGGTGCCTCGTCCACGAACGCCACCTGCGCCACGGCCTGCTGGTATAGCTTGAGCGCGTCCTCCACTGCGAGGCTGCCAAAGCTTAGGGACAGCTGGAGGCCTTCCAGCTGGGCATTCGCGCTCTCGGCGGCGCTGACCTTCTCGCCCAAGGCACGGGAGTTCGCGAAGTTCGTGGCCAGCGCCGCGGCGACGGAGAAAATCACGGCAGCAAGGCAAAGGAACCGCCACACCACGGACTCCTCCTCCAGCCTGAAGATGCCCTGGATGGCCTGGGTGAATCCGGTCCCGCCAACGGCCGGACCTGCCGTGAGCATCGCGGCCAGGGCACTGCCCACGATGCTGATGTTGGAGAGCCTGTTCCGGCGCGGCCGCTCACGTCCCAGATACACGCGAATGGCCTGCTGCTTCAGGTCGATGCGGTTGGACAGCCGTTGGCGGGTATCCGCGGATTCGTCCATGGTCTGCTACAGCCTTTCTCCCCCCGGTCGACGTTGGGTTCAGGATCCCACCGCCCCGAAAGCCGGTCCAGAGCGGAGAAGCGCGGGACTGCGGAGGCTGAGCCCGCGCAAACCTCGCCGGGCACGCCGGAACGCACCCAGGACGCTGGAAATTTCCGGCGGGCCTGCAGGCCTCCCGCGAATTCGTGGGAGGCAGGGGCGGACTCGGGCGGCAGAACCCGTCCGCAGTCAGGCACTCCAAGCAAGACAGACCTGTCTCCCTGTCCGGGGCAGGCCGGCTTGTGTACCTTATTTCCACGGGACTGCAATGGCGCATCCCGGCGGGCTGGGGAGCGGATGAGAGGCGACGAAGATGGCAAAGACTACCGGAGCGGCACCAAAACTGGCCAAGGCATTGGCCATCGTTCTCGGCACCGGGGACGCGGGCACCGGGCACCCGGATACGAGAGGGCCTGGCACCGAGCAGATTCCGGTCCGGCTGCGGGCCTGGGACGGCTCCGAAGCAGGTCCCGCCGACGCACCGCTGATCGAATTCACGTCGCGAAGGGCGCTGCGGCGGATCCTCTGGTCGCCGGGACAGCTGGGACTGAGCCGGGCGTATGTCGCCGGCGAGATCAAGGCGCATGGCGACATCTTCGCAGCCTTCGCGGCACTCAGCTCCGCCGGCAAGTTCGCCGAACCCGGCCCCTTCACTCCGCTGACACCACGGGAGCTGTGGACGCTGCTCAAAACCGGTGTCCGGCTGGGCGCGCTGGGGCCCAACCCCGCTCCCCCGCCGGAGGAGGCCAAGGTCGAGCAGCACGGAAGGCGGCATTCAAGGAAGCGGGATGTCGCAGCCATCTCCCACCATTACGACGTCGGCAACGACTTTTACCGGCTGGTCCTGGGCCCGTCGCTGGTCTACTCATGCGCCGTCTGGTCCGACGAGGGCACGGGCCTGGAAGCGGCGCAGGAGGCGAAGCTCGACCTGATCTGCCGGAAACTCGGGCTGAAGCCGGGCCAGCGGGTGCTGGACGTGGGCTGCGGCTGGGGAAGCTTCGCCCTGCACGCGGCTGAGCGTTACGGGGTGAACGTCGTCGGCGTCACGCTGTCCACGGAGCAGGCGGACCTAGCCCGGAAGCGTGTGGCCGAGGCCGGGCTGACCGAGCGCGTGGACATCCGCGTCCAGGACTACCGAGATGTGGACGACGGCCCCTTCGACGCGATCAGCTCCATGGGCATGTCCGAGCACGTCGGCCGCGAGCAGCTCCCCCGGTACGTCGAGCAGCTCCATGGCCTGCTGCGTCCCGGCGGGCGGCTGCTCAACCACTCCATCTCCTGGAACGCCGGACCCGCCGAGGACGACCCCGACTCGTTCATCCCCCGCTACGTCTTCCCCGACGGCGAGATGCTCAGCCTGGGGACGGTGGTCACGGCCCTGGAGGACGGCGGCTTCGAAGTGCTCGACGTCGAGGCCCTCCGCCGGCACTACGGCCTGACCCTGCGGGCCTGGGTCAGGAACCTCGAGGACCAGTGGGACGAAGCAGTCCGGCTCACCTCCGAAGGCCGCGCCCGCATCTGGCGCCTATACATGGCGGCCAGCGCGCTCGGCTTCGAGAACGGGCTGACCGGCGTGAACCAGGTCCTCGTGCAAAAGTCCGGCGGCGAGGAACCGCAGCTGCGGCTGAGGAACTGGGCCGGCTGAGCCTAAACCAGGAAATCCACACACAAGGAGCAAGGACAATGGCTAACATTCTGATGGTCGTCTCGGCGGCCGACTCGCTGACCATGAAGGATGGCAGCCAGCATCCCACCGGATTCTGGGCCGAGGAGCTGGTGGTGGCGCACCGGACCCTTCAGCAGGCGGGACATTCAGTGGATTTCGCCACTCCTGGCGGGGTCAAACCCACGGTGGACAAGCTGAGCCTGCAGGCCGAGACGGTGGGCAGTGAGGAACGGGCGGAGGACTTCCGCACCTATCTGGACATGATCGAGGTGGACCTTTTCGCGCCATTGGTGCTGGCCGACGTCGACATGTCCGCCTACGACGCCGTCGTCCTGCCTGGCGGGCACGGCCCCATGGCCGACCTCTTCCAGGACAAGGACCTCGGCCGGATCCTCGTGGAGGCCAACGGCGCCGGCAAGATCATCGCACCCTTCTGCCACGGCCCGGCGGCCCTGCTCAGCGCCACGGCCGACGACGGTGCGTTCGCCTTCGCGGGCCGCAAGCTGACGGTCTTCACCAACTCGGAGGAGCTGGGCGGTGGCACGGGCGAGAACACGCCGTGGTTCGTGGAGACGGCCCTTCGGGGAAAGGACGCCAACGTGGAGACCGGTTCGGACTGGGCCAGCCACGTGGTGCGCGAGGGCAACCTGATCAGCGGCCAGAACCCGCAGTCCAGCGAGGACGTGGCCAAGGAGGTCATCAAGGCCCTCGCCGAATAATCAGAACCCCTGGCTGGGCCTCTCGGGGCCACGGTGTACCGACTTATGCGGTCATAGGCAGTCTTCCTACCGGGCAGGTCGCTTGTGCGAGGCGTCTTCGTGCCGAACCGACAGCGCGTCGGCGGCGTAGAGCATTTTGCGGCCCATGGCGTCATCGGGCCAGACCCAGACAACAGAACCGTCCGGCAGGAGGTCATCGATGACCCCGGACCCGGCGGTTCCCTCTGTTTCAAAAAGGACGCGGTCACCCACGCTGTAGCTAGGCGGCTTGGCCGCACCACGCTTGGCCCGGCTGCCACGTGCAAGGGGGGTGGAGGATGCAACTGACATATTGGGAAAGCCTTTCTCTGCTTGTTGGGGGGTGTCAGAAGGTGTCTGCGTCGATGACGAAGCGGTAGCGGACATCACTGGCGATGACGCGGTCGTAGGCGTCGTTGATTTTGCTCGCGGGAATAACGTTGACGTCGGCCCCGAGCCCGTGAGTTGCGCAGAAGTTCAGCATCTCCTGCGTCTGGCGGATGCCGCCCATCTTGGACCCTGCAAGGTTCCGCCGGTAGCCGACGAGGGACCAGGCGCGCGTGGTGAGGGGCTTCGACGGCAATCCTACGAGCACCATGGTGCCGTCCAGATCGAGCAGTGCAAGGTAGTCGTCGACGTCGATATCGGCTGAGACAGTGTTGATGATCAGGTCGAAGTGACCCGCCAGGATGTCGAAGGTGGCGGGGTCGGATGTTGCATAGTAGTGCTGCGCACCCAGGCGTAGCGCGTCCTCCTGCTTTTTGAGCGACTGGCTCAGTACCGCGACGTCGGCGCCCAGAGCGGCAGCAATCTTGACGCCCATGTGGCCCAGACCTCCCATGCCGATGATCGCCACGCGCTTTCCGGGCCCGGCCCGCCAGTTCCGCAGGGGCGAGTACACAGTGATGCCTGCACACAGCAGAGGCGCGGCGGCATCGAGCGCAATGCCGTCAGGCACCCGAAGAACGTAGTTTTCATCCACCACTATGCTGGTGCTGTAACCGCCCGCGGTAGGCAAGCCGTCCCGGCCCACCCCGTTATAGGTTCTCGTAACACCGGCCAGACAGTATTGCTCCTCCCCGGCGCGGCAGTTGGCACATTCGCGGCAGGAATCAACGAAGCAGCCCACCCCCACCCGGTCCCCCACGGAGTAGCGGGTGACCTTCGCCCCGACGGCCTCCACGATGCCGGCAATTTCGTGTCCCACGACAACCGGGTAATTAACCTGCCCCCAGTCGCCGCGCGCCGTATGGATGTCCGAATGGCAGATCCCTGTGAACTTGATGGCGATCCTCACCTCGAAGTCACCGGGATCGCGGCGCTCGATAGTACCGGGCTCCAAGGGCGCGGAGGGTGAAGCAGCCACGTAGGCTTTGGCTAGGGTGGGCATAGCGGTTCCTTAACTAGTGGTGCAAGGCAGTGCGGTCCTGCGGGTTTGCCAGGTGTTCGGGCCGGAGGATTTCCTCGAGTTCAGCGGCCGAGAGCAGCCCGCGTTCCAGGACGAGGGACGTGACACTGCGCCCGGTGGAGAGCGCCTCACGCGCGATGGAAGTTGCCGCGTCGTAACCGATGAGGGGGTTGAGGACGGTCACGACGCCGATGCTCGCCTCGACCTGGGACCGCAGGTACTCCCTGTTGGCGGTGATCCCGTCAATGCAGTGGTCGGCCAGCGTGGTGCATGCAGCGGTGAGGTGGGCCAGGCTGGCGAACAGGGACCGGGCGATGACCGGCTCGAACGCGTTCAGCTGCAGCTGCCCCGCTTCGGCGGCCATGGTGATGGTCAGGTCATTGCCAACGACCTCGAAAGCCACTTGGTTCACCACCTCCGGAATGACCGGATTGACCTTTCCGGGCATGATGCTCGATCCCGCCTGGCGCGGGGGGAGGTTGATTTCCGCGAAGCCCGCCCTGGGCCCGGAGGACAGCAGCCGCAGGTCATTGCAGATCTTTGACAGCTTGACGGCCACCCGTTTCAGCGTTCCGGAGAACAACACGAAGGCTCCGCAGTCCTGGGTAGCCTCCACGAGGTTGTCGGCCGTTACCAGCGGCAGCCCGGTGATGCCCTGCAGGTGCCTGCGTGCCGCCACAGCGTATCCGGGATGGGTGTTGATGCCGGTGCCGATGGCGGTTGCGCCGAGGTTGATCTCGTGCAGATGGACCAGCGCTTCGCGGATCCGCCGTTCGTCCTCGCCCACCATCACCGCATATGTGATGAACTCCTGGCCCAGGGTCATGGGCACCGCGTCCTGCAGCTGCGTCCTGCCCACTTTGACCACGTCGTCGAACTCAACGGCCTTGCGCGCCAGTGCTTCGCGGAGATATGCCATGGCGGCGAGCAACTCATGGGCACCCTGGATGGTCGCGATCTTGATCGCCGTTGGGTACACGTCATTGGTTGACTGGCCCATGTTCACGTCCCCGTTGGGGTGAATCACGGAGTACTGGCCCTTGGGCAGCCCCAAATGTTCCAAGGCACGATTCGCAATGACCTCGTTCGCGTTCATGTTCGTGGAGGTTCCGGCACCGCCCTGGATCACATCCACAACAAACTGGCGGAGCAGGCGTCCCTCCTCGATGTCCCGGCAGGCCTGCACGATGGCATCCTTTTTGGTCCCGTCAATCAGACCCAGATCGAAGTTCGCCAGCACAGCCGCGTGCTTCACCTGGGCAAGTGCCTGGACCAGCCGCGGTAAGGATGAGATTGCGATGCCGGTGATCGGGAAGTTCTCCACTGCACGCAGGGTCTGGATGCCCCAGTAAGCAGCCGCGGGGATCTGCCGGGCGCCCATGAAGTCAGCCTCCGTCCTGCTGCCAGCTGTTTCCAAAAGGGACGATGTCTCGGTCATGTCTGAATCCTTGTGCCGACTGCTCCGCAGGTGCCCTTTTGGACGCTCAAAACGACACTTGCGGAGCAATCGATGGGTTGTTTGGTGGAGAGGAGTCAAGAAGCGGTGACGAATCCGAGGGACTTGTCCACGACGTTCTGCAGCGGATCGGCGTTGCAGTACCGTCGCAGGTTGTCGACGAAGAGTTTGCCGAGATCATCGAGGTAGTCTTGGGTGTCGCCGCTCATGTGGGGTGTGATGATGACGTTGTCCATGCCCCAGAGTGCGTGTCCTTCGGGCAGGGGTTCGGGGTGCACGACGTCCAGGGCGGCGCCGGCGATGGAGCCGGCGACGAGTGCTTCGGTCAGGGCGCTTGTGTGGACGAGCTCCCCCCGCCCGACGTTGACCAGGTGCGCGGACGGCTTCATGGCGGCCAGGACCGCGGCGCTAACCAGGCCCCTGGTCTCGTTTGTCAGTGGCGCGGCCAAGACCAGGAAGTCGTAGTCCCCCACGATCCGGGACAGGTCGCGGGAGGAGTGGATCTGCCCAAAGTCGGCGTCACCTGCGCGGGCGGCGCGGCCGGCCCCATCCACCTTCATGCCAACGGCGCTGAAGAGCCGGGCGATCTCCCGGCCGATGGATCCGGTGCCGACCACGAGCGCGCTCTGGCCCTGGATCTTGCGGGTGACCCGGTGCTGCCAGCGTTTTTGCTGCTGCAGCCGGAACGAACCCTGGGCGTCCTTGGCCAGGTCCAGCACGAACCCGAGCGCGAACTCGGCGATGGACCGGCTCAGGACGCCGCGGGAGTTCGTGTAGGTGATGTCACTGCGGATCAGTTCATCAAAGAGCAGCTGGCTGACGCCGGCGGCCGAGACGTGGACCCACTTCAGGGTTGCCGCCGCGCCCCAGTTCTCCTTCAGGGCCGGTGAGAAGGAGTGCCACTGGTACAGCACGTCTGCGCCGTCCAGCGCCTCCGCCAACCCGTCGGCCTTGGTCAGCCGGACCTCCGCAAGTTCCTCGATTTCGGCCAGGCGGGGCGGCAGCGCCTCCCGGTAAAGGGCCGCAACAACTGGACGCCGGCCCTGCCCCGGGGCCGTCATGACAGCGGAGTCCCGGTAAGCGCCGCGGCCGGGCCCACCTCGTCCGGGGCATACGCGTCGATGGCGGTGAGTACGGCGGCCGTGAATTCCGACGTCGATGAGGTTCCGCCGACGTCGCGGGTTCCCTGCCCATTCCGCAGAGCCGACTCGAACGCTGCCTGCAGGTGGGCGGCCGCTTGGGGGTGGCCGAGGTGTTCGAGCATCATGGCTCCGGACCAGATCTGGCCGACCGGATTGGCCAAACCCTTGCCGGCGATGTCCGGAGCAGAGCCGTGGACCGGTTCGAAAAGGGACGGGAAGTCACCTTCCGGATTCAGGTTGGCACTCGGCGCCAGCCCGATCGAGCCGGTCACGGAACTGCCCAGATCGGAGAGGATGTCCCCGAGCAGGTTGGAGGCTACGATGACGTCCAGGGTCCAGGGTTTGAGTACAAGGTGGGCCGCCAGGGCGTCCACGAGCTCATGCGTGACGCTGACGCCGGGATAGTCCTTGACGGTCTCCTCCACAACCTCGTCCCAGAACGGCATGGTGTGGATGATGCCGTTGCTCTTCGTCGCCGATGTCAGCTTCCCCGACCGCGACGAGGCGAGGGACGCAGCGAAACGGGCGGCGCGGGAGACGCCAAGCCGGGTGAAGATGGTTTCCTGCACCGCGCTCTCGTGCGGCAGCCCGCGGTACATCCGCCCGCCGACCTCTGAGTATTCGCCCTCGTTGTTCTCCCGAACGATCAGGAGGTCGATCGGGTTCTCCGCCGCAAGAGGTGACGCGACGCCGTCGAGCGTTTTGACCGGGCGGAGGTTGATGTACTGCTGGAATTCACGCCGGATCGGGATCAGCAGCCCCCACAGGGACTCCGTGTCCGGAACCTCCGGGGACCCGACGGCGCCCAGGAAGATGGCGTCGTGCCTTGCGAGCTGTTCCAGCCCGTCAGCCGGCATCATCCTCCCGTGGCTGAGGTAATAGTCGGAGCCCCAGTCAAAGGACGTGAATTCCAGGCTCAGCGAATGGAGGTCCGCGATCCGCTCCAGGCAGGCGATGGCTGCCGGGACGACTTCCTTGCCGATGCCGTCTCCAGCGATGACTGCGATGCTGTGCCTACTCATGAGGTCCCCGCCAGACGGCCGAGGCTTTGCCAGCGCGGTTGCTCTCCAAGGTTGATGATGGTGTTCTTCGGTTCGGTCATTTCGTGGACGGCGTAACGGACGCCTTCGCGGCCGACGCCGGATTTTTTGAACCCGCCGAAGGGCATGGAGTCGATGCGGACGTCGCTGGTCTCGTTGATCACCACGGCGCCCACGTGCAGCTGCTCGGCGATGGTCAGGGCCCGGTCAATGGACTGGGTGAAGACGCCTGCCTGGAGACCGTAGGCTGTGTTGTTGGCTTCATGGATCGCGTCGGCGATCTCGATGAACGGGATGATGGTAACCACCGGCCCGAAGACTTCCTCCCTGATCACCTTGCATTCCGAGGGCACGTCGGTCAGCACGGTCGGCTCATAGAAGGTGCCGCGTCGCCGCCCGCCGGCCTGGACCCTGGCCCCGGCTGCCTTTGCCTCCTCCACCCATTCCTCAACACGTTTGGCTTCGTCTTCGGAAATCAGCGGACCGACGTCGGTGCTGCGATCGAGCTTGGGTCCCGTTGTGAGGGACTTGGTGCCCACGGTCACCTGTGCCAGGATCTCCTCGAACAGCGAGGTGTGGACGTAGACGCGCTGCACGGAAAGGCAGTTCTGCCCCGCCACTCCGAACGCTCCGGCAACGATCGCCTTCGCGGCCGCATCGGCATCGGCATCGGGGCAGACGATCGTGGCGTTGTTGCCGCCCAGCTCCGAGAGGATCTTCTTGGACCCGGCAGCGGCGGCGATGCGTTCCGCCGTCGCCGGGCCGCCCGTGAAGGAGATCAGGTCCACCTGCTGGTCGGTGACGAGCGCCCTGGAGACACCGGGACCAGTGACGATTGCGGCGAGGCGTCCCGACGGGACGCCGGCCTCGAGCAACAGCTGGACGAGGGCCAGACCGGTCAGCGGGGTTCGGGTGGAGGGTTTAAGTACGACGCCGTTGCCTCCGATGAGGGCCGGGCCCAACTTGTGTGCCACCAGGTTCAGCGGATCGTTGAACGGCGTGATTGCCGCGACGATGCCCACCGGTTTCCGGCTGTACCAGCCGATCTTGTTCCCGCCGGCCATGCTGTCTTCAAACCCGAGGGTCTCCCCCGCCAGCTCGCTCGATGCCGCTGCGGACAGCCGGAGGGTCTCCACGCACCGGCTCACCTCTCGCTCGGCTTCGGTGATGGTCTTGCTGCTTTCGGCGGCGATGATGTTGGCGAAGTACGCAGCCTGCTCCGTCAGCAGCAGCGCCGCGTTTTCCAGCGCCTCCCGGCGGGACCGCAACGGCCAGTCCTGGATCTGGAGGTGCCGATGAACGTGGGCGATGGCCCGGCGCACATCCTGCGGAGTAGACGTGCAGACCCGCCCCAACAGCAGGCCGTCCTGAGGATCCCGGACCTCCACGGTCAGGTCAGCGGTTTGCCACTGCCCTTCCATGAAGGCTCCCCCGGGGAGTTTGGCGATTTGTGCCCGGCTGTACCCTGTTTCCGGGCATGCGTCAGCGAGGGGCGTCGATAGCGACATGTGATCCCTTGTCTAGATGAGTCGGCTAGGTGATTCGGCTGGTGCTTCGTTCGCCGGTCTACTTGACCCGGTCGATGATCTTGGCTGCTGCGCCGATGAAGGGCAGGAACCACGGCGGGCCGAAGTGGCCCGGCACGGGCGGGTTCTTCAGGTCACCCCACACGTTGGCGGACTTGTCTCCGCCCATGTAGTGCGCCATCCGTTTGCCCATGTGCGCGGCCATCTGGACCCCGTGGCCGCTGTAGTTGAGCGAGTAGAAGAGCCCGTCGTGCTCGCCGGCGTGGACCATCTGGTCCATCGACAGGTCCACGAGCCCGCCCCAGATGTAGTCCACCCGGGCCTTGTCGAGGTAGGGAAACAGCTCGAGCATGGCCTTGCGCAGGATCTCGGCGCTCTTGACGTCGGAGTCCGGGCTCGAGAGTGCGAACCGGGCCCGGCCGCCGAAGAGGAGCCGGTTGTCCGGAGTGATCCGGAAGTAGTAGGTCAGCATTTTGCTGTCCGAGGCCATCCGCCGGTTCGGCAGGATGCGGTTCACGACGTCCTCGGGCAGCGGCTCGGTGACGATGATAAAGCTGCCCACGGGGATCACGCGGCGCTGCATCCACGGGGTGACGCTGCCGGTGTAGCCGCTCGTCGCGACCAGGACCTGCTTGGCCCGGGTGATCCCGCGGGTGGTGTGCACGTCGTGCACCGTGCCGTTGATGCGCTTGAGCTCGGTCACGCCCGCGTCCTCGCAGACCACCGCGCCGGCACCGACGGCCGCCCCCGCCAGACCGTGCGAGAACTTGCCCACGTGCAGGCCCGCGCCGAGCGGGTCCATCATCGCGCCCTTATAGAAGTCCGTGCCGATCTCGGAGTGGATCTCGGACTTCGGGATCAACGTGACGTGGTGGTCCACAAGCTTGGCCAGGAGCTCCTGGGACTTCCGGAAGCCGTCGTTGTGCGACTCATGGAAGGCCAGGGATAGCTTGCCGAAGCGCTTGAAGTCGCAGTCAATCGCGTAGTCGTGGACGATCTTCTCGATACTCTCGATCGCGTCGTTGTACTCGCGGAAGTATTCCACCGCGCGGGCCTCACCGTAGCGCTTGACCGCGGTGCTGAAGCCGATGGCCAGGCCGGTGGTGGCCATGCCGCCGTTGCGGCCGGACGCGCCCCAGCCGACGGTGTGGCGTTCGAAGACCGCAACGCTCGCGCCCTGCTTCGCGAACTCGAGCGCGGCGGAGAGGCCGGTGAAGCCGGCGCCGATGATCGCGACGTCGACGTTCTCCGGCACGGGGGTGCGCCGGTAGTCACCGGAGGGCTCGGCTGTGTCCAGCCAATAGGGAACGAGTTTCATGGTGTGACCTTTCGCCTCGACGTCGGTTTAGAGACCGAGGTGCTTGTTGATCTCGTCCAGGGACTTGGCAACGTTGAGGTCGTAGCCCGGGCCAATGGGGTCGTAGCCACGGTCCAGCACCCAGAGGTTCCGGAAGCCCATGTCGTGCATCGGGTGCATGTCGTAGCGTGTGTGCGAGGAGATGTGCAGGAAGTCCTCCGGCTTGGCATTGAGGGTGTCCAGCATGTACTCGAACGCCTGGTAGCGCGGCTTGTAGGCCTGGGCCTGCTCAGCCGTGTATACGGCGTGGAAGTCTGCACCGAGCTTCGGGATGCTGATGTCCAGGAAGCTGGTGTCAGCGTTGGACAGGGCCACCAGCTTGTAGTTGTCGCCCATCAGTTTCAGCGGAGCCGGCACGTCCTCGTGGGCAACCCAGCCGCGTACAGCCTCAGCAAACTCTGCGCCGGCACCGGGGGTCGGTCCAATTCCCCAGCGCTTGCACACGCGGTCAAAGGAGTCCTGAAGGATCGCCTCGTATGGCTTGTAGTCGCCAAGGACCTCATCGAACCGGTACCCGCGGAACTGCTTCTTGAACGTGGGCCACTGCTCCTCAGAGATACGCCCATCCAACAGACGGCGGGTCGTGGGATCAATGTCGAAGTTGATAAGCGTGCCGTAAACATCAAAAGAGATGTACTTCGGCCGGGAGTTGGTCTCTGCCATGATTCGTCCGTTTCTTGAAGTTGTGTGGGGGCCCGGATGCGAGCCTCATTGCGGTTCCAGGGCAAGTTCAGAGCGAGTTGGACTCTTCCCCGTGGCAGGGGACTCCGCCACCCGATACATCGACTCTAGGACTGAAAATTGTAAATTGTCAACAGTTTGGCGGCTCCCCTTCAGGTCTCGTTAAGCCATCATTTTTCTTTTCGTCAATTGTTGACAATCCTGTTCTGAGGCGGTTGCATTGGCTTAGATGCGGAGGAGATCCGGATCACAACCCCGCATGAAGCACACCACGTCAGGCGCCGGCCCGGCGTCCACGCAAGGGATATCGGGCAGCCGGTCCTGCGATATATGCACTCCGTTTTGGCCGATCCAACTCAGCCGGAACCATCCGAAGGGAAGCACCATGAAGACCAGAAACAAAGTCCAGACCGCAGCCGCAGGGCTCGCCGTCGTATTGGCATTGAGCGCCTGTGGCGGCTCGGCCACTGGGGGCACAGCTACGGGAGATTCCAGGACCTCGAACACTGCCGACATCTCCGAGGGCGTCCAGCCTGACGCGGCAGCGGTCAAACTGTTGCCGCAGTCGTACAAGGACAAGGGCGAGCTGACGGTCGCGATGGACCTCCACTACCCGCCCACGACGTTCCTCGCGGAGGACAACACCACCCCGATTGGCCTGAACCCGGATGTTGCCCGGCTTGTTGCCAAGAAGCTGGACCTGAAGCTGAAGTTCGTTGACACGAAGTTCGACACGATCGTCCCGGGCCTGGACGGCGGGCGTTTCGACTTCACCGCCACCACGATGTCCAAGACCGAGGAGCGGCTGCAGGTGCTGGACATGATCGATTATTTCCGGGCCGGCAACTCCGTGGCCGCTGCCGCCGGGAACCCGCAGAACCTCACCGTCGAGACCCTGTGCGGAAAGAACATCGCCGTGACCCAGGGCTCCACCGGGCAGCTCAAGCGCCTCCCGGCCCTCAACGAGCAGACCTGCACCTCCAAGGGACAGCCGGCGATCAACGCCGTGACACTGCCCAACGTCCAGGAGGCCCTGACCCAGCTGCACTCCAAGCGGATCGACGGCGTGCTGTATGACACGACCTCGCTGGGTTGGGCTGAGAAGCAGCAGCCAGGTTCCTTCACCATCCTTGGCCGGGTCAATGTCGGTTCGAACGACGTGACCGCGATCGGTGTGAAGAAGGGCTCGGCGCTGACTCCGGCGCTGCAGGCAGCTGTCCAGTCCGTCCTGAAGACCCCGGAGTACAAGGAGTCCCTGGAGACCTGGGGCCTGGAGTCCGGGGCCATCACCGACGCCAAGCTGAACTAGCGGGAGGCCTTGATGGTTACAGCTACTAGAAAAGGAAGTCAAGCAGCGATGGGTAGCATCGATGCAGCCCTGAAGCCGCGGCTTCAGCTTCGGACTCCCGCCGAGTACGCCGGGTGGGTCCTGAGCATCCTTGTCGGCATCGGGATCCTGACCTCGGTCCTGACCAACCCCAACTTCAGGTGGGACATCGTCGGGAAGTACTTCTTCGCCGAGTCGATCCTGCGCGGGCTGATGCTCACGATCTTCCTCACGGTCGCGAGCATGGCCCTGGGCACCCTGCTCGGGCTGGCCCTGGCGGTCATGCGTTCCTCGCGCGTGAAGCCGGTTGCCATCGCGGCCGGTATCTACATCACCTTGTTCCGCGGCACCCCGGTGCTGGTGCAGCTGATCTTCTGGTTCAACATCTCCGCCCTGTACCCGAACCTGACCATCGGCATTCCGTTCACCAACATCGGGACTGCGGTGGACACGAACGCGATCATGGGCCCCATCACAGCAGCCCTGGTTGGCCTGACGCTGAACGAGGCCGCTTATATGGCCGAAATCATCCGAGGCGGTTTCTCGGCCGTGGGCAAGGGCCAGATCGAGGCCGCGGACTCGCTCGGGATGAGCGCGGGCATGAAGATGCGCAAGGTCATCATTCCCCAGGCGATGCCCTCGATCATCCCGGCTACCGGTAACCAGGTCATCGGCATGTTCAAGGGAACCTCCCTCGTCAGCGTCCTGGGCGTCGCGGAACTGCTGCAAAGTGCGCAGCTGATCTACGCCCGCACCTACGAGACCATTCCGCTGCTGATCGTCGCCAGCCTCTGGTACCTGGTGATGACCCTGCTGCTGAGCTACCCGCAGTCCAAGCTCGAGCAAAAATACTCCCGCGCAACCTCCAGGCTTCCCCGCAAAGCCAAGGCCGTTACGCTGACAGACACGGAAGGTATAGCCCGATGAGCACCGACGGAACTATTGTCGCCCGCAAAATCCGCAAGTCCTTCGGACCCAAAACAGTCCTGAAAGACATCGACCTGGACATCGCCAGCGGCGAGATCTGCT
This sequence comes from Arthrobacter sp. NPDC057009, assembly GCF_042673905.1. Classification (NCBI taxonomy): domain Bacteria; kingdom Bacillati; phylum Actinomycetota; class Actinomycetes; order Micrococcales; family Micrococcaceae; genus Arthrobacter; species Arthrobacter sp. NPDC057009. Next base: position 24,478 of record NZ_JBHUSB010000027.1, read on the forward strand.
GCATCATCGGCCCCTCCGGTTCCGGCAAATCCACGATCCTGCGCTGCATCAACGGCCTGGAGACCGTCGACTCCGGAGTCCTGAAGGTCAACGGTGAAGACTTCGGCTACTACGAAACCGACACCGCCTACCACGCCCTGCCGCCCAAGAAACTCGCCGCCCAGCGCACCCGGGTCGGCATGGTCTTCCAGCAGTTCAACCTCTTCCCCAACATGACCGCCGAGGAAAACGTCATGTCCGGGCCCGTGCTGGTCAAAGGCGCCGACAAGAAAGCCTCCGCGAAACGGGCACACGAACTGCTCGCCAGTGTGGGCCTTGCCGGGTTCGGGGACTACTACCCCGCCCAGCTCTCCGGCGGACAGCAGCAGCGCGTCGCGATCGCCCGGTCCCTGGCCATGGACCCCGAGATCATGCTCTTCGACGAACCCACCTCCGCCCTGGACCCGGAAAAAGTCGGCGAAGTCCTCATGGTCATGCAGGACCTGGCCAAGAAGGGCATGACCATGGTCGTGGTCACCCACGAAATGGGCTTCGCCCGCGAAGTCTCAGACTCCCTGATCTTCATGGACGACGGCTACGTAGTTGAACGCGGCGACGCCCGGGAAGTCCTGCGCAATCCAAAGGAAGCCCGCACCAAGGCCTTCCTGGACAAGGTGCTCTAAACATGGACGGAGAACTCGCCGTCATCGGCCTCGGCAGCATCGGAAGCATGGCCCTCTGGCAAGCCTCCCGCCTCACCGACTCGGTCACCGGCTTCGAAGCAGCAACCCCCGCCCACGGCCGCAGCGCCGTAGGCGGAGACACCCGCCTGTTCCGCATGCTCTACCGCGGCAACCCCGACTACTACCCCATCCTGGAACGCTCCCGTGCCCTCTGGGCCGAACTCGAAGCCGAAACCGGCCAGAACATCCTCACCCGCTGCGGGGGACTGTCCATCGGAACGAACAACGGCCCCTACCTCTCCGCGCTGCTCGACACCACCCGCGCCACCGGCGCCGAGCACCAAATCCTTACCCGCGAAGACATGGCAGAGCGCTACCCCCAGCACAACCTCCGCGATGACGACATCGCCGTCTACGATCCCCACGCCGGGGCCCTGCGCACCGAACGAGCCGTCACCGCCGCTGTCACCGCCGCGCAGGCGAACGGGGCAACCATTCACACCAACACCCCCATTGACAGCATCGAGGAAACCAACGACGGCGTCCTCATCACCTCCGGCAGCAGATCCTGGACGTTTGAGAACGTCATCGTCTCCTCCGGCGGCTGGTCCCAGCGCCTCATGCCCGACTACCTGAAAACCGCAACTGAAACCAAACGGATCTTCCTGACCTGGTTCCCCGCAAAAAACCCGGCCGAGTTCTCACCCGACCGATTCCCCATCTTCATCCGGATTTCAGGCGACCGCTCCATGTATGGTGCGCCCGCCGTTGACGGCGCAACTGTCAAGGCAACCCTGGACGGACGCGGCAAACCCACACCCTCCGCCGACTCCGTCCTCCGGGACCTCACCCCCGGGGAGATCACAGAAACCACCGAAACCGTCACCGAGTTCTTCCCCGGCCTGCACCCCACCATTGTCCGCACAGACGCCTTCCCCGACCTGTTCACGAAGGACGGAAACCCCCTCCTTGGCCGATTCAGCGAAGGCAGCAGGATCTACTGCGCCACCGGCTTCTCCGGAGGCGGCTTCAAGAATGCCACTGGCTACGGGGAAATAGCCGCGCACGAGGCCTTGGGCAAACGGTCCTTTGAAGGCCTGGATTTCGTAAGGCCCCGACGGTACAAGACCAACTGACGCCGACAGTTAGAAGCTGGCTGCGATCGCACTGATCGCATATTGTTGACAATTTACAGTTCCTTAGAAAGTATGAAGCCATGGCAACTCTCAGCCCCCTCCTCAAGCAGGCAACTCCGGTGGTCGTAGACCATGCTCTCGGCAGCTGGATCCACGCCACCGACGGTAAAAAGTACCTCGATTTCACCACCGGAATCGGCGTTACGAGTACGGGACACTGCCACCCCGACGTCGTAGCGGCAGCCCGCGAACAGGTGGGCAAGATTGTCCATGCCCAGTACACCACCGTGATGCACAAGCCATTGCTTGAGCTCACCGACAGGCTGGGAGACTTCCTGCCCTCGGGGCTGGACAGCGTTTTCTACGCCACCTCCGGCTCCGAGGCAGTGGAAGCCTCCGTCCGCCTTGCGCGGATGGCCACGGGCCGGCCCAACATCATCTCCTTCCAGGGCGGCTTCCACGGCAGGACCGTGGGCGCTGCCTCCCTTACCACCGCAGGCACCAAATTCCGGTCCGGCTTCTCCCCCCTCATGGGCGGGGTGCACATCGCGCCCTTCCCGCATTCGTACCGGTACGGCTGGGACGAGGAAACAGCAGTCAACTTCGCACTGAAGGAACTGGATCACCTCTTCCTCAGCATCAGCAGCCCAGCAGACACTGCCGGCTTCATCATCGAACCCGTCCTCGGCGACGGCGGCTACATCCCCACTCCCCCGGCGTTCCTGCAGGGCCTGCGGGAACGGGCTGACCGGCACGGCATCGTGCTCATCGTGGACGAAGTCCAGGCTGGCGTGGGCCGCACCGGAAAGTTCTGGGGACACGAGTGGGCAGGGATCCGCCCCGACGTCGTCATTACCGCCAAGGGCCTGGCGAGCGGTTTCCCGATCTCGGCCATTGCCGCCTCGGCGGAACTGATGGGCAAGGCCTGGCCCGGCTCCCAGGGCGGCACCTACGGCGGAAACGCCGTCGCCGCCGCGGCCGGCGTGGCGACCCTCGGCGTCATTGAACGCGAAAACCTGGTGGAGAACGCCCTGCTCCGCGGCGATGAGCTGCGCACCGGACTGGAAGGCCTCAAGGCAGACTTTGCGGGAATCGGAAACGTCCGCGGCCGCGGCCTCATGCAAGGCATCGAATTCACCACGGCGGACAACGTCCCTGATGCCGCTACCGCCGTGGCCGTCCAGCAGGCAGCCATCAAGGAAGAGCTCCTCCTGCTCACCTGCGGGCCGCACGGCAACGTCATCCGCATCATCCCGCCCCTCAACGTCAGCAGCGACGAGATCCAGGCAGGGCTGACCAGGTTCACCCAGGCGCTGAAGACGGCCACCTCCTAATCCCCCTACGATCCTTGAAAGCGTGACATGAGCTCTTCATTTGACCCCACTGGCCTCCACACCGAGCTGTTCATTGACGGCGCCTGGCAGAACGCCGCCGGCGGCGCCACTTTCCCTGTAGAAAACCCGGCCACCCATGAAATCATCGCCCACGTGGCCGACGGCGGGTCCGAAGACGCAGCCCGGGCCATCGAGGCCGCAGGCCGCGCCCAGACAGAATGGGCGAAGTCCACTCCCCGGGCACGGGCCGACATCCTGCGCCGCGCCTTTGAGCTGGTTATTGCCAACACCGACCGTCTCGCAGCGATCATGACGGCTGAGATGGGCAAGCCTTTGGCGGAGGCGAAGGGCGAAGTGGCTTACGGCGCAGAAATGCTCCGCTGGTTCTCAGAAGAAGCCGTCCGCATCGGCGGAGATCAGGCTACCTCCGTTGACGGCAAAAACAGGATCATGATCACCAAGGAACCGGTCGGCCCGTGCGTACTGGTCACCCCGTGGAACTTCCCGCTGGCCATGGGTGCCCGCAAAATCGCCCCGGCCATTGCCGCGGGCTGCACCATGGTCTTCAAGCCTGCCGAGCTGACACCGCTGACGTCCCTTGCCCTGGTTGAAATCTTCAGGGAGGCAGGACTGCCTGACGGCGTCCTGAACGTCGTGACCACCTCCAGCGCCTCCACAGTTGTCGGACACTGGATGAGCAGCGGCATTGCACGGAAGGTGAGCTTTACCGGCTCCACCGAGGTCGGCAAGATCCTGCTGCGCCAGGCGGCCGAGAGCGTCATGCGCTCCTCCATGGAACTGGGTGGAAACGCCCCGTTCATCGTCCTGGCCGATGCGGACATTGAAAAAGCCGTGGACGGCGCCATGAAGGCCAAGATGCGCAACATGGGCGAGGCCTGCACCGCTGCGAACCGCTTCTTCGTGCACCGCTCCGTCATCGAAGAATTCAGCGAGAAGTTCGCCAAGAGGATCTCCGAACTGCAAGTGGGCAACGGCGCACTGGAGGGAACCGACGTCGGACCCCTCATCGAACAGAAGGGCTTGGACAAGGTTGAGAGCCTGGTCAGCGATGCGGTCGCCAAGGGCGCGCGCATCCTGACAGGCGGCAGCCGCCCGGAGGGTCCGGGATACTTCTACACCCCCACCGTCCTGACCGACGTGCCCCTGGACGCAGATATGATGACTACTGAGATTTTCGGTCCGGTCGCGGGCATTACGCCCTTCGACAGCGAGGACGAAGTGCTGCGCCTCGCCAACGACACCGAATGGGGCCTGGTGGGCTACGTCTTTACAGAGAGCATGGAAAAGGCCCTGCGCTTCTCCGCAGACCTGGAAGTAGGCATGGTCGGACTGAACACCGGCCTGGTCTCCAATCCTGCAGCACCCTTCGGGGGCGTCAAGCAGTCCGGCCTGGGACGCGAAGGCGGCAAGATTGGCATCGATGAATTCCTGGAAACGAAGTACACAGCAGTAGCGGTCTAGAGGGCCTTTAGGCCGAAGAATGAAATGAGGGGGATGTCAATGGCGGCACCAGAAGGACTGTTTGTCCTGGAAGGAAGACCGACAGCGCAGCTGATCGCCGATCAGCTGCGGGAACAGATCGTCCAGGGGACCTTCCGTCCGGGACAGCAGATCAATGAGTCTGCAGTGGCCGCCCAGTTACGGACGTCCAGGGGCCCGCTCAGGGAAGCGCTGCAGCGCCTGTGCCAGGAGGGTCTCCTGGTCAGCCACCGTAACCGGGGGGTCTTCGTCCTGGAGCTGTCGACCGCCGACGTCGAAGAGATCTACGCCGTCCGGGAGGCGGTGGAACTGGCCGCCTCCAGCACCTTGTTGGAAGCCGGGCAGGACCAGATCAACGACACCTGCCGGGTGCTCAAGGAAATCGTCAGGGACATGGCGAAGCACGTTGCCGCGTCCGACTGGCAGGCGATTGCACGGTTGGACATGCAATTCCACACCACCTTTGTTGCAGGAACGGGCAATACCCGGCTGATCCGTATATACGAGACCCTCGCGGCCGAATCCAGGATGTGCATACTCAACCTGGAAGTCTCCTACCCCCGCCTGGACGTGCTGGTCCAGGAACATCAGGAACTTCTGGACCTGCTCCAGGCAGGAGACAGAGAAGGATTGCAGCAGGCCGTCAAACGTCACCTGCAAAAAGCGGTTGAGGATCTCACCGTCACAAGGCAAGACGGGGAAATCACCCTCTAGGGTGCTTCCCCGAGCAGGATCCGTAGCGCGGAGGTGGCCAGTTCCCATGGAGCCGGCCACCTCTGCGTTTCCCACAAAAAATTTTTGTAAATTGTCGATGATCTGCGATCCGTCGTGGTTGCATTATTGAGTAGGAAGCAATAGCCCAAAAACCCCTCCAACAGCACCCCGCCCCGGGAAGTACCGATGAAAAGCAGAAGCAACCTCCAGCAAGTCGTTGCAGTGTTGGCCATTCTCTTTGCACTCGGGGGGTGCGGCATCGGCGGAAGCGGCGATCCGGCACAGGAGGGCTCGAGCACGTCAAGTACGGCTGACATCTCGGAGGGAGTCCAGCCCGACGAGTCAGCGGTCAAGCTGCTGCCGCAGTCCTACAAGGACCGGGGCGAACTGACAGTCGCGATGGACCTGCATTATCCCCCGACGACGTTCCTGGCTGAGGACAACACCACCCCCATCGGCCTCAACCCGGACATGGCACGGCTGATTGCCAAGAAGCTTGGACTGAAGCTGAAGTTCGAGAACACCTCTTTCGACACCATCATTCCCGGCCTTGACGGCGGCCGCTACGACTTCACCGCCACCACAATGTCCCCCACCCCTGAGCGCTTGAAGGTGCTGGACATGATCGATTACTTCAACGGAGGCGTTTCGGTTGCCGTTGCGCACGGCAACCCGCTGAACATCAGCAATGACGATATGTGCGGCAGGAACATTGCGGTCACCAAGGGCTCCAATGCGCAGCTGAAGCATCTGCCGAACGTCTCCGAATGGACCTGCACTTCCAAGGGCAAGCCTGCCATCAACGGCGTCACCCTGCCCAACGTCCAGGAAGCCCTCACGCAGCTGACCTCGAAGCGCATCGATGGTGTCTTCTATGACACCCCGGCGCTGGCCTGGGCAGCCAAGCAGCAGCCGAACACTTTCACGATCCTGACGCCACAGATGGATACGCGCTCCGATCACGTGGCTGCCATCGGCCTAAAGAAGGGATCACCACTGACGCCGGCCCTGCAGAAGGCCGTCCAGTCCGTTCTGGACAGTCCCGAATACAAGCAGTCGCTCGCCAATTGGGGCCTCGAGGCAGGCGCCATCACGGAAGCAAAGCTCAACTAGGGGACACCGTGCTGAAATTCAATGGCCACGGAAGTGGTACCAAAACGACGCCGGTGGACCCAGCCCTCAAGCCGAGGCTCCGTCGGCGAAGCGCGTTTGAGTACGCGGCCTGGGTCGCATGCGGTCTCCTGGCCGTGGGCATTCTCTTTTCCGTAACGACCAACCCCAACTTCAAGTGGGGGGTGGTGGCCCGGTACTTCACCCACGAAACCATCATCCGCGGCTTGCTGCTGACCATCTTCCTCACCATTGCCAGCATGGTTTTCGGGACACTGCTGGGCCTGGCCTTGGCGATCATGAGGTCCTCCAGCATCAAACCGATTGCCGCCACCGCGGGCGCTTACATCACCTTGTTTCGCGGGACACCCGTTCTGGTGCAGCTCATCTTCTGGTTCAACATCGCCGCTTTGTACCCGAACCTCACCATCGGAATCCCGTTCACCGACATCGGCACCGCTATAGACATCAACGCGCTGATGGCACCCATCACGGCTGCCCTCATCGGCCTGAGCCTTAACGAGGCCGCCTATATGGCCGAAATCATCCGCGGCGGGTTCACTGCCGTCGGCAAGGGCCAGATCGAAGCCGCCGACTCGCTGGGAATGAGCCGCGCAACGAAAATGCGCAAGGTCATCATTCCGCAGGCCATGCCCTCGATTATCCCGGCCACCGGCAACCAGGTCATCGGCATGTTCAAGGAAACCTCCCTCGTCAGCGTGCTCGGCGTCGCCGAACTGCTCCAAAGCGCCCAGCTCATCTACGCCCGCACCTACGAGACCATCCCGCTGCTGATCGTCGCCAGCCTCTGGTACCTCGTGATGACCCTCCTGCTGAGCTACCCGCAGTCCCTTCTGGAGAAAAGGTACTCCCGCTCTTCCGCAGCACTTCCCCGTAAAGCGAAGAAGGTTGTACTCACGCAACCGGAAGGCATTGCCCGATGAGCAGTGCACGGGCCAGCTATTGTCTGGAACATACGTAAAACGGCCACGCAGCGAAATGAGGAGATATCAATGGCGGCACCGGAAGGATTGTTTGTCCTGGAGGGAAGGCCCACGGCGCAGCTGATCGCCGATCAGCTGCGGGAACTCATCGTCCAGGGCACCTTCCGCCAGGGACAGCAGATCAATGAGTCTGCAGTGGCCAGCCAGCTCCGCACGTCCAGGGGCCCGCTGCGGGAAGCGCTGCAGCGTTTAAGCCAGGAGGGGATCCTGGTCAGCCATCGCAACCGCGGGGTTTTTGTCCTGGAGCTTTCGAGCGATGACATCAAGGAGATCTACGCGGTCCGCGAGGCCGTGGAACTGGCCGCCACAGACATACTGATGGATGCCGGGCAGGAGAAGATCAGTGATACGTGCGGCGTGCTGAAGGGGATCCTCAAGGACATGGCGAAGCAGGTTGCGGCAGCCGACTGGCCGGCTATTGCACGGCTGGACATGGAATTCCACACCTCCCTCGTTGCCGGTACGGGGAATTCCCGCCTCATCCGGATTTACAACACACTGGCCGCCGAATCGAGAATGTGCATTCTCAGCCTGCAGGTTTCCTACCCCAGGGTTGGCGCTCTGGTGGAGGAGCACCAGATCCTCCTGGACCTGCTGGAAGCGGGAGACAGGAAAGGGCTTCAGCGAGCCATCAAACGGCATCTGGGCCAGGCAGTTGAGGATCTCACTGCCACAACGCCTGAGCCAGCACCACCATCGGCTTGACACAGCGAGGCGCCGCCCCAATGAGGACCGTCCGGCGGGGGCAAGAGCCCGGGCAGCTCTGCCCGGGCTCTTGCCTGCCAGGAGTGGCGAGAGTTGGGGTTCCGGATTAGTCGGTCGTAGCGGGAAGATCCGCGACAACCCACATTTTGCGAAGCGTTTCGTGGATGGTCCAGTTGCCCTCCCAGCCTGCAGGCGTCACGAACAGAGAACCGGGACCGATGTCGAAGCTGGTCCCGTCCGGTTCGGTGATGGTTGCGGTCCCGCTCAGGATTTGGCAGATCTCGTCGTAGCCAGGCCTGGTGCTCTTGAACGTTCCGGGGGTTACTTCCCAGATGCCCGTCTTCAATCCGGCCCGCTCCCACAGACGCAGGGACACCTCGGTCTGGCCGGGCGTAACGGACGTTTCCTTGGATTTGTGCTCCCCCGGGTCCACGGTTGTTGCATCGCTCATGACGGTCGCCTTGACCATAGTTTCTCCTTCTCGGGCTAGGCCCTTCGTACTGAGTGCCCGCCTTGATTGGAAGAGCACCCGTCAATCCTAGCAATTGTCAACAATTGACGATAGCCTTGTAAGGAAATCTTGCATTGGGGATGGGTCGGACATAGGGGGCTGGTCCGCAGGGGGCACACTTGCTCGGCGTCAGGAACAGAAAGGCAGAAAATGCGACAAAGCCGTCGTGAGTCCCTGCGGATGGCCCTCATCGGAGCTTCCTACCAGGCCACGGAATGCTCAGCCTGATTGTGCTTATCACGGCAGCGCTTCTGACCAGCTCCTGCGCCGTCTCGCTCCCACCCCGGTCAGTTACAGGAAGAATCCGCAAGAAAAAGGTCAGAAATCTGTTGCCGTGGCGCATCGGTGCCGGAATCCTGGCACTGGGCTCGGTCCTTTTGGCGGTTCATATTCAGCAAGAGATGTTCCAGTGACTGGCCCGTCGCCGAAGAGGGCGGACATGAGCTTCAGACAAGCTACACCCCGCCCCCGGAGGTCTTCTTCATCCGCTCCGCCGTCAGTCCGGCCGCGGGGCCGGGTCCAGCAACTGGGCCAGGTGGAGCGCCGGCCTGGCGGCGTCGAGCTGGCGCACCTGCATCGCACATGAGAAGCCGTCGGCGAGAACCGGAGTGCCGCCGTCGGTATTCCTCAGCGCCGGCGCCAGAGCGTTTTCCGCCACCTTCATGCTCAGCTCATAGTGCTGCCGCTCGAAGCCAAAGTTTCCTGCCACACCGCAGCATCCTGAAGCGTCGGTCACCTCGGTGATGCCCAGCTTGGCAAGGGCAGCGCGCTGAACGTTGCCCCCGAATACTGAATATTCATGGCAATGGGTTTGCAGCACCACCCCGGATGGCAGCGGAACCGCGGGTGAAGGCTGCCATCCAGCAGATGCAAGCTCCCCGATGTGGGCGGCAAAACTGCGCACCCGGGCCGCCACCCGCCGGGCCTGCTCGGTGGGGACCAGTTCCGGGAGGTCTTTTCGCAGGGCTGCGGCGCAGCTGGGTTCGATCACGACGATCGGCCGGCCCGTGCCGTCGTCGAGCAATTCAGCCGCCTTGCCGAGCAGCTTTGCGGCGGTGTCCAGCTGGCCTGTGGAGATCCATGTCAGCCCGCAGCAGGCGTCTGCCGAACAGCTAGCGCCTTGTCCCGCCTCGGCAAGCACCCGTGCGGCCGCCCCAGCCACTTCGGGGCGGAAGCCCTTGGTGAAGGTGTCGACAAAGAGCACCACATCGCCGTCCGACCGCCGTCCCTCCCTCTTGCCAGCCAATTCAGCCTTGCCAGCAGCTCCAGCCCTGCCACGTCGTCCGGCGCCGGCTTCCACCTGCTTCCGCCAGTCCCCGGCTGCTGCGAAACGGGGAAGGCTGCGCTGGGTGGTAAGGCCGCCCAGCGCAGCTATTGCCTTGCCCAGCGGGCTGGCAAGGACAGCGTTCACGACGGGTGCCATTCGTCCTGTCACCTTCAGCCAGCGCGGCAGCCAGCCCAAGGAATAGTGCGAAAGCGGACGCAGGCGGCCGGAGTAGTAGTGGCTGAAGAACTCCGCTTTGTAGGTGGCCATGTCCACTCCGGTTGGGCAGTCACTGGAGCAAGCCTTGCAGGCGAGGCAAAGGTCCAGCGACTCCCGGACTTCCTCCGATTTCCAGCCCTCTTCGACCGTGCGGGCGCCACGGACCATCTCCTGAAGTACCCGGGCCCTTCCTCGGGTGGAATCCTTCTCATCTCCGGTCGCCCGGTAGCTCGGGCACATGACGCCGCCGGCATCGGCGCGGCACCGCCCGACGCCGATGCACCCCTGAATGGCGTGGACCCAGGGATCAAGCATGTCCTGGTGGCTGGACGGAGCGTTCTTGCCGCCGTGCGGCCGGAGATCGAAAGCGGTGCGCCACTCCCGCTGCGGGACACCCTCCAGCGCGAGGTGGGCGCCGATGGGATCCGGATCCGTCAAGGAACCCGGGTTGAGGATCCCGGCAGGGTCCCAGAGGCGGCGGTAGGAGCGGAAGGCAGCAAGCATCGTGGGAGAGTACATGATGGGGAGCAGGGCAGAGCGTGCGCGCCCGTCACCGTGTTCCCCGGAGAGGGATCCTCCGTGGCGGACCACCAGTTCCGCGGCTGCGCGCGAGAATGATTCGAAGACGGTGCGGCCCGCCTCGGTGCGAAGGTCGTACGTAATGCGGATGTGCATGCAGCCTGCTCCGAAGTGGCCATACATGATTCCCGTGAGCTTGTACCTGGCCAGCAGGTCCTTCAGATCGGAGAGATAGTCGGGCAGATTCTTTGGGGCGACGGCGGAGTCCTCCCAGCCCGGCCAGGATTCACCTCCGCCGGCCAGCCGGGCAGACAACCCGGCACCGTCTTCGCGCACGCGCCACAGTGAGGCGCGTTCCACAGGGTCGGGCACCTCTCGGCCCTCCACCAGCCGTCCGTTATTGCGCAGGGTGGCCAGGAGCCGGTCCGCCTCGGCGGCCACGACGGCCGGATCGTCGCCGTCGAGGTCAACATACAGCCAGGCCTTTCCTTCCGGCAGGCCCTGCACCGAATCCTCGCCGCGCCTGAAACGCATGGTTTCAACGATCGCCTCATCTATGCCCTCGACGGCGGCAGGCGAGAACCGGAGGATCTCCTCGATATCCCGGGCGGCCTCTACGACGTCGCGGTAGCCCAGGCATACCAGGAGGGAACTGGCAGGCTTGGGGACCAGCTTCATGCGCGCCCCCACAATGACCGCGCAGGTGCCTTCGGAGCCTGCGAGCGCGCGGGCCACGTCGAAGCCCTTCTCCGGAAGGAGGTTCGCCAGATGGTAGCCCGAGACCTGGCGCTGGATGCGACCCAACTCGGTACGGAACTCGGCCAGATGCCCGTGCGCCAGATCCTTAAGACCCGCGTTGAGCGATTCTGCCCGCTCGGCGGAGGCCCGGTCTTCGGGATCGGTAGCGCGGAGTCCGGTGGCAGTGGCTGTCAGCCGGGCGCCGTCGGAGGTGACTATATCCAACTCGGCCAAATGGTCCGAGGTCCTGCCATAGCGCACTGAATGGTTTCCGCAGGCATCATTGCCCACCGAGCCGCCCACTGTTGCCCGGTTCTTCGATGACGGGTCGGGCGCGAAGGTCAGCCGCTGATCCGTAAATTTTTCGACCGTGCGGGACAGCACGGACAGGACTACGCCAGGTTCGACGTCCGCAATCCCCGCTTGTTCGTCAATCGCCAGGATGCTGGCCATATGGCGGGAAAAGTCGATGACCAGGCCGGGGCCCACAGCGTTGCCTGCCATGGACGTCCCTCCGCCGCGGGGAACCACGGGCGTACCGGTCTCGCGGCAGGCGTCCATGGCGGCAACGACGTCGGAAACGCCCCGGGGGTACATCACTGCCACCGGAGGCACACGGTAATTGGAGGCGTCATAGGAATATTCAGCAAGCCGGCGCGGGGAAGTCTCTACGGGGATTCCTGCTTCCATGAGGCGTCCTACCAGGACCGGCGTCCCGGTCACCTGCGAGGCCATGGCCGAGGGGTTGCTTCCGGTCACGTCGATGCTCCTATCGGTATGGGCCGGTCGTCCTGGTGCTCCGGACCGCCGACGTTGTGGTTCCAGTCGCCACAACTAGGGAAGCCTAGGCGCTGCGCTAAAGATCGTCAACAATTTACACTCATCCCGTGCGTGGTCTGCGTTTAGCGGAGACCTGGCCGGTCACCATGCGCTCTGGAATCCGACGGCAAGCAAGAGTAGCGTCGACAGGAACATAACGATGCCGAACAGCAGGATGGCCAGGGGCCGGGCGGTCGGAGTGGTTCTTTGAGGGGGCCGGGATGGCTGGATGGAACGCTGACACCGCAGCCGGACCTGTGGGTTCAGGCACAATCACCCTGGTGGAAGGCACCTCCTTCTGCATCTCCTCGCCCAATGGGGACATCCACCCCGAAAATCCGCATGGGGTTTTCTACCAGGACACACGCGTCCTGTCCGGATGGAGGCTGACGGTTAACGGCCAGGCACTTGAGCCGTTGGCGGCGGAGACGAAGGAGCCGTATCGCGCCCTGTTTGCCGGCCGCGTTACCCGGTCAGACGGCTACGCGGACAGCCCGTTAATTGTGGAGCGGCTGCGGGAGGTGGGTGCCGGCATCCAGGAGCAGATCACCGTTCGCAACTACTCAAGCGAGCCCGCCGAATGCGTGATATCAGTACGGCCTGAAGCAGACTTCGCCGATCTTTTCGAAGTCAAGGAAGCACGGATACAGCGGCGCTGGGAACAAAGACGGCAAGTAGCCGGTGATTCGCTGACCATCTTGGGCACCTGGCAGGACGTGCGGAAGGGCATGGTTATCCAGGCTCCCGGCGCCGATGTCACACATGAGGCTCTCAGCTACCGCGTGTCCGTGGGGGCGCACGGACAGTGGAGCACCCTCCTCACCGCAGTACCTAGCACTGAAGCGGCAAGTCCCCCGCCACCGTCGTTCGTCCATACCGAAGGGGAGGACATATCCCCCCGCGACCGCCGGCGCCAGGAGTGGGTGGCCAAAATTCCCAAACTGCACATGGGCAACCATTCCATCGAACGAACCTTGCGGCGCAGCTACGACGACCTTGGCGCACTTCGCATCGAGGACCCGAACTATCCGGAACGCATCGTGGTTGCCGCCGGCGCGCCCTGGTTCATGACCCTGTTCGGGCGCGACTCACTCTGGGCATCGGAAATGGCCGTCGCCGTTGATCCTTCCCTGGCCCTCGGAACGCTGCAGACATTGGCTGACCGCCAGGGCACGGTAGTGGATCCCGTGACGGAAGAAGAGCCGGGCAAGATCCTGCATGAGGTGAGACTGGACGTTTCCAGCGGGCTTTCGCTGGGCGGGAAGCACATCTATTACGGCAGCGTGGACGCCACTCCGCTGTTCGTGACGATACTGGGAACGGTGAGCCGCTGGGGATTCGCGAAGGACACTATCGCCGCTCTGCTTCCCCATGCGGACCGGGCACTGGAGTGGATCCGGCAGGACGGCGACAAGGACGGCGACGGATTCGTCGAGTACCAGCGCCTCAACCCCCGCGGACTCATTAACCAGGGCTGGAAAGATTCGTGGGACGGGATCAACTTCGCCGACGGCACTATGGCGGAAGGGCCGATTGCACTGTGCGAAGTGCAGGCCTACGTCTATGACGCATACATGGCGCGCGCATGGATTGCCTATGACTCCGGGGAACGGTCTCTTGCTTCGGAGTTAGCCGATCAGGCAGCCCAACTGAAGAAGCGGTTTAACGAACAGTTCTGGATTCCCGAGCGCGGGTACTACGCGATTGCCCTTGACGGCAGGAAGCGCCAAGTTGACGCGTGCGCCTCAAACATGGGCCACTGTCTATGGACTGGTCTCATAGATGAAGACAAGGCGCCCATGGTGGCCGAACGGCTCATGTCCCCCGAGATGTTCAGCGGCTGGGGAGTAAGGACGTTGGCCAGCGACATGGGCGCGTACAACCCTGCCAGCTACCACAACGGATCCGTCTGGCCCCATGACAACGCGGTCATCGTCGCCGGTCTCGTGCGCTACGGTTTCGTGGAGCAGGCCCAGCGGATTTCGACGGCGCTGCTTGAGGCAGCCGATTACTCGAATGGCCGCCTGCCAGAACTGTTCTGCGGCTTCAGCCGCGAGCAGTTCGCTGAGCCGGTGCCTTATCCGACGGCGTGCTCACCCCAGGCCTGGGCTGCAACCACACCGCTGCAACTGGTGACAAGTCTGATGCGCTACGACACGCACGTTTCCCGCGGCGGCTTCTGGATGGATCCGGTGCTTCCGGAATCCTACGGTGACTTGCACATCACGAACGCCCCCATGGCAGGCGGCCGGATAACCATTGATATCGCCAATTCTGTCCCTTCGGTGCAGGGCCTGCCCCACGGGATGGTGTTCCACCAAGGGCATCGGCCATACCTCGCCGAACTCATCGAGCAGGCCGGCCTGGGACCAAAGGCCAGCACCCCGAGGCCGCACATCACCGCCGAAGGTTCTGCATAGCTGGAGTCCGGAATGACGTCCCGGAAAGTCGCTTACTTCTGCTCTAGAGGTTCTGCCTGGAGAGCATTCTGGAATTGACTGACCGTCTCCTGGCGGAAGGCCTCGAAGTCGCCTTGCAGGGCAAGTTCTGCGAGTTTCTCGTGCTCAACAGCTATGTCATGAAGGTCGCTGTAGGTGCGGTGGTCAGCCGCCAGGTACAGACGCAGCTTGGTCTCCCACCCGTTCCACATGCTTTGCAGCGCGGCGTTCCCGGAAAATTCGTAGAAGAGCCTGTGGAAGCGAAGATGAGCGTCAATGCTGCCTGGGATGTCATTGGTGTCGGTGGCCCGGTACAGTTCCTCGATGGTTTGCTTCAGCCGGAGCTGCCCCGGACCCCGCAAGGCAGGGGCCGAGAGCTCGGCAGCATACGGCTCGACGAGGACCCGGATTGCTGCGATCTCCGCTACGTCGCGAGCACTGACTTCCACAACGAATGACCCGCGGAAGGGGATCTTTACGACCAGCCCTTCCTCCTCAAGTTTGGTCAGCGCCTCACGTAGTGGGGACCGGCTGATGCCGAGGTCCGCAGCGATGTGGGTCTCACGCAGTTGCTCCCCTGGAGGCACGGTTCCGTCAAGTATGGCGGTACGGAGCACGCGGTAGACACCCTCTGGCGTGGTTGTCCGTTGTTCCTGCCACTCGAACTTGCGGTCCATGCGCTGCCTTCCTTGTCGATTGTCGATTATATCGGGCCGCCTGTCAGACCGCGATTGCGGTGTACTTGTACTCCAGGAATTCCTCGATCCCGATTTTTCCGCCTTCGCGTCCAAGTCCGGATTGCTTAACCCCGCCAAACGGTGCCGCCGGGTTGGAAACCAAGCCGGTGTTCAGGCCGACCATTCCAACTTCCAGTTCCGCCGTGAAGCGCAGTGCCTTGTCCATGCTTTCGGTGAACACGTACCCGACCAGCCCCCACTCGGTATCGTTGGCCAGGCGGAGGACTTCTTCTTCGCTGTCGAACGGCAGGATCGCCGCCACCGGGCCGAAGATTTCCGTGCTCATCACTCCGGAGTCCAGCGCCACATCAACGAGGACGGTGGGGGTGTAGAAGTATCCGGGGCCTTCCGGACGGCTGGCGCCGGTCAGCACCCGTGCTCCCTTGGAGACAGCATCTGCAACGAGGCTTTCGACTTTTTCCACACCTTTGCGGTCGATGAGGGGCCCGACGTCGGTACCAGCCGAAGCGCCGTTGCCGACCCGTAGCTCTGACATCTTTTTGGAGAACTTCCCGCTGAATTCCTCGATCACGGAACGGTGGACGAAGAAGCGGTTCGCGGCTGTGCAGGCTTCCCCCATGTTCCGCATCTTTGCCGTCATGGCTCCCTCTACCGCCTTTTCGAGGTCTGCATCGGCCAGGACGATGAACGGTGCATTGCCCCCGAGTTCCATTGAGCAGCGCATCACGTTGTCCGCCGCCTGCTCGAGCAGAACTTTGCCAACCTCAGTGGAGCCGGTGAAGCTGACCTTCCTGGCCACGCCGCTGCTCATCCAGTGATCTACCACGCTGGAGGCCCTGGAGGTCGTGACAACGTTCAACACGCCGTCGGGAAGGCCTGCTTCCCGGAAAATTTCTACCAGGGCAAGGGATGTCAGCGGCGTCAGGGCCGCCGGTTTGAAGACCATGGTGCATCCAGCGGCGACGGCAGGGGCAATCTTGCGGGCGCCCATGGCGAGCGGGAAGTTCCATGGGGTCACCAGTACGCAAGGGCCAATGGGTTCCTTGGTGACCACGATCCTGGTGTCGCCGTCCAGGGAGGCTGCGCTGTCACCGCCAATACGGACAGCTTCCTCTGAGAACCAACGGAGCATGTCGGCCCCGTAGGCCACTTCGCCCCTCGCTTCTGCGAGCGGCTTGCCCATTTCCGCCGTCATGATGGCGGCGAGCCGGTCCGTATTGGCGGTCACCAGTTCAAAGGCGCGCCGGAGAATGTCACCTCGTTCGCGGGGCGTGGATTTGCTCCACTCTGCTTGGGCACGGTCTGCTGCCCCGAGAGCCAAGGCAGCGTCCTCAGGACCGCCGTCGGCAACACGTGCAATGATCTCGTTCGTCGCGGGGTTCTCCACCGGGAAGGTAGCTGAATTTGTTGCCTCTTGCCATACGCCGTCAATGAACAGCTGCGTTTGAAGAGTGGTGGGAAATGAAGTGGTCATGTCACGCTTTCGGTAATTGAGGGGCAGAGTATTGGACGGAGGGCTGGCGCGCCTTGAACCGCTCCGGGCGCACGAAGTCCAGGCCCACGAATGACTGCTTGCCGAGCGCTTCGTGCGCAGCGATGTGGCCGAAGCCAGTGGCATTCTTGAATCCGCCTCCGGAGAAGCCTGTGGCGCAGTAGATCCTGCTTGACTCGCCGAGCCAGCCCAGCAGCGGGTTCCGGTCCTCCGTGTAGAGGTCCGGAAAGGCGTCGGAGCGGACGATCGTCGGAATGAGGCCGGGGAAGAATTGGGTGACGGTTTCGACAGTCTCGGCGATTTCAACTGCTGAGAGGTCCCGGGGGAAACCATTGGGGTCGGTTGTGACCGTGCCCCGGCCGTCCAAGGTGGCTTTGACGGTGACTCCGTCAACCGTGGGTGCTCCGTACATGGAGCGGTCCTCGTACATCCGGCTGAAAGTGGGGAAGTTGTCCGGAGTGAACTGGGCTGCGTCGCGGGCAACGAACCAGGACAGGAAAACTCTGCGTGTTTCCGTGTGTGCCTTCAGGTAGTCGGGCATGAGCTGCCGGGACCAACCCCCGGAGGCGATGAGGACCTTTCCGAAGGTCCAGGAGGTGCCTCCTGAGGTGATGACAACGCCGTCGTTGGTTTCCCTGATGCTGCTGACTGGAGTGTTGTTGAGGACCGTTGCCCCGTTGGCCGCTGCGGCAGCGACGGCTGCCGTTACTGCCCGGTCGGTCCGAAGAACACCGGCGTTGGGGTCGAACACTGCGGAGTCGTCCGCCCTGAGGTTGTGTTGGGGGTAGCGTTCGGCCATTTCCTCACGGGTCAGGATCTGGTGGGCAGCCCCGTTGATCCGGGTGGTTTCCAGGACGCTGCGGAGGTAGGGTCCATCGGTGCTTCCGATGGACAGTCCGCCACAACGAGTGAGGATATCCTGTCCGGTTTCTGCTTCGAGCTCCGCCCAGAGGTCACGTGAGCGCTCCAGGATCGGGTAGTACCCGGGGGTTCCGCGGTAGATCATGCGGAACAGCCGGGTGTCCCCGCCAACGGCGCTGCGTGCGTGTGCGGGAGTGTGTGCCTCGAAGCCGACCACGGAGTCGGAAAGCCCTGAGGCCTGCCAGAGTGCCATGCTTCCGATGCTGCCAAGCCCAATTACGGCAAGTTTTCCGTCCATTTGCTTAGAACCTCTCCTTGTTGTGTTTGAGGTCCAAGTGAAGGACCTGGTTGGTGCCTATTCATGAAGTCCCGCGAGCCTGCTGCCGAACCTGGCAATGAGTGAGGTATGCGTGGAATTCCTGCACTCTTCCCATTGATCCGCCAGTCCGAACAGCCGGTACATGCCGTGGACACCCAGCCAACGGATCGGTTCCGGTTCCCATTTCCGTGCGCGGTAGCCGACCCAGGGAAGTGTGGTGCGCTGCGTCTTCCGTTCGAAAGCCAGTTCCGCGAGAGTTCGCCCGCCCACGTAGGCTGCCGTGACGCCGTGCCCTGCGTATCCGGTTGAAGATCCGATCCCGGACGCCGGGTCCCAGTTCACCCCGCCGTTCCAGTCACGGGTGACGCCGAGGACCCCGGACCAGGCGTGGTCCACTTCGAACTCGATGCCAGGGAAGAAGGAGCGGAGCTTTGTAGAGATCAGGTCAATTGTGGACTGGGCAGTTGAACCGGCGCCCCCGGTGCCGGAGCCGTAGCGGTATGGCACTCCCCTGCCGCCGATCGCGATGCGGCCGTCCGCTGTGCGTTGGGAGTAGATGAATGTGTGTGCGGAGTCGTTAAGGCACTGCCGCCCGTTCCAGCCAATTTGTTGCCAGGCCTCCTCCGACAGCGGTTTGGTCACGATCATCGAGGAATTGATCGGGATCAGGGTCCGGCTGCCAAGCAACTGCCCGGAATATCCTTCGGTGCAGATGAACGTCTTGGCCGCGGTCACCCGCCCGTTGTCCAGGCTGAGGGTCGTGCCGTCAAAACTGGCGACCCGGCTGCGTTCGTAGATGCTCACGCCCATGGAGGTCAGGGTGTCGGCGAGACCGTAGACGAGTTTGGCCGGCTGGATCCGGGCACAGTGCTTGTAGAAGAGCCCGCCGTGGACGGTGGAGATGTTGACCCGGCTCTGGAACTCGTCCCGGCCCAGCAGGTGTACCTCATCTTCGGTCACCCCATACTTCAAGTCGGCGTCGCGCCTGGTGACCAGCCGGCCGAGCCCTGCCTTGGTATGGGCAGCCACGAGCGCACCACCTTTATGCTGATCCGCATCAATGCCCTCCGCCTGAAGAATATCCAGGACGGAGTCGACGCCGGCAATAAACTCCTGCTGGAAGGCCCGGCTCGCGTCCAGCCCGCCCCCGGATACACGGGCAAACGTGGCGCGGTTTCCTGGAATCATGGCAGACAGCCAGCCGCCGTTCCGCCCGGACGCGCCGTAGCCTATCTGCTCTGCCTCAAAAACCGCGACCGAAAGCGACGGCTCGAGCTTCTTGGCGAAATAGGCCGCCCACAGGCCGGTGTAGCCGCCACCGATGATGGCCAGGTCTACTGACCCGTCGCCTGTGAAGCGGGGGTACGCGGGCCTCTTGTCCGCGAGTCCGGCCATCCAGAAGCCGAGCTCTCCGTTTCGGGGTGCTGCCGCAAGGGCTGTCATTGTTGTCCTTCTTTGTGTGTGAACCGTTGAGCCAATACGACTGCGGGACATCCCCAGCCTTGGCCGGCTTAGGTGTGCCTGCGCCGGATGGCGTGGTGTCAGAAGGCGGTGTAGCCGCCGTCGACGGGGAGGACCGCTCCTGTGATGTAGGAGGATTCCGGTGATGCCATGAAAAGTATGGCGTCGGCGATCTCTTCTGGGGTTGCGAGGCGTTGGAGCGGGATCTGGCCCTCCCGCTCGCGGCGGTAGGCCTCGGGATCGGGCCTCCGCTGGAACGATGCCTCGATGACGGGGGTGACGGTCAGTCCTGGCGCAACAACGTTGACGCGGATGTTGCGTGAGGCCCACTCGATAGCAGCGCCCTTGGCGAGCATGATGAGGCCGCCCTTGGCCGCGGAATACAGGACTTCGCCGGGTTTGCCAACCATGCCCAGCCGTGAACTGACGAGGACGAACGAGCCGCCTGTGGCGGGCATCAGTGGTGCGAAATGCTTCATCATCAGGAAGGCGCTGAGCAGGTTGCTGCCGATTACGTTCTTCGCATCCTCATACGCCATCTCCGTCAGGGGGCCGCTGACCTGCAGCCCGTGGTTAAGCACGACGATGTCCACGGTTCCGAACGTTTCGGCGGCCTGGCGGGCCAGGCCTTCGACGAAGGCCTCATCGTTGAGATCTCCAGGGACGTACAGGTCGCCGGGCTGGGCGGTATCAAGCCGCTCCCTGCGGCCCGTGAGCAGCAGTCGGGCGCCTTCGCGTCGGAAGCGGGAACTCACTGCTTCCCCGATTCCGCTGCTGGCACCGGTTATAACGGCAGTGGACTTATCAAGCCTCATGGGGTCACTCCTTGGTACGGTGAATCGCTTGGGTTGCGGGCCTTCGGACGGGATGTCCATCAGGGACGGCTCAGCTCAGGAATCCGCGCGCATCCACCCGCCACCGCTCCAGCGATGCGCCCGTGCTGTCCGTGACAATCAATTCCTCAAAATTGATGACAACCGGGCAGACGTGGTTCGGCACGATCGGAAGCACCGTGCCGACGCTTGGGCGGAAATCGCCAGCCGGCAGCGGCAGAAACCCGTGATACTCGTTGAGCTTTGAGAGAATGGCCGACGTGCCGGGCACGGCCCCGTAGCCAATCTCGGGGCTGCCTTCTCGGCTGAGTGCTTTGCTGCCTACATCGAGGATGACCTGATCAGGAACCCAGCTGCTGACCACCGTGCCGGCGACGAACAGCGCAATTTGGTCTTCAGTGCAGGCCCCCAGCCGGGCGTTGTTCAAGTCATTGAACACATATTCTCCGGGCCGGATCTCGGTGATCACGCTGCTGGCGGCGGAGAACTCCACCGTCGGGGTGGAGCCCGCACTGACCACCTCGGGGCTGATGCCCACCGCGTTGAAGCTGCGCACCGCTGTGGTGAGCGCGGCCTCCTGGTCCAGTGCCGCGGCCTTGCGGGCGTCCGGGTTGGAGCTACCGTGACCTGGATACGTGAAGATGCCCACCGGGACGAGTCCGCGTCTGCGGGCGGCAGCTGCGAGGTCGCCTGCGATCTCGGGCGGCGCACCGGAGCGACGGGCACCGCAGTCCACCTCGATGACAACCTGCAGCCGTTCGGCTTCAGTGCCCATCGCGTCAGCAAGGGCATCGATAGCCGCGAAATTGTCGACGCCGACCCGCAGCCGGGTGGTGACGGCAAGTTTGCGTAGCCGCAGGCCTTTCGTTCCCGAAGGCCAGATCGGGTAGGCGATGAAGATATCGTCGAAGCCCGCTGCGGCGAAGATTTCGGCCTCACCAACGTTTCCTGCGGTAATTCCGACAGCCCCGGCTTTGACCTGGCGCCAGCCGATTTCCACACACTTATGTGTTTTTACGTGCGGCCTGACGTCGAGGTTGTGCTGGGCGGCGAAGCCCTGCATGCGATCGATGTTGTCCTGCATCACGTCGACCAGAATGATCGGCGCGGGGGTGTCAATTCGCCCGGCGAGGGCGTTGATTGCTCCCTGAATACGGTTCACGCTTGTTCTCCTCATGAATTTGGGCCAGCACGTCCGCCCCCTACACGGCTGTGCAGATCATCTGGATCTCCACAGGAGTGTTCAGCGGCAGTCCGGCGACGCCGATTGCGGTGCGGGCGTGCCGTCCGTTGTCGCCCAACACTTCGATGAGCACTTCGCTCGCCGCGTTGGCGACCTGCGATTGCAGACCGAAGTCCGGTGTACTGGCCACGAAGACCAGCATCTGCACGATCCGGACCCGCTCCAGATCTCCTACCGCCTGCACGGCGGCCGCGAGGCAGTTGACCGCGGTATGGCGGGCGAGGTCCTGTGCCGTCTCCAGCGCGACGTCCCTGCCGACGATCCCCGTGCCCAGCAGGACACCGTCCTTGTAGGGCAGTTGGCCGGAGATGTGGATGCTGGAATCCACCGCTCGGTGGTGCGCGAAGTAGGGGTTATCCGCGAGGCTGGGAAGGTCCAGGCCGAGGGCCCGCAGCCGGTCCAAAGCGGAGTCCGCCGTTGCGAGGCTCATGGCCAGTCAGGTCCCTCTTACGAGGCAGCCGGTCGCGGCAGGCCAAAGAGGACGGGGAGATCGGCGATGTCGGTGATCCGTTCGTAGCCGAGCCAGTGCTCGTCGTGCTCGAAGCCCCGGTCAACGTACACCTTGTTCTTAATGCCCATGATGGCTGCAGGCCTGTGGTCGTACATCGGGCTCGCAGAGACATGCACGATCTCGTCCGGTGTTACGCCAAGCTTGTCGAACATGTACTCAAAGGCTCCGAGGCGCGGCTTGTACATGCCCATCTGCTCGGCGCTGATGATGACGTCGAATGGGGCCTGGAGGTTCGCCGCAAGGCGCACAGCATGGGCGGTGTCACTGTTGGTGATGATGACCAGCGGAACTTCCTCAGCCAGCCGGTTCAAAGCCTCGGTCACACCCGGGTACGGGCCAAAGGACGGGATGATCTCATAGACTGCCCGCGCGTCGGCGGCGCGGAACTCGAGGCCAACCCGGCGCGACGCGCGTTCCATGGAGTCGGCAACGATCTGGTGGAACGGCTTGTATTCGCCCGTGCACTCGTCGATGCGGTACGCCTTGCAGGCCCGCAGGTACTCATCCGCGACCTCTGCCGGCAGCCGGTCGCCCAAGACTTCGCGGATCGCATCGTTGATTGCGAACTTGATCAGGGTTCCGTTCATGTCGAACGTAGCGAACTTCGGTTTGGTTTCGAATGCCATCTTTCCTCCAGATTATCTTGGTCGATTGTCGACGACACTTGCAAGAGCTTGTCGATACGGATTCGCGAGAACTGCCGTCGATTGTCGACAATACTCGCCATATCTGTAGATTGTCAACAGTTCGTTTGACTCGGGTGAAGTGCCCCGCTGCTCCGGTCATAGTACGACGGCGGGAGGCCCGCAGATCAGCCCGCCGCCCCCCGTCGTGGTATATCGGGGAGGGAGCAAGCCCCCCCCCCCGGCCCCCAGGAA
>NZ_JBHUSB010000028.1:0-47182 GCF_042673905.1 Arthrobacter sp. NPDC057009
CTGCCGGAAAATCCGGCAGCGGGCCTGGCCTTTGTCGTACGGCTACGAGGTCCGTCATGTGCACGGGCTCTGTGGCCGCCAAACACACGGAGGTCGTCGTTGCCGTGAGGCAGCTCAGGTCGCGCGGAGGTCAGCCTGTATGACTGGTCCGGTTACGTCCGGCTCGGCGGCGGCGGTATGCCCGCCGCCGCTTTCCCGGTGATGGACTCAGTCCTGGATGCAGGGGGCTGGTTTCAGCTGTCCCGCTTCATCCGGGCCGATCCCAACCGGCTGGTTCGGGGACCCGGTCCCACAGATCGCTGGCCCGGCTGCATCAGGGCACGTGCCGGTAGCCGTAGAGCCAGCTAAGGGCAGGTTGGATCTGGCCAGGCTGGTTCCCGGTAGTGGGGGTGCGGTGGAGTGGTAGGTGCGGCCGGTTGGGGTGGTGATTTCGATGGTGTGGCGGGGTCCTGGTCTGGGTTGGGCTTTCCAGCCGGGGAGTTCTTTGGTGTGGTTGCAGGCTTCGCAGAGTCCGGCGCCGTTGGCGAGGCTGGTTGGGCCGTCGTTGTGCCAGGGGATGATGTGGTCGTGGTGTCGGATGGGTGCGTCGCAGTAGGGGGTGCGGCAGGTGTCGTCGCGGACTTGGATGAATCGGCGCAGGGGTGGCGGGAAGAGCCGCCGTTTGGAGTCCATGGCGACCAGGTCGCCGGTGTCCGGGGCGGTGTAGAGCCGGCGGAGCCAGATCTTCAGTTCCTTTACCGGGCCCTTGTGGCCTGCCTTCGAGCCGGAAGCGTTTGAGCCCGAAGCGTCTTGTCTGCCTACGGTTGCCTGGCCGGAAGCCTGCTGGCTCGAACCCTCTGGGCGGCGCCCCTGTCCCTGTGATCCTTCTCCGCCTCGTTCCGATGCCTGTTCGGGGTTGAGGAGTTCGCGTGCCCAGGCTGCGGGGACGGTGCCGTAGCCGGTGAGGCGGGCGGCTTCGCTGTCGGCTTGGAGGAGGGTGCGGTCGGTCATGACGAGGTTGATGTCGATGCCGCTGATCCCGCCGGGGGTGCCGGTGACGGATTCGACGAGGGTGTCGGCCATGGCCTGGTTTTTGGAGCGCGGGTCTCCGGCGGAGCGGAGGGCGTCGGCTTGCCGGGTGAGTGCTGTGTAGGCGGCGACGCCTTCGTGGGCGGGCAGCAGCGCTGTGAGGTAGGTCATGCAGTCCGGGGCCGGGCGCAGGCTCACGCCCCGCTCGGTGGCGGCGTGGCTGGCCCGCTGGGTGACCGAGCGCGGATCCCGTCGGATCGCAGCGGCTTTGACCGCGGCGATGACGCCGCGGGTCCCTACCCCGTCGAAGGTCCCGGTATCGGCGGCGAGTTCCTCGTCGACCGCGGCCCGGTCTTCGACGGTCAGGCAGGCCGTTTCCTTCACCACATGCATGGCCTTTTCTTCGCTCAGCCGGCCGGTATCCAGAGCGGTGAGGGTGTGGGGCATTTCGATGACGAGGGCTTTGGCCATGCCGAGCAGCCGGCCGCCGCGGTGCGGGGACTCACCCCGGGCAAGGGCGATCTGCTCGGCCACACCCAGGCTATGTTCCGTGTGTCGCTTCCTGCCCGGATCCTCAGCCGACAGACTACTGGCTTTGGTCTGCGCAGGGCTGCTCGCCGCTTCGAATTCAGTCTGTTCCTGGCGCTGTCTCGCTTCGAACTCGACGGCCAGCCTGGCCTGCTGCCCGGTGGCCCAGCGTTTGAATTTCTCCAGAACCGCGGTCTGGTCGATCAACCCGGGACCGTCGGCAGTGAGATCGGTCCGTAAAAGTCTCTTTACCGCGCCGATCCGGCCGTCGAGACTCAACCCCGCTGCACCACCATCCGAGCGCTCACAACCGGTGAACGATGTCTCGTAAAACAGCGCCTCGGGAAACGGATCTTCCGGGAGGTCACCGTCGTCATACTCCCCGCCGGGGAAAGGGTCCTCCGGATACGCGGAGTCCGGATCAGCGCCGTAGGGAAAGTCGTCATCAAGGAAGCCATCGAAGGAAAAAACCTCGCCGGAGAACCCGCCGACGGGAACGGCGGCAGCAAGCGGGGCGTCGCCGTGCGGTGCCCCCGTTTTCACTGCTGAATTTCCCAGAACTTCCATGAACACAGTCTGCCAAGGGGCACTGACAATTTAGCCCGCGGGGGATCCGCCGTCGAAATAAATAAAAGCCGAAAAAGAAAAAGCCAGGACCCCCGCCTGGGGGTCCTGGCTTCAAGCCTTGTTGTCTAGTCGACCGGAACCGGAGCCTTCTCGTGCAGCCGGTCCGTCTCATCGTGCCATTCAGAGCTGAGCGGCCTGAGGGTCGCTTCAACGGCGCGTGAATGGTGGGCGCAGAAGAGCAGCTCACCTCCGGAGGACTCGAGTACAACCCGGACGTATGCCTGCGCTCCGCAACGGTCACACCGGTCAGCTGCGGTTAGCGTGCGGTCGGCAACTGCTGTTGTCATGTCGGCCTCCTTAGTAGATCTGTACATCTATATAACCAGCATTCGCTGCCAAACCGTGGCAAGGATGGGTCACTTTCGCTGTCCGCGTATCACGTGTCCGTAACGAACGTCGGGAGTTGGTGCCCGTGTCGGGAGTGGCAGTCAGGAGTTTGGCGGCGTCGGGACTAGGCTAGAGGGAGCCTTTTAATGCCGGTCCGGCCTGTTTTCCAAAGGAGTTCACTACCTGTGGCACCGAGTTCTGATTACACCGCCCGCCACCTTTCGGTGCTGGAGGGGCTGGAGGCCGTGCGCAAACGCCCCGGCATGTACATCGGATCCACGGACTCCCGCGGCCTCATGCACTGCCTCTGGGAAATCATCGACAACTCCGTCGACGAGGCGCTGGCCGGCTTTGGCCATGACATCAAGATCATCCTGCACGCGGACAATTCTGTAGAGATTCACGACGACGGCCGCGGCATTCCCGTCGACGTTGAACCCAAGACGGGGCTTACCGGCGTCGAAGTGGTCTTCACCAAGCTGCATGCCGGCGGCAAGTTCGGCGGCGGTTCCTACACCGCCTCCGGCGGTCTGCACGGCGTCGGCGCCTCCGTGGTGAACGCCCTTTCGGCCCGTCTCGACGCTGAAGTGGACCGGGGCGGCAAGACCTACAGGATGTCCTTCCGGCGGGGTGAGCCCGGCCGTTTCGACGACAACGGCAGGCCCAACCCGGCAGCGGCTTTCTCCCCGTTCGTCGAGGACTCTGTCCTCGACGTGATCGGCAAAGCCAAACGCGGCGTCACCGGCACGCGCATCCGCTACTGGGCAGACACCCAGATCTTCACGCCGGACGCCCGGTTCTCCTACGAAGAACTCGCGGCACGTGCGCGCCAGACCTCCTTCCTCGTGCCGGGCCTGAAAATCACGGTCCGGGATGAGCGCAAGCTCCCCGGCACACCCGGTGAACTGGGGGTGCACGAGGAGGTGTTCCACCACGACGGCGGCATCTCCGAGTTCGTTGACTTCCTCGCTGCCGATTCCGCGGTCACCGACGTCTGGCGACTGCACGGCGCCGGTAAGTTCAAGGAAACCGTCCCCGTGCTGGATGAGCGCGGCCACAGCAAGATCGCCGAAGTGGAACGCGACTGCGAAGTGGACGTGGCGCTGCGCTGGGGCATCGGGTACGACACCACCGTCCGCAGCTTCGTGAACATCATCTCCACACCGAAGGGCGGCACCCACCAGGCCGGCTTCGAGCAGGCCCTCGTGAAGACGTTCCGGAAGACGGTGGAAGCCAACGCCCGGAAACTCAAGGCCGGCAACGACAAGATCGAGAAGGACGACATCTTCGCTGGGCTCACCGCCGTGCTGACCGTCCGGCTCGCCGAGCCGCAGTTCGAGGGCCAGACCAAGGAAATCCTCGGCACCTCGGCCGTCAAGGCCATCGTGGCCCGCGTGGTGGAGAAGGAGATCACAGCCAAGCTCAACTCCTCCAACCGCAACGACAAGGCGCAGTCGGCGCTGCTGCTGGAAAAAATCGTCAGCGAGATGAAGTCGCGCATCTCCGCCCGCGTCCACAAGGAGACGCAGCGCCGGAAGACCGCGCTCGAGTCGTCGTCGATGCCCACCAAGCTGGCTGACTGCCGCACCGACGACGTCGCCCGTTCCGAACTGTTCATCGTGGAAGGCGACTCGGCGCTCGGCACCGCGAAGCTGGCGCGCTCCTCGGACTTCCAGGCTCTGCTGCCCATCCGCGGCAAGATCCTCAACGTCCAGAAGGCCTCCGTGGGCGACATGCTCTCCAACGCCGAGTGCGCGGCACTGATCCAGGTGGTGGGGGCCGGCTCGGGGCGCAGCTTCGCGATCGAAGCGGCCCGTTACGGGAAGGTCATCCTGATGACCGACGCCGACGTCGACGGCGCCCACATCCGTACGCTGCTGCTCACGCTGTTCTTCCGATACATGCGGCCGATGGTGGAGGAGGGCAGGGTGTTCGCCGCCGTCCCGCCGCTGCACCGGGTGGAAGTCATCAACCCCGGCCAGAAGGCCAACGAGATGATCTACACCTACTCCGAAGCCGAGCTGCACACCCTGCTGGCGAAGCTCGCCGCCGAAGGCAGGAAGTACAAGGAACCCATCCAGCGCTACAAGGGCCTGGGCGAGATGGATGCCGAACAGCTGGCGGAAACCACCATGGACCCCCGGCACCGGATGCTCCGCAAGGTCAACATCGAGAACGCCCAGCAGGCGGAGGCCATCTTCGACCTGCTGATGGGATCGGATGTCGCCCCGCGCAAGGACTTCATCATCGCCGGAGCGTCCAGCCTGGACCGCGAACGCATCGACGCCTAAGGCTGCCGCGGCGGGGCGGCAACCCGCCGAAGTCTCAGCCCAGCAGGCCCGGAACGATCAGCAGCGCGGTGGGCATGGCCAGCAGCAGCGTGCACACCGCGAGGACGGCTGCACGGAGGCCGGCGGCGAGCGGAGGCTTGGGGGAGAGCAGGCGGCTGACGCGTGACGCCGTCGTGCTCGCCGGGCCGGAACCGCCGGCACCATCGGGCAGCTGAAGGCCTGACCCCGCCAGGTTTGCAGTTTCCATGACGGCGGCCCCCCGGGGCGCCGCAGACCCGCTGGCGACTATGGCTATCGCCTTGATCAGCGTTCCCTTGCTTTCGGTCTTGAGGGCAACGTCGTCGGCCAGCATTTCAATCAGGGAGTTCACGGCTTCCTGGGCCAGGCGCGTCGTGGGCAGCCACGGCAGCGCCTGGCGCCAGGCGGCGAAGGCCCACAGCAGCAGGTGGTGGCGCTGGGTCAGGTGCGCGTTTTCGTGAATCAGGACGGCCCGCAACTCCGCCGGCTCGAGGGCGGCCATGAGTCCGTCGGAGAGGACGGTGACGGAGCGGGCGCCGCCGGGAAGGCAATACGCCACCGGTGAATCATGGTTGATGACCACCGTGCCGGGACCGTCGTCGGACGGTGATGCCAGCAGGGCCAGCAGTTCGCGATGGCGCTTTCGCTGGCGCTCGATCTTGTAGTAGGTCAGCAGCAGCGTGAAGACGAGATGTGCCGTGAGCAGCGCCGCTGCGGAGAGCGCGAAGAGATGCCAGAAACCCAATGCGGTGGTGGGCGCCGCGAACAGCACCATGTCTGTCAGCGCGCGAAGGCCCGCAAGCAGGTTGTCGCCTACAGGCTCGAGGCCGTAGACCAGCATGGCGCCGATCATGGAAAGGCCACCGGCCAGGCCGATGGCCTGCCACAGCACCATGGCCGTGAAAGGGTCGCGCGCCGGCCAGTGGGCGCGCGAAAGGAGGATAGGCACCGGCCAGGCCAGTACTATCGCCAGGACCGCCAGGAAATATGAGGTCCAGAACATCAGTTGCTAGCTGTGACCAAGCAGTTTGCGCAGCGTCTCGGCTTCACTTTCCGTCACCGAACCGATGAACCGGGCCAGCACGGCCTCGCGGTCAGGGGCGGATCCCAGCACTTCGTGCATGAGTTCGGCGGTATGGTCTTCACGGCTGGATACAGCCTGGTAGCGGTGTGGCCGGGTACCGCGTTCGCGTTCCACAAGGCCCTTCTTTTCGAGGCGCGAAAGGACCGTCAGGACGGTGGTCACCGCAAGGTCCTTGCCCTCGTGCCCTGCCGCTCCACCCTGCGCCGCCGTGCTCTGCGCGAGCATGTCCCGCAGCGTGTTGGCCGTGGCCGCTTCGTGGCCAGCCCAGAGCAGGTCCATGACTGCCCGTTCCAGTTCGCCAAGACTTGCCATCTGTCCATCCTTTTGACAACGCACTGGCACCGGCCGGCCGACCGGCCCGTGCTGTGATTCCAATACTGCAACTTCAAATCTATCGCGTTTGGCGCTTCGTTTCTACATGAGGTAGAACGCTCGGCGCGTCGCCGGCCATTGCCTTCCTCCGGCAGACGTGCCACCGTGTTTTGCAGTGTTCGACCCGTGTTCTACACTTTGTAGAAGTTGAAGTTCTACGTTTTGTAGAAAACAGTGCTGGAGAGCTCGACCCAACAGTAAGTAGGGACCGCCTTGGACGCCTTGGAAATCGCACGCTGGCAATTCGGAATCACCACCGTCTACCACTTCATGATGGTGCCGCTGACCATCGGCCTGGGGCTGGTCGTCGCCGTCATGCAGACGGTCTGGTACCGCACGGGAAACCCGGCCTACCTCCGGATGACCAAGTTCTGGGGAAAGCTCTTCCTCATCAACTTCATCATGGGTGTGGCCACCGGCATCGTGCAGGAGTTCCAGTTCGGCATGGCGTGGAGTGAATACAGCCGCTTCGTGGGCGACGTCTTCGGCGCCCCGCTGGCCCTCGAGGCCCTGCTGGCGTTCTTCGTGGAGTCCACCTTCCTGGGCCTGTGGATCTTCGGCTGGAAGCAGCTGAAGAAGGGCGTGCACCTGGCATGCCTCTGGATCGCCGTGGTCGGCTCCTTCTTCTCCGCGTACTTCATCATCGTGGCCAACAGCTGGATGCAGCACCCTGTCGGCGTCACGATGATCGACGGCCGGCCGGTCATGACCGACGCCTGGGCCGTCTTCACCAACAACACCGCCCTGGTGGCCGTCCCGCACACCCTCTTCGGCGCCCTTGCCGTCGCCGGCGGATTCCTGCTGGGCATCGCCTGGTACCACCTCTGGCGCCGGCGCCGCGACGGCATCGACACCGTCGGCGCTGACGGAAAGGTCATTGTCGGCTCCGCAGAGATCCCCGGCCGGGACCGTGCCGACCACACTGTCTGGCTCAAATCCCTCCGGATCGGCGCCGTCGTCGCCATGATCTCCTTCGCCGGAACCGCCCTCACCGGCGACCTTCAGGGCAAGCTGATGTTCGAGCAGCAGCCCATGAAGATGGCCGCCGCTGAAGCAGCTTGCCACGACGGAACGGGCTTCTCGGTCCTGAGCGTGGGCAACCTCGGCGCACGCAACTGCGATGACATCAAGGCCGTGATCGAGATCCCCGGGATCCTGTCCTACCTCGCCAAGGGCGACTTCACCACCGAGGTCAAGGGCGTCAACAGCCTGATCGACGAGTACAAGGCAAACTACGGCACCCATCTGCCGGACAACCCCATCTACGGTGACCGCGCCGGCCAGGAGATTCAGTATGTCCCCGTCATGGAGGTCACCTACTGGGGCTTCCGCGCCATGATCGGATTCGGCGGCCTCGCTGCCCTCGCCGCCCTCGTGGCACTCTGGCTGGTCCGCAAGGGGACCGTGCCCGAGTCCCGCTGGCTGATGCGGCTGGCCGTGTTCGGAATCCTGGCCCCCTTCGGTGCCAACGCCGCAGGCTGGATCTTCACGGAAATGGGCCGGCAGCCCTTCGTCGTGGCCCCCAATCCCGACCTCAACGGCATCGACCCGGTCTTCATGTTCACCGCCGCAGCCGTTTCGCCCGGGGTATCCGCTGGTGAGATCCTGGCCTCCCTCGTCGTCCTCACCCTGATTTACGCAGTGCTCCTGGTGGTGGAAGTGAAGCTCCTCGTGAAGTATGTCCGGGGCGGCGTCGTCTCGGCCATGCCCGAACTGGTGCACGCGCCGGTCGACGAGAACGAGGACGCCACGCCCCGCGACGGCGGACCGGGAAAACCCGGAACCTCCGACGACGTCCTGGCCTTCGCCTACTAAGACCCGAGCCTACTGAGACCGAGGATACAAAGCATGGAACTGCTGCCAACCATCTGGTTCATTGCCATCGCCGTCCTGTGGACGGGCTACCTCTTCCTGGAGGGCTTCGACCTGGGCGTCGGGATGCTGATGAAGATTTTTGCCCGCAACAACACCGAACGCCGCGTGCTCCTGAACACCATCGGCCCGGTCTGGGACGGAAACGAAGTCTGGCTCCTGACCGCAGGCGGTGCCACGTTCGCGGCCTTCCCGTTCTGGTACGCCTCGCTGTTCTCGGCCCTGTACCTGCCGCTGCTGCTGGTCCTCGTCGCGCTGATCTTCCGTGCGGTTGCCTTCGAGTACCGCGGGAAGGTGGACACGGACCGCTGGCGGAACACCTGGGACTGGGCGATCGCCGTCGGATCCTTTGTTGCAGCCTTCGGCGTGGGGGCCGCCCTCGGCCTGACCACCACCGGACTGCCGCTGGACGCCAACGGCGACCGCGACGGCGGACCGTTCGCGTGGTTCAGCTGGTACGCCGTGCTGGGAGGCCTGGCGGTGGCTGCCTTCGCGCTGTTGCACGCGCTGGCGTTCCTGGCACTGAAGACCGACGGCGATGTCCGGCACCGCGCGCGGCAGTGGTTTGTGCGGCTGCTTCCCGTGCTGCTCCTCCCGATGGCGGGCTGGGCCATCGGGGTGCAGGTCCTCACCGGTGAAGTCTGGACCCTGGTTGTCCTGGCTGTGGCTGTGGTGGCGGCGGGCGTGGCCTGGGCCCAGGCCCGGAAGGGAAACGAAGGCCGGGCGTTCCTGGCTACCGGTGTGTTCCTGCTGGGCGGATCGGCGTCCATCTTCGGTGCCGTGTTCCCGGTGGTCCTGCCGTCAACGATCGACCCCGCCTTCAACCTCACCATCGCCAACGCCTCGTCCTCTGACTACACCCTCGGCCTGATGAGCATCGTGGCGTGCGTCGGACTGCCGCTGGTGATCGCCTACCAGGCGTGGACGTACTGGGTGTTCCGGCGCCGCGTCAGCGCCGCCCACATCCCGGAGGCGCACAGCTTCCTGCCCGCGATCGCTGCGAAAGCACTCATCAGGAAAGACTGACCCGCCGTGAAACCGCAGTTCCCCTCCGGCCCCTCCACCCGCCGCGCCCTCTACGGCCTGGGCCTGTTGGCCGCGCTGAAAGCTCTGGCCCTGGTGCTCATGGGCCAGGCCGTCGCGTCCGTCCTCGCCGGCCTCATGACGCAGGACACCGCGTGGGCGGACCAGCTGGGCTGGGGCGCGGCCGGCGTGGTGCTGCGCTCCGTCACGGTCTGGGCGCAGGGCGTGGCAGCCCGGCGGGCGGCGCTGGGCGTCAAGGAAGAGCTGCGCACGCAGCTGCTGGAGACGGCACTGCGCAACGGCGTCCGGACCGCAGGACCGTCCGACGGCGGCCTGGCGGTGCTTGCGACGCGGGGCCTGGATGCCCTGGACAGCTACTACACGCAGTACCTTCCGGCGCTGGTGAACTGTGCAGCCATCCCGCTGCTCCTCGGTGCCCGGATCCTCTTTGCGGACTGGGTCAGTGCCGTGGTGATCGTGCTGACGGTGCCGCTCGTCCCGTTATTCATGGTGCTGATCGGCCGCTACACCGAGGACAAGGTGCGGGATGCCCAGGCCGCCCTCTCCCGGCTGTCCGGGCACATGCTCGAACTCGCCAAGGGGCTGCCGGTGCTGGTGGGGCTCGGCCGGGCCGCAGCCCAGCGCCGAGCGCTGGAGGACATTTCCGAGGACTACCGGTCGCGGACCATGGGCACCCTGCGGACGGCGTTCCTTTCGGCGCTCGCCCTGGAACTCATTGCCACAATCTCCGTTGCGGTGGTGGCGGTGTTCATTGGTGTCCGGCTCGTCCACGGGGACATGGCGCTGGAGGCAGGACTGCTGGCGCTCATTCTCGCCCCCGACTGCTACCTTCCGCTCCGTGAGCTGGGAACTGCGCACCACGCGAGCGACGACGGCCGGGCCGCCCTTGCCGAAACAACAGCGGTGCTGGAAGCACCGGAGCCCAGGCGGCTCGTGCCGGGGATGCGGGCAGACGGTGGGGAGGGCGTTGGCGTGACGGTCCGGGAGCTGACGGTCAGCTATCCGGGAAGACAGGGTCCCGCCGTCGGGCCCCTCAGCTTTTCGGCACCTGCCGGACTCGTCAC
The DNA here is from genome assembly GCF_042673905.1 of Arthrobacter sp. NPDC057009. Lineage (NCBI taxonomy): Bacteria > Bacillati > Actinomycetota > Actinomycetes > Micrococcales > Micrococcaceae > Arthrobacter > Arthrobacter sp. NPDC057009. The sequence goes on from NZ_JBHUSB010000028.1 coordinate 10,236, forward strand.
TGCGCTGGACGGTCCCAGCGGGGCCGGCAAGAGCACGGTGCTGGGCGTCCTGGCGGGAACGGTCGGAAGCGGCGGCGGTACTGCCGTGTCCGGAACTGTTGAAGGATTTTCGGCGGACGACGTGGCGTGGGTGCCGCAGCATCCGGTGATGGTGGCGGACACCGTGCACGGGGAGGTGCTGCTGTACCTTGCCGCCGGCACCGCAGTAGCAAACGCGGACAGCGACGGCGGGGGAGTGCTGCGCTGCCTGGCGGCAGCAGGTGCGGACCACCTGGCGGACAAGCACCCGGCCGAGCTGAGCCCGGGCGAGCTGCGCCGCGTCGCCCTTGCCCGCGGCCTGGCCCGCATCGAGGCGGGTGCCTCGGTGTTGCTGCTCGATGAGCCCACCGCCCACCTTGACCGGGAGTCAGCCAACCGTGTCCATGACGCGATTCGTGCGCTGCGAGGCCGCGCCACCGTCATCCTGGTGGCCCATGACCGGCAGACGAGGGAACTCGCCGACCACATCGTCCCGCTGTCCGGAAGCGGAGTTGCTGCCAGTGGCATCCGCGCGACCGGTCACCCTTCCACTGCTGCCGCCGCTCCCGACGCCCCGGTTGTGGGAGGCGAGATTGTTGGCGCCCCGGCTGTTGGCGGCGCGGGCGCTACCCGGGCAGCCGCCACCGCAACGGCCGGCACCTCAGAGGCCGTCGTCCCGGCCCCGGAAGCCGGGTACAGTACCGGCCACACCGTTGGGATGCTCGTCCGGCTGCTGGCGCCGGTCCGTGGACGGTTCGCTGCCTCCGGACTCGTCGGTGCCCTGGCCGCCCTTTTCGCCGTCGCGCTTTCCGGACTGTCCGGCTGGCTCATCCTGCGCGCCAGCGAGCAGCCGCCCATCATGTACCTCCTGACCGCGATCGTGGGGGTCCGCTTCTTCGGCATCGGCCGGGCCGTGCTGCGCTACTGCGAGCGGCTCCTCCTGCACGAAGCCGTGTTTGCCTCCCTGACGAAGCTGCGCGGCAGCCTCTGGGCATCCCTCAGCCAGCGGGCGCTGTCCCTGCGCCGGCTGCTGCAGGGCGGCAACGTGCTGGGCGCCGTCATCGAGGATGTCGACACGGTCCGGGACCTGCTCCCGCGGGTAGTGCTGCCTCCGGTCACGGCCGTGGCGGTGGCGGCAGCCGCCGTGGGCACCGTGGGCTGGCTGCTTCCAGCGGCCCTGCCGGCGGTGCTCGCCGCGGCACTGGTGAGCCTGGTTGCCGCGCCCGCGGCGGCGCTGCTCGCGGACCGGATGTCAGCCAGGGCCGAGCAGCGGCTGCGCTCCAGTGTCCTCCGGCGTGTCGCCGCCGCTTTGGATGCCCGGGCGGAACTGCATGCCAACGGTGCCAAGCAGCCCGTCCTGGACGGCATCCGTGCGCTGGACCGGAAAGCCACCGGTGCGGCACGCCGTTCGGCCTGGGCGGAGGGCCTCGGCCAGGCGCTCACCGTTGCCGCCTGCGGCGCGGGCGCCCTCTACAGCGCGGCGCTGGCAGCGCCGGAGGTTCTGGCCGGGCCCCTTCCGGCGACCACAGTCGGCGTCGTTGTCCTGCTGCAGCTGGCGCTCGCCGAACCCTTTGGGGCCATGACGACGGCGGTACGGCAGTTCCCGGCACTGCGTGCGGTCCTGCGCCGCATCGGTGAGTCCGGCGTCCTCGGCGTCCCGGAAGCTGCGCGGGCAGACACAGCCGGCCGGGCCGGCGCCACCGGCCCGGAAACAGACGGACCTGCCGCGCCACCGCCCCGGAGGCTCAGCCAGCCGGGCGTGGAGCTGGATGGACTGGCAGCGGCCTGGCCCGGGGGCGGAAATGTCTTCAACGGTCTGTCCGCCGTCGCTGAACCCGGCCGCTGGCTGGCGGTGACCGGCCCGTCGGGCGCCGGCAAATCCACGCTGCTGGCCGTCGTCCTCGGCTTTCTCCCGGCCCGCGAAGGCCGCATTGCCGTGACCGGCACCGCGGCGTGGTGCCCGCAGGAGGCGCACCTCTTCGACTCCACGGTCCGCGGCAACCTGCTGCTCGGCAGCCCGCGGCTGGAGTCCGGTGCGGCGTCTGCGGCGGCGACCGAGCAGGCGATGCTGGACGCGTTGTCGGCGGTGGGCCTCGCGCCCCTGCTGGCGCGGCTGGAAGACGGCCTGGACACCCGCATCGGACCGGGCGGGGCGTTCCTCAGCGGCGGCGAGCGGCAGCGGTTGGCCGTCGCACGGACCCTGATGACGCAGGCCGACGTCATCCTGCTGGACGAGCCCACGGCGCACCTCGACGCCGAATCAGGCCGGGCGCTGATCGCGGACCTGCGTGCCGGGCTTGCGTCGCGCACGGTGGTGCTGGTGACCCACAACCCGGCGGACATCAGCCCGGACGACGCACTCCTCGATCTTCGCCCGGAGCACCGGCTGCCGGCATCAGAAATGGCGGTGTCCGGCCAGCCGGTGTAACCGCCGGTGTAACCGCGCGCCAGGTGTAAGAACCAGCCAGTGTAGGAACCGGTGAAAGATCCGGGCCGGCTGCCCAATGCAGCCGGTCCGGGTCGTTGGTCTGGGTTAGCGCAGGTCGAAGCGGTCGAGCTCCATCACCTTCACCCAGGCCGCCACGAAGTCGTTGACGAACTTCTCTTTGGCGTCGTCGCTCGCGTAGACCTCGGCCAGCGCCCGGAGCTGCGAGTTGGAGCCGAACACCAGGTCGACCGGTGTGGCTGTCCACTTCAGATCTCCGGTGGCAACGTCGGTGATCTCGTAGACGTTCTCCTCCTCCGACACCTTCCACCGGACGCCCGGGGAGAGCAGGTTGACGAAGAAGTCGTTCGTCAGGACCTGCGGCTTGTCGGTGAGGACACCGTGGGCGGAGCCGCCGACGTTGGCGCCGAGCGCGCGCAGGCCACCGATGAGCGCCGTCATCTCCGGCGCGGAGAGGTCCAGCAGGTACGCCTTGTCCAGCAGGAGGGTTTCCGGCTGGAGTTTCTCGCCCGGGCGCACGTAGTTACGGAACCCGTCTGCCCGCGGCTGCAGGTACTGGACCGACTCGACGTCGGTCTGGTCCTGGGAAGCATCGGTCCGGCCGGGCCGGAACGGCACGGTGACGGCGAAACCGGCGTCCCGCGCGGCCTTCTCCACGGCCGCGCAGCCGCCAAGGACGATCAGGTCCGCCAGCGAGACCTTCCTGCCCCCGGACTGGGCGGAGTTGAACTGCTCCTGCACTGACCCGAGGGTCTCCAGTGCAGCGGCGAGCTTCCCGGGCTCATTGACCTCCCAGCCGCGCTGCGGTTCCAGCCGGATGCGTGCCCCGTTGGCGCCGCCGCGCTTGTCAGTCTTGCGGAACGTGGATGCCGCGGCCCAGGCCGTGCTGGCCAGCTGCGAGACGGACAGACCTGAATCCAGGAGCTTTTCCTTCAGCGACGCGATGTCCTGCTCGCCGATCAGTTCGTGGTCGGCCGCGGGGACGGGGTCCTGCCAGAGCTGCGGCTCGGGAACCCACGGGCCGAGGAGGTGGGGGCCGACGGGGCCCATGTCGCGGTGCAGCAGCTTGTACCAGGCCTTGGCGAAGGCGAGTGCGAACTCGTCCGGGTTCTCCAGGAACCGCCGCGAGATCTGCTCATAGGCGGGGTCGAAGCGCAGCGACAGATCCGTGGTGAGCATCGTCGGCCGGTGCTTCTTTTCCGGGTCGTAGGCGTCCGGGATGGTCTTGGGGGCGTCCTTGGCGACCCACTGCTGCGCGCCGGCCGGGCTCTTGACGAGCTCCCACTCGTGCTCGAACAGGATCTCGAAGAAGCGGTTGCTCCACTCCGTGGGCCGGTCCGTCCAGGTGACCTCGAGGCCCGAGGTGATCGTGTCCTTCCCCTTGCCGCTGCCATAGCTGCTCAGCCAGCCCAGGCCCTGAGCCTCGAGGTCGGCGGCTTCCGGCTCCGGACCGACGTGGGCGTCGGCGTCACTGGCGCCATGGGTCTTGCCGAACGTGTGGCCGCCGGCGATCAGGGCAACGGTTTCCTCGTCATTCATGGCCATGCGTTTGAAGGTTTCGCGGATGAACGCTGCCGCGAGCTTGGGATCCGGGTTTCCCATGGGTCCCTCCGGGTTGACGTAGATCAGGCCCATCTCGGTGGAACCGACATCTTCGGCCATCTTGCCCTCGCCGATGTAGCGCTCATCACCGAGCCAGGTGTCTTCCGGACCCCAGAAGATCTCGTCGGGCTCCCACACGTCCTCACGGCCGAAGGCGAAGCCGAACGTCTTGAAGCCCATCGATTCGAGGGCGACGTTGCCGGCGAGCACCAGGAGGTCGGCCCAGGAAAGCTTTTGGCCGTACTTCTGCTTGACCGGCCACAGCAGCCGCCGGGCCTTGTCGAGGTTTGCGTTGTCCGGCCAGCTGTTGAGCGGCGCGAACCGCTGGCTGCCGTCGCCCGCACCGCCGCGGCCGTCGTGGACCCGGTAGGTGCCTGCAGCGTGCCAGCTCAGCCGGATCATCAGGCCGCCATAGTGCCCGAAGTCCGCGGGCCACCAGTCCTGGGACGTCGTCAGGACCTGGATGATGTCCTGCTTGAGCGCCTCGACGTCGAGCTTCTGGAACTCCTCGCGGTAGCTGAAGCCGGGACCGAGCGGGTTGCCCGCCGGGTGGTTGGCGTGGAGCACGGACAGGTCGAGCTGGTTCGGCCACCAGTCCATGACGCTCCGCGGCCGGTGCGCCTTGGGCTGGGGCGAGTCGATGGCCGGATTCTCGCTCTCGCTGCCGTGTGAAGTAACGCTGTCGTGGGCGACGGGGCACCCGTCGGCAACCTTCCGGTCAAGGCCCTGGGCGCTCCCCGGGGTGGGGATCGGGGGATGTTCCTGGTGATCGCTCATCTGCTTCCTTCCCTATGGCCGAGGCCGCGGTCGGACCCGGACAGCCGGTCTAACCCACCCATTCTGACCATGAACGGACAGCCAGGGAAGAGCCCCTCGGCGTGGACGGGTTCGTTCCCGCACCCCGATCTAGCCCACCAGCGCCCTCTTCTCGCGGCTATTGACCATGGACGTGGCCCCGCAGTTCGAGCACGTGATCCGGTAGGAACGGGAGGTGGTGAAGACGGGAATGAAGAACAGCGTGAATTTAGTGGCGCGCTCCTCCAGGTGCTGATGGGCGAACACGCCACAGTACCGGCACGAGGCCGCGCGGCCCGGCAGCAGCTTCTGAACCGTCTTGAAACCGAAGAGAATAAGCATCAAATGCCTTTCGCGGTAGGAAACGTGCCCGGTCTTTGCCCCAGCCTACGGCTTCCTGCCACTGTCGCGGACGGCTAGCCTGTTCCCATGACGCACAACCATGCCCCGGCCGCCCCGGCAGTCGGCTTCCCCGATCTGCACTGGCGGCCCGTATCGGAAGGGGACCTCGACTCCTGGGCAGCCTTGATTGCCCGGACCGCAGCGGTCGAGCAGCCCGTCTGGTTCGAGCGGCGGGCGGACCTTGAGCAGATTGTGGAATCAAAGAAGAACCCGATCGGGCAAAACGCCGTTCTGGGCTTCGACTCTGAAGGTGTTTCCCGGGCCTACGCCCGCCTCACCAAGAACCAGGACGGGGACAAAGCGAACGGATTCTGTGCCGTGGACCCGCAGTGGCAGCGCCGCGGCGTCGGATCAGCCCTGCTGCGGTGGCTGGAGGCCCGGACCAGGCAGCGCTTCGCGGAGGATGGCAGCGTCCAGGGCAGCGACACACCTGTGCAACCGCGGCTGCGGATTTTTATCGAGCAGAAGCAGCAGCACCAGTGCGCGCTCCTCGAGGAATCCGGGTATGAGGTGGTCCGCTACTACAACGAGATGCACCGTCCGCTGTCGTCTCCGCTGCCCGAAGCACCCCTGGCCGACGGCCTGGAGTTCGTGCCCATGGAACCCGGGCTGAGTGAATCATTGCGTCTGGCGCACAACCAGGTGTTTGCCGACCACTGGGGCAGCGAGCCACGGGACGAGGAATCATGGGGTTTCGTGGTCAACGATCCATTGGCCCGGCCCGACCTCAGCGCCGTGGTGCGGGAGAGCAGCACGGGCGAGGTGGTCGGGTACCAGCTGGCCAGCCACGACCCGGAGACTGCCGTGACGCGCGGCTTCACCGAAGGGTACACGGACCTGCTCGGCGTCCGACGGGAGTTCCGCGGGCGCGGCATCGCCCAGGCCCTGCTCGCAGACGCCATGCGGCGCTTCGCGGCAGCGGGCATGGACCTGGCGTCGCTGGACGTCGACTCCGACAACCCGACCGGCGCTATGGCGCTGTACCGCAAGATGGGCTACGCCCCCGTCAACACGAGCCTTGCCTGGGACAAGGTCCTCTAGCGCCGCAGCTCTAGCCAGAACCGGCGGTCAGCCGTCCACATCCGCAAGGTGATGGACGACGTCGTGCAGGAAATACTGCGCGAGCGTCAGGACGGTGAACTCGGAACCATTGCTGCGCAGCCCTGTCCTGCCCCACTGGGACTCCTCGACGCGGGCGAAGGAGGCCGCCACCTGCTCGCCCTCCGCGGTGAGCTCGGCGCTCACCACAGCCGGGTCCGCGTGCGCGTAATCGCTGTCCAGCGCTGTCTGGTCCTGGTCCCAGTTCTCAAAGCGGGCATCGTCCACAGTGAGCATCAGGTTCAGGCGGCGGTCGAAGAGGCTGAACACGTCCCGGACATGGCAGGCGTACTCCAGCGCGGACCAGGTGTTGCCGTCCGGGCGCTCTCCGGCGTCCGGGCGCCGGAGTACTGCCCGCCAGCGCGGCAGCATGCTTTCGACGCTGCCTGGAACTGTCGACGGCGTGACGGTGGACGCGTCGAAGCCGCACTGCGTGCAGGGGCGGGACAGGACCCAGGTCCAGTCCTTTTCATCCGGGACTATAGGCATGGCAGCAGTCTAAGCGGATTCCGGCCAGGCCATGCTCGGCCCGATCACGTCCACCGCCTGCGAGAGCGGAATGCCCGAACCGTCGCGCCGGCCGTGCTCCTGGGGCAGCGAGCGGGCCACCCCGGCCGACGATGACGCCTTCGCCGGCCCGTGGCCGGCCCACGCCAGCAGCAGCGTGTCCTCGCCCTTCAGGAACCGGTGCGCCCGGACCCCGGCGGTGGCGCGGCCCTTGGCCGGGTATTCGGCGAAGGCCGTCACCTTGGCGGCCCCGGGGGCGGTGCCCGGCAGGGCACCTTCCGTGCCGGAAATGGTAACGACGACGGCGGCCTCGTCGCCGGGGGCGACGGCACCGAAGAACACCACCTGGTCGCCGGCGGCGAGCTTGATGCCGGCCATGCCACCGGCCGTCCTGCCCTGCGGGCGGACATTGGCGGCGGTGAACCGCAGCAGCTGTGCCTGCCGGGTCAGGAAGACGAGGTCGGTATCGTCAGCGCCCGCAGGTGCCACGCCAACCACGTTGTCCTTATCCTTCAGCGTGATCACTTCCCAGTCCTCGCGGTTCAGCGGGTAGTCAGGCTGCACCCGCTTCACGACTCCCTGCGCCGTGCCAAGGGCCAGCACCTCATCGAGCGGCGCAAAGGCCACGAGCGATTCACCCTTGAGGAGGGTGATGAAGTCCTTGGCGGGAACGCCGCCGGCGAGGTTGGGCAGGCCGGAGACCGGCGGCAGGACGGGCATGTCCATCACCTGGATCCGCAGCATGCGTCCCTGTGAGGTGACCGCGGCGATCTCGCCGCGGGCCGACGTCTTGACCACCGAGCGGAACACATCGTGCTTTGAACGAGGACCGGTCTCGGCCAGGCTGTCCCGGTTCGCGGTCCGGGCGATCTGCCCGGAGGCGGTGAGGATCGCCCAGCACGGGTCGTCGGCGATCTCGAGGGCGAGGGGGGCAGGCTTGCCCTTGACCGCCTTGCCCTGGTCGCCGCCAGCGCTGGCCACGGTGGGGGACACGGCCTCGGGCTCCAGGAGCACCGTGCGCCGCGGCGTGCCGTACTTCTCCGCGATCTCCCCGAGCTCGTCCGAGACCAGCTCCCGCAGCAGCTGATCGGATTCGAGGATGGCCTCCAGCTCGGCGATCTCCTTGCGGAGCTCGTCCTGTTCCTTCTCCAGCTCGATCCTGCTGTACTTGGTCAGCTGGCGGAGCCGGAGCTCGAGGATGTAGTTCGCCTGGATCTCGGTGAGGTCGTAGATGGACATCAGCCGTTCACGCGCCGCGGAGGCCTCGTCCGAGGACCGGATGATCTGGATGACCTCGTCGATGTCCACGATGGCGATGAGCAGGCCCTCCACCAGATGGAGGCGGTCCTTCTTCTTGCCCAGGCGGAACACCGTCCGGCGCCGGACCACCGAGATGCGGTGGTCCACGTAGACGGTGAGCAGCTGCAGCAGGCCCAGGGTCTGCGGTTGCCCGTTCACGAGGGTGACGTTGTTGATGCCGAAGGAATCCTCCATCGGCGAGTAGCGGTAGAGCTGCTGGAGAACGGCGTTGGGGTTGAAGCCGTTCTTCAGCTCGATGACCAGCCGCAGGCCGTGCTTGCGGTCGGTCAGGTCCACGACGTCGCTGATGCCGGCCAGCTTCTTGCCGTTGACGGCGTCCTTGATCTTCTCGATCACCTTTTCCGGACCCACCATGTACGGCAGTTCGGTGACCACCAGGCCGGTCCGCCGGGCCGAGAGCTGCTCCACCTCCACCTTGGCGCGGGTCTTGAAGGAGCCGCGGCCGGTGGCGTAGGCATCCCGGATGCCGTCCAGGCCCACGATGCGCCCGCCGGTGGGCAGGTCGGGGCCGGGGACGAACTGCATGATGTCGTCCAGCGTCGCGTCCGGGTTGGCGATCAGGTGCCGGGCGGCGGCAATGACTTCCACGAGGTTGTGCGGGGCCATGTTCGTGGCCATGCCCACCGCGATGCCCGTGGTGCCGTTGACCAGCAGGTTGGGGAACGCCGCAGGCAGGACCTCCGGCTGGGTGAGCTGGTTGTCGTAGTTGGGGACGAAGTCCACCACGTCCTCATCGAGGTGGTCCGTCATGGTGAGCGCCGCCGCCGCCAGCCGGGCCTCGGTGTACCGCGGTGCTGCCGGGCCGTCGTCGAGCGAGCCGAAGTTTCCGTGGCCGTCGATCAGGGGAAGCCGGAGCGAGAAGTCCTGCGCCATGCGCACCATGGCGTCGTAGATGGCGGTGTCACCGTGCGGGTGGAGCTTTCCCATGACCTCGCCCACCACGCGCGCGCTCTTGACGTGGCCGCGGTCCGGGCGGAGGCCCATGTCGCTCATCATGTACAGGATGCGCCGCTGGACAGGCTTCAGGCCGTCCCGGGCGTCGGGCAGGGCCCGGGAATAGATGACCGAGTACGCGTACTCCAGGAAGGAGCCTTCCATCTCGGAAGTCACGTCGATATCAACGATGTTTTCGGTGTAGTCCTGGACTGTTTCCCCTGCGGGGGTGCGGGTTTGGCGGCGTGCCATGGGGCTGGTGGATCCTTTTTGGGGTGCACTTCGGGAGGTTTAGCTAGGCTAAGCCTATGGTGGATCAGCCCGGGGACGGCGAATATCCGGAATATTGGGAGGCCGATGTCGTCCTGCGGGACGGCGGAACAGCGCATTTGCGGCCCATCCACCCCACCGACGCGGACGCCGTGCAGACCTTCCACACGCGGCAGTCGCAGAACTCCATCTACATGCGGTTCTTCGCCTTCAAGGAGCGGCTCTCCAGCCGCGAGCTCAAGCGCTTCACCGAAGTGGATTACCGGGACCGGGTGGCCTTCGTCATCACCATCGGCGGGGACATCATCGGCATCGGCCGGTATGACCGGCTGGACGACCCCGCCGAGGCTGAAGTGGCCTTCAACATCGCCGACGCGCACCAGGGCCGCGGGATCGGCTCGATCCTGCTGGAGCACCTGGCGGCCGCCGCCCGCGAAAACGGGATCCGCCGGTTCAGCGCCGAGGTGCTGCCCGAGAACCGCAAGATGCTCATGGTCTTCTCCGACGCCGGCTACGACGTCAAACGCCATTTCGACGACGGCGTGGTGAGCCTGGAGTTCAACATCGACCCCACGGACAAATCGCGTGCGGTGATGGAAGCCCGGGAACACCGCGCGGAGGCGAGGAGCGTCCAGGACCTGTTGGCGCCGTCGTCGGTGGCGGTGATCGGCGCAAGCCGGCGGTGGGGGACTGTGGGGTACCAGCTCCTGGAACACATCATCGAAGGCGGCTTCACCGGCCCGGTCTACGCCATCAACCCGGAGGCCTTTGAGCTGGCCGGGATGCTGTCCTTCGGCAAGCTTTCCGAGGTTCCAGGGCCCGTCCAGCTGGCCATAGTCGCAGTTCCCTATGAGGAAGTTCCCAAGGTTGTGGACGAGTGCGCGGCCGCCGGTGTGAAGGGGGTCCTGGTGGCCTCCGCGGGATTCACCGAGGACGGGGAACGCGGCCTCGCCCGGCAGCGGGCGCTGGTGCGGCAGGCGCGGGCCAACGGGATGCGGGTCATCGGCCCGGCCTCGCTCGGCATCGTGAACACCAACCCCGCGGTGTCGCTGAACGCCTCCATGGCGCCCAGCCTGGCCCGCGGCGGCGGACTGGGGCTGTTCAGCCAGTCCGCGGCAATCGGGGTATCGCTGTACGCGGCCTCCAGCCGGCGCCGCGCCGGGATCTCCACCTTCCTGTCCGCGGGTAACCGTGCCGACGTGTCCGGCAACGACATGATGCAGTTCTGGGAGGACGACGCCGACACCACTGCCGTGGGGCTGTATCTGGAGTCGATCGGCAACCCGAGGAAGTTCTCCCGCCTGGCCCGGAGGCTCGCCCGGACCAAGCCGGTGATCGTGGCCAAGTCCGCCTCCATGGGTCTGCAGTTGCCCCCGGGGCATGCCGTGCGCACCACCCAGGCTCCGGCTGATGCCGTGGATTCGATGATGCGCCAGGCCGGTGTGATCCGGGTGGAGACCATCGAACAGCTCATGGACGTGGCGCAGATTGTGTCTGCCCAGCCGCTTCCCAAGGGTGCGGGGGTGGCGGTTGTCAGCAACTCCGGTGCACTGGGGAAGGTGGTGGCGGACAGCGCCGTGTCGCACGGCCTCGGCGTCGAGGCGCTGGCGGTGGACCTGGACCTGGACGCCGGCATGTCCCGTGCCCTGCCCGCCCTGCGGGACCGGCTCCGGGAGGTTCTGGCCCGGGATGCAGTCCACGCCGCCGTGGTCGCCTTCCTTCCGGCCCGCGGGCTGACGGTGGAGAAGATTGCCGGTGCGCTCGCAGAATCGTCCGCCGAGGCCGGAAAGCCCGTGGTGGCGGCCTTCACCGGCATCCTCGATCCGTCGGTGTATGTGGAAGGCATGGTGGGGGAGGGCCCGGACGCGCCGCCGGTGCCATGCTATTCGAACCCCGGGGCGGCGGTGGCGGCACTGTCTGCCGTGGTGCGGTACGCCGAATGGGCCGGACGTGACCAGGGCCTCTTCGTTGATCCCGAGGGGTGCGATCCGGACGCCGCGCACGCCGATCTGGACAACCTGCTGGCTGATGTCCGCGGCGAGCAGCTGAAGAAGCTCAACCCCGAAGACGCAGCCCGGCTGCTGGCGCATTACGGGATCCGGGTCCTGCGTTCGGAAGGCTTCAACACCGAGGATGAAGCCGTGGAGGCGGCCGGCAGGCTGGGCTGGCCGGTGGCACTGAAGACGACCGACCCCACCCTCCGCCACCGGCTGGACCTGGGCGGAGTGCGGCTGGATATCCAGGACGCGGACTCCCTCCGGCTGAACATCCAGCAGATGCGCCGGGCGCTGCAACCCTACGGCCCGGCCTCGCTGGAGGTCCAGACCATGGCCCAGGTGGGGCAGGCCTGCACGTTGCGGGCCATCGAGGACCCCTTGCTGGGCCCCGTGGTGTCCTTCGGGCTGGCCGGCGACGCCGTCAACCTCCTGGACGACTGGGCGCACCGCGCCCCGCCGCTGTCCGGAGCCGACCTCCGTGACCTCATCCGCAGCCCGCGCGCGTCCCGGAAGCTGTTCGGGTACCAGGGCCTGCCCGCTGTGGACGTTTCGGCCCTGGAGGACGTCGCCGCGCGGCTGGCACGGCTCAAGGACGCGCATCCGGAGATCGCGCTCGTCGAGTTCAATCCGGTCCTGGCCACGCCGCAGGGGGCCTTCATCCTGGCCGCGGACGTCCGGATCGGCAACGCGTCCCAGCGCACCGACAGCGCGCGCCGGGCGATGCGGAGCTAGCCTCTTGGTTAGCATGTGCCACAGCGATCTGTGAAAATGGGGAAATGAGCTCCCAGCCTCCCACCTCGAAGCCTCAAGCGCCCGACCACAGCCCGCAGGTCTTCCAGCACAGCTCACACAACCACAGCGTCCAGGGCCAGAGCCTCGAAGGCGCCCTGCAGCAGGCGGGCTTTTACCCGCTGCTGGTTGCCGACGTGGTGGATGACGCCCTGGACGGCCGCGACTGCCTGGCACACCTGGTCCACCTTGAGACGCACTTCGACCGGGCAGAGGTCCGCCGGCACATCACCGTCCTGGTCCTCACCGACGACATGCTGGTGATCACCCACGTGGACGATCAGCAGCTCGACGAGGCGGGCGAACAGATCGTGGCGCAGATTTCCACGGAATCTGTCCCCGTGGCGCAGATCCGTTCGGTGGTCCTGAGCTACATGTACGCCCAGCCGCAGAACTACAAGCCCTCCGACCCGGTGCGCGAGGTCACCCTGTCCATCGCCTGGTCCGGCGGCCAGCGCCTGGATATGGGCCCGGCGAGCTGCGGTGACCCGCAGTGCGAGGCCGACCACGGCTACAGCGGCACCATCGCCCAGGAGGACATCGTCCTGCGTATCAGCGCCGAGGCAGACGGCCTGCAGGCTGTCCAGGACGCCAAGCTCTTCGCCCGGGCCCTGCGCGCGGTGAACACCGGATCCCCCACCCCGGTGCGGCATACGCCGTCGGCCACCCACCCGCGTCCCCGCATGGGCGTTTTTGCCAGCCGGCTCAGCCGCGGGCACAAGCGCTGAGATGCGGGACTCGGATAAACAGTCCTCAGACTCCGCAACGCGAACGGCAGAACCCGGCCCTGCCATGAGCGGCCTGCCGGCCGCCCCGGCCTATGGCCGCCGCTCGGTGGCCGAGGTGCTGGGCAGCGCCGCGGCCAGCCTCGGGGTGCCTGGCTTCGGGAATGCGCTCGGGCTGCCGCAGGCCAAGCGCGTCTGTGTCGTCCTGGCCGACGGGCTGGGACGCGGCCTGCTCAAGCAGAAGACCGCGCACACCCCCTTCCTCCGCGGTATTTTGCAGCAGGGCCAGGGGGCAGTGCCGGTGTGGCTGGATGCTGCCTTCCCTTCGACCACGGCAGCTTCCCTCGCCAGCCTGGGTACGGGACTCGCTCCCGGACAGCACGGACTGGTGGGTTACGACGTCCTGGATCCGGCCCAGGACAAGGTGGTCAACATGCTGGGCAACTGGGATGCAGCCGTGGATCCGCAGCTGTGGCAGCCGTTCCCCACTGTCTTTGAGCGTGCCGCTGAGCATGTGGCGGTCACCACCGTGAGCCTGCCGCAGTTCGGCGGTTCACCCATGACCCAGGCGGCACTGCGCGGCGGCTCGTTCGTCTCCGGCACCACGTCCCACGCGCGTACTGCGGCGGCAGCCGAGGTGATGGCTGACTCCGGGTCCGCCCTCATGTACTTCTACGTCAACGACCTGGACAAGGCCGGCCACCGGTACGGTGCGCAGTCGCCGCAGTGGGAGCACCAGCTCGAGGAACTGGACGCCACGGTCAAGCGCCTCGATGCAAGCCTCCCGGCCGGAACTACGGTGCTGGTCACCGCCGACCACGGGATGCTGGACGTCCCGGAGTCGCAGCGCATCGACTACGCCGCCGACGCTGCCCTCGTGGACGGTGTCCGGCACACCGCCGGGGAACCGCGAATGGTGCACCTGTACCTGGAGGACGACGCCGGCGAGGCTGCACGCGATCGGATCCTCGCCGCGTGGCGGGCCCGCTTCGGCGACAGGATCTGGGCGTTCACCCGGGCAGACGCCATTGCTGCCGGATTGTTCGGAACCGTGCGCCCCGAGGTCACGGGTCGGGTGGGGGATGTGATGGTGGCTGCCCGGGACGCACTGGCGCTCTACGACACGCGCCGGGTGCGTCCGACGGCCCTGGAAGTGGTGGGCCAGCATGGTTCGCTGACCAAGGCCGAACGCGAAGTTCCGCTGCTCACCTTCCAGGCTTCCGGCAAAACAGCTTCCGGCAGGGCAGCCGGCCGCCGGGGTTCCCGTGGCTGAACTCGTCTTCTTCTCCGGAACGATGGACTCCGGCAAGTCCACCCTGGCGCTGCAGATGGACTACAACCACCGCGCACGCGGGCGCGGCGGGGTGCGGTTCAGCCGCAATGACCGGGCCGGAGACTCCCGGATCTCCAGCCGTCTGGGACTGCAGGCGGACGCGGTGGAAGTCACCGATGCCACGGACTTTTGGGATGAAGTGGTGCTCCGCCGCACCCAGGGGATCCGCGTTGACTACCTCATCTGCGACGAGGCGCAGTTCTATTCAGCCGCCCAGGTTGAGCAGCTGGCCCGCCTGGTGGACGAGATCGAGGTGGACGTCTTTGCCTTTGGCATCACGGCCGACTTCCGGACCCGCCTCTTCCCGGGGTCCCAGCGCCTGATTGAACTCGCGGACCGGGTGCAGGTCCTGCAGGTTGAAGCGCTGTGCTGGTGCGGCCGGCGGGCCACCCATAATGCCAGGACGGTCGACGGCGTGATGGTCACCGAGGGTGCCCAGGTGGTGGTCGGGGATGTGGACATGGCCGTCGATCCTGCGGCCGGTGATGCCAGTGGCGACGCGGTCCATGCGCCGGTGGTGGGCTACGAAACGCTGTGCCGGCGGCACTTTATGCGCCGGGTCACCGCCCACGGCGCCAGCATCATCGCCCAGCAGGAGCAGCTGCTCCCGTTCGAGGTGGACGCGTGCCTGTGGCACGGTGCTAGTGGAATAAACAGCGCTGGCGGAACAACCAGTGCTGGCGGCTAGTACTCAGTCGCCGCGGGTACCGAAGACGATTTCGTCCCAGCTCGGAACACTGGAGCGCTTCGGACGGGACGGCTGGCGTTCCGGTTCGTCCCGGTCCTGATCGGCGCGGGACGCTCCCTGGCCGGGTTGCGGCCGTGTCCCCTCCAGGCGGCCCCGGGAATTGCCGCGGCCCAGGAGCTCGTCCAGTCCGGGCTTTGCAGGCCCAGGACGGCCGGGGACCGGGCCCGATGCGTGCGCCGCCGGGGAGGCGGGCTCCTCAGACCTGGCCGGACCGGGCTTGCCGGGGTTGCCCGGGACTATGGTGATTTCGCGCGTTTGGGTGCTGACGCCGTCGTGAAGCTTCAGCGACTCGTCGTCGGCATCCTCATGCCGGGGCACGAGGTTGAGGCGGGAGACCATCGAAGGCCGGCCGTCCCGGCGCCGGGCGAGCGTAAACTCGGCCGCCGGAACCTCGGAGGCATCATCCTGGCCTGCATCCGGCTGGTGCCCGGAACTGTCATGTTCTGAGCTGTCAGGGTCTGACCTGTCATGGTCCGACTCGGCGAGTTCCGAGCTCTCGTGCTCTGAACCCTCTGCCTGTGCGGAAAACTCCGGCTCTGCCGACGTTTCGGGCTGCCAGGACTCTTCAGCAGACGATTCGTCCCCGGTGTCTGCAGGCGTTTCCTCCGCACGTGGATGGGCTGCCGGGACGCCGTTGGCGAGCAGCAGGGCCAGGGCGTCGTCGCTGTCCTCATCCACGCCAAGACGCTGGCCGCGGCGCGACCTCAGCATGTCCAGCAGGCCGTCCGGGTCCTTCCGCTGGTCCCTGCTGTTGCCGTCGCCAGTGCCGGTGAGGGCCGCGGAGTCCGCGTCTGTTTCGAAATCGAAAGGCCGGTCGGACACGGCGGAGAGCCGGCGGGCCGGCACGGGTCCGTCCAGCGGCTCCAGTTCGCTGAGCTGCTGTGCCCAGCGGTTTGCGTTCTGCAGGGATTTCCGTGTGGGGTTGAAGGTCCACATCGCGGGAGGTTCCTCGCCGATGCTCGCGTGCCCGCCGGGGGCTGCCTCAAACTTGGCCACCACGGTCCAGGTGCCATCCGGCCGGCGCCACGAATCCCACTCCAGCGTGGAGGACTGGATGCCGTGGGCGGTGAGCCGGTGCGCCACCATGTCGCCGAGGGTCGCGGGGGTGTCGCCGAAGGCCGAACGGTAGACGTCGTGCCCGGGCGCAGGGGAGGCAACCTCCACCTTCTGGGCCTGCTGGGCGATGTATGCACGCTCGGCCAGGACCGGCCCCTCGTACCGCTCGACTTTTTCCTGCGGCATGCCACAGGCCGCGGCAACCTCGGCAGCGGTGGAACCGCTGCGGATTTTGGCCTGGATATCGCGGGGGGACATGGCCACAGGGGCAGTCGCGGCCGGACGTGCGGCCGGCCGGCTGGCCGCCAGCCTGAGTGCCTCGTTGATCGGCAGCCGGAACATTGCGCCGGCGGTGCCGCTTAACAGGAGATGCTCCCCGTCGTCGTGGACGCCTACAAGCCGTAGATCCTGCATACAATCCTCCACCCTGGCATTACTATCATTCGAAACTCTGCCACCCCGCACTCCTTTTTCCTGTTAGGGCATCGGGCGCGCCGCGAAATTCCGGGAGTTTTGGCCGACAAATGAAACCCGGCTAAGGCGTTCGTTCCGGCTATGGCTTTTCCCGGCGGCTTGGGGAAAAATGTGCGCGTGACGGGCACAAACCAGGTTCGTCCGGCGTTGTCACGGATGAGTCATTAGAGCGATTCGACGGAGTGTGAGCAGCAGGCCATGGCGACTGACTATGATGCGCCGCGGAAGTCCGAAGAGGACCTGAACGAGGACTCGATTGAGGAGCTGAAGACCCGCCGCGCCGAAAAACCGACGGCCGTGGTGGAGGAGGATGAGTCAGACCTCGCCGAAGGCTACGAGCTGCCCGGAGCCGACCTGTCCGGTGAGGAGCTGCTGGTCCGTGTCCTGCCGGCCCAAGCCGACGAGTTCACTTGTGCCTCATGCTTCCTGGTCCGCCACCGCTCCCAGATCGCGCGCGAAAAGAACGGGATGTTCTACTGCCGCGACTGTGAGGGCTAAGTCCGGGTGTGAGGGTCAGCCGCGGCTACCGGCCCTTGAGTGCAGCGACCAGTTCATCCGGGCGGCGGGTGGACGTCAGCCAGTAAGGCTTTGGGTCCGACGGGTCGGTGATCTCAATCTTGACCACCGGGTCGATCCATCCGCGGATGCAGAGATAGGCCAGGCCGTTCAGGCGCGTTCCGCGTTCCGCCGTCGCTTCTTTCCCACGGTACGCCGCCACCTCGCCGATCAGGCCGCGTTCGATGCTGGCCCGGCCCACCTGCAGCATGCGCGTGGTCACAGCCACGGTCGGCGTGGACAGGACCAGCAGCACCGCTTCGATGGCGAACAGTACGGCCGCTGCGGTGAAGCCGGCGGCCATGCTGATGGGGGCGAAGACAAGGATGCCGGCTGATGCGATGCCCACTGCAACCACCCAGATCCATACGCCCGGCCACAGCTTTTCGGAGAAAATGACGGTTTCATCCGGTGAAGACGGGTTGCGGGCGGGAACGGCAGCGCTTGATTCGGGCATGCCCACAAGCTTAGTGGCCAGCAGGAGGACGTACTGCAAATAGGAGGAGCCAGAGCGCGGGCGATAGAGTGGAGGACTGTGACTGACGAATCAACGGCCATGACATCCCTTGCTCAGCAGGCTCCCGCGGATGCCGCGGCGCAGCTGCCCCGGGCGGAGTTCGGCGCACCCACGGTGCAGGTGCAGCTGAAAATGCTCGACGACGGCCTGGAAGCGCCGTCGTACGCCCACCCGGGTGACGCGGGCGCCGACCTGCGGGCCCGCGAGGATGTGGTGCTCGAACCGGGTGAGCGGCGGCTCGTCCCCACCGGTGTGGCCATCGCCCTGCCGGACGGCTTTGTTGCCCTCATCCACCCCCGCTCGGGCCTCGCCACCAAGCACGGGCTCACGGTCGTGAACGCACCCGGCACCGTTGATGCCGGATACCGCGGGGAGATCGCGGTGACGCTGCTCAACACCGACCGGGACCAGGCGATAGAACTGCGCCGCGGCGATAGAATTGCACAGATGGTGATCCAGCGCGTGGAGCACGCGCAGTTCGTCGCAGTGGGGGAGCTGAACGACTCTGTCCGCGGTGCCGGCGGGTTCGGCTCCACGGGCGGGTTTGCCGTTCCGGGCACGTAGCCAACCCGCTACCGGGGGCACCGGTTGAGCTGCACACCCGCGATTCGGGGCGCGCGGGACGATCACGACTAAGGAGACAACGCATGGTTTTTGGGCGGGGCAGGAAAGCCAAGAGGCAGGAATCGGCAGAGCCGGAGGACGTCCAAGAGGACGCCACCCCGGATTCCGCCGGGAAGGCTGCGGACGACCGCAGGGCCAACGGCCCCTTCGATGTTTCCGAGATCAGCAGCCGCGACGGTTATGTGGACCTCGGAGCCCTGCTCATTGCACCGCGCGACGGTCTTCAGCTCCGGCTTGAAGTCGAGGAAGCAACCCAGCGTGTCGTCGCCGTGACCATGGACCTGGAAGGGTCAAGCCTGCAGTTGCAGGCGTTTGCGGCGCCGCGCTCCGAGGGGCTCTGGGACGAGATACGGGAGCAGATCGGGCAGTCTGTCGGCGGCCAGGGCGGCCAGGTTGAGGAGATCCCGGGAGACTATGGCGTCGAACTCGTGGCCAAGCTGCCGGCCGGGGCCCCGGACGGCAGCCAGGGTTACCGGGTGGCCCGCTTTGTCGGCGTCGACGGCCCCCGCTGGTTCCTTCGCGGCGTTTTCGGTGGTGAGGCCGCGGTTGACCGTGAAGCGGCCGCCGGCCTCGAGGACCTGTTCCGGAAGATCGTGGTCATCCGGGGCGAGAACCCCATGCCGCCGCGCGACCTGCTGCAGTTGCGCCTGCCTAAGGAGGCAGGCGGCCCGGTGCCCCCTGCGGCTCCGGACTTCCAGCAGCCCGAACGCGGGCCGGAGATTACCCAGATTGGTTGACGCAGGCGGCCCGCAGGACCAGGCGGTCCCCATCCGCGGGCTGCCGGAGCGCGGGCGCGTCCTGTGCCACGGTTTTATCGAGTCGGTGACATACGCGCCCCCCTCGCAGGTGGCAGCCTTCACGGCCATCGTCTCGGACCACGACACCCGTCCCGCTGAGCCGCGCGGGCGGCTGCGGGTCATCTGGCTGGGCCGCCGGCGGATTCCGGGGATCGACGCCGGGACGGAACTCAGGCTCGAAGGCATGCTGACGGTCAAGGAAGGCATGCCCACCATGTTCAACCCCCGCTACGAGATACTGTCCCGCCAGGAGAACCAATGACTTTGCCCGAGAATCCCGAATCCGGACCGGGCCGGCAGGAGCCAAAGCCCGCGCCCGAGACGCCGGGCTTTGCCGGGCTGGCCGAGGACTACGCATCCAAGGCGGGGCTGCACCGCACTCATGACGGCCGCATCGACGTCCTCAAAAGCGCCGGCGGTTACCAGGGCATCGCCGAGAGTATCCTCCCGGGCCTGGTCTTCCTGGTCACCTTCACCGCCACCACTGCGCTCACGCCGTCGCTGATTGCCGCGCTCACCGCCGCCGCCGTCTTCACCGCGGTCCGGCTGGTCCAGCGCCGGCCGCTGACCCAGGCGCTGGCCGGCGTCGTCGGCGTCGGCATCTCCGCGTGGCTCGCCAACACCACGGGCAAGGCAGAGGACTTCTACCTTCCGGGGTTCCTGACGAACTCGGCCTACATTGTGGCGATGGTCATTTCCATCGCGGTCCGCTGGCCCGTCGCTGGCCTGTTGTTCGGGTTCATCCGGAACGAGGGCCTGGACTGGCGCAAGGACCCGGCCCGGGTCCGCGCCTACCGGCTGGGCACCTGGATCATCGTTGGTGTGCTGGTGCTGCGCCTCCTGGTGCAGGTTCCCCTGTACCTGATGGGGCCGGACGGGCTGGCGGCGCTGGCCACCACCAGGCTCATTATGGGTGCGCCGCTCTATATCCTCGGCGTGTGGCTCGCCTGGCTCATCACCCGGCCCGCAGCGACGCCTGACGGTCAGCCGTCGAAGCCGTCGTCGTCGAGCTGATCTGACTGGCTGGGCTGGTCCCCGGTTGCCGCCGCCGCGGTCGCGGACTCCCGCCCCTCCCCAGCACCGGGTGACAGCAGTTCGCGCAGCTGGTTTTCGGCCGCGATGGTGGTGACGAAAAACAGTTCGTCGCCGCCGTCGATGACATCGTCCCGGCTGGGTGTAATGGGTGCCTGGTCGCGCAGGATGGCCACGAGCGTGGAGTCCTCGGGCCAATCGATATCGCCCACCGTCAGCCCGATGGCGTGCGAGTCGTGCGGCACCGTGAATTCGACCAGGGATGAGACGCCTGTCTGCAGGGTCAGCAGCCTGACGAGGTCGCCGATTTCCACGGCTTCCTCCACCAGGGCCGTCATGAGCTGCGGAGTATTGACGGCAACGTCCACGCCCCAGGCGTCGTTGAACATCCAGTCGTTCTTCGGGTTGTTCACACGTCCCACGGTGCGCCCGATGCCGAACTCGGTCTTGGCCAGCAGTGACACCACCAGGTTCACCTTGTCGTCGCCCGTGGCGGAGACCACCACGTCCGCGTCGTCGAGCTTCGCGTCCTGCAGGGTGCTCAGCTCGCAGGCGTCGCCCACCAGCCAGTGTGCCCCGCGCAGGCCGCTGCGTCCGATCACTTCAGGCTTGAGGTCGATGAGCAGAATCTCGTGCTTGTGGGCCAGCAGCTCACGGGCAATCGAGGAGCCCACGCTTCCGGCCCCGACGATGACGACTTTCACTTAGGACTCCTTGGCGGGTGCTTTGGCGAGGATGTGGGCCACCTCGGAAGTGCGGTCCACCCGCAGCATGGCGTGGACCGTATCGCCGTCCTGGTACGAGGTGCCCGCGGAAGGCAGCATCCCTTCGCCGAACCGGGTCAGGTAGGCCACCCGGACGCCGGCCACCTTTTCGATGGAGGACACGGGGTGGCCGACCCACTCGGGGTGGAGGTCGAGTTCGGCCAGGACGAGCCGGCCGGAGGGGTCCCGGAAGTCCCCCGCGAGGTGCTGTTCGGGAAGGATGCGGCGCAGCACCTGGTCGGCGCTCCAGCGCACCGCGGCGACGGTGGGGATGCCCAGGCGCTGGTAAATCTCGGCGCGGCCCGGATCGTAGATGCGGGCCACCACATGCGGTACGTGGAACGTCTCGCGCGCCACCCGCGTGGCCAGGATATTGGAGTTGTCGCCGCTGGACACGGCCGCGAAGGCATACGCCTCTGCGACGCCCGCCTGCTTCAGCGTGTCGCGGTCGAAGCCGATGCCGGTGACTTTCCGGCCGGTGAATCCTGAGCGGAGGCGGCGGAAGGCGCGGTCGTCCTGGTCGATGATGGCAACCGAATGGCCCGCATCCTCGAGCGTATGTGCCAAGGTTGCCCCGACGCGTCCACAACCCATGATCACGAAGTGCGCCACGCGGTTCTCTCCTCAACTCTCGCGGACTGCTCCGTAAGACTCTACCGCCGGAAACCTGCCATGACATCGCGTGCGAATCAGACTAGCTTTGTGTGGTGCTGACAATTCTGAATGCCGTGAAGCGCGTGCTGGTGGGAAGGCCTTTCCGGAACGACCGGATGGTCCACACCCTCCTGCCGAAGAGGATCGCGCTGCCGGTCTTCGCCTCGGATGCGTTGTCCTCCGTTGCCTACGCCCCGGATGAGATTCTCCTCACGCTGGCCTTGGCAGGCGTGAGTGCGGTGGCCTTTTCCCCGCTCGTGGGCCTCGCGGTCATGGTGGTCCTGCTCACGGTGGTGGCCTCCTACCGTCAGAACGTCCACGCCTATCCCTCCGGCGGCGGGGACTACGAAATCGCCAACGACAACCTGGGCAAGTACGCGGGGCTGACGGTGGCCTCCGCCCTGCTGGTGGACTACGTCCTGACCGTTGCCGTGTCCATGTCGTCCGCCGCCACCTACCTCACCACTGCCGTCCCCTCGCTGCACGGGCAGCAGGCGATGATTGCAGCAGTGGGTGTGGTGATTCTGGCGCTCGTCAACCTGCGTGGTGTCAAGGAAGCGGGCACCCTTTTCGCGGTCCCCACCTACATCTTTATGGCTTCCATCCTCGGGATGACCGCCATCGGCATTTTCCAGGCCATGACCGGCCAGTTGGGGCAGGCACCCTCGGCCGCGTTCACGATCGTCCCTGCACCAGGCTTCGACGAGGGACTCGTAGGCCTGGCCGGCGCGTTTCTGCTCCTGCGCGCCTTCTCCTCCGGCGCCGCTGCCCTGACCGGCGTAGAAGCCATCAGCAACGGGGTGCCAAACTTCAAAAAGCCCAAGAGCAAGAACGCAGCCACCACGCTGCTGCTGCTCGGGATCATCGCCTCGGCCATGTTGGCCGGCATCATCTACCTGGCCAATGCCACCAAAGTGCACATTGTGCTGGACCCGGCCACCGAATTCCTGCTTAACGGACAGCCGCTGCCGGAGGGCTACATCCAGAACCCCGCCATCAGCCAGATCGCGCAGACCATCTTCGGTGCGGGGTCCCTTCCGTTCTACATCGTGGTCGCAGCCACCGGCACCATCCTGGTGTTCGCCTCCAATACGGCCTTCAACGGCTTTCCGGTCCTCGGTTCCATCCTTGCCCAGGACGGTTACCTGCCCCGGCAGCTGCGCACCCGCGGCGACCGGCTGGCCTTCAGCAACGGCGTGCTTGCCCTGGCGGCCGGGGCGCTGGTGCTCATTCTGTCTTTCAATGCCGACGTCACCAAGCTGATCCAGCTGTACATCGTGGGTGTTTTCATCTCCTTCACGGCCAGCCAGCTGGGCATGGTCCGGCACTGGGGCCGGCAGCTGAAGCTGGCAAAGGACAAGGCCGTCCGGCGCCAGATGATCAAGTCGCGCACCATCAACATGATCGGCTTCGGCATGACCGCGCTGGTGCTACTGATCGTGCTGATCACCAAGTTTGAGCAGGGTGCCTGGATTGCCCTGCTTGCCATGTTCGTGCTGTTCCTCATCATGTGGAGCATCCGCGCCCACTACGACAATGTGGCCAAGGAACTGGCGGTCGACGAGGATTCCTCGCCGCGTGCCCTGCCCACCCGCGTGCATGCAGTGCTGCTGGTGTCCCACGTCCGCAAGCCCGTGCTCCGGGCGCTGGCGTATGCGCGTGCTTCCCGGCCCTCGCGACTGGACGCCATCACGGTGGACATCAACGCTGAGGACACAGCGCACACCCTTGCCGACTGGGAAAAACTCGAGATCCCCGTTCCGCTGACAGTCCTCGCCAGCCCCTACCGCGAGACGGTCACGCCCATCATGGACTACATCAAGAACATGCGCCGGGACTCGCCCCGGGACCTGATCGTGGTCTACATCCCCGAGTATGTGGTGGGCAAATGGTGGGAGCAGCTGGTGCACAACCAGACAGCCCTCCGCATCAAGACCCGGCTCCACTTTGAGCCGGGCGTCATGGTTGCCAGCGTTCCCTGGCAGCTCAAATCATCCGAAGAAGCCAAGAGACTGCAGGACATCCAATGAGCCCGGACACCCAGACCACTTCCACCGGACTCGAACTCGTGGTCGACATCGGCCCCGTGGCCCACGGCGGACACTGCGTGGCACGCCACGAGGGCCGCGTGGTCTTCGTCCGCCACGGCATCCCGGGGGAGCGGGTGCGCATACGGCTCACCGACGCCGAAGAGAAGGCCAAGTTCTGGCGCGGGGACGTGGTGGAAGTGCTGGACGCTTCGCCTGACCGCGTGCCGCACTTCTGGCGGACCGCCGATTCCGCCAGCTCCTGGGCGCACGGCCGCCCGCCGGTCGGCGGCGCCGAACTTGGCCACGTGTCGCTGCAGCGCCAGCGGAGCCTCAAGTCCGAGGTGCTCGCCGAACAGCTCCGGCGGCTGGCCGCCGTCGAACTTTCCCCGGAGGTGGAAGCGGTCGGTGAGGCAAAAGCCGGACCTATGGAAGGTGCCGGAGTAAAGGACGACGGCGGGACGGGCCTTGGGTGGCGCACGCGCGCCAGCTTCGGTGTCACCGGCAGCGGCCGGCTGGGCATGCATGCCCACCGCTCCGACCAGGTGATTCCCATCCAGGAAATGCCGCTGGCCATCGACGAAATCAACGCCCTGCGGCTGTGGGATGTGGACCTGCAGGGCATCGAGCGGGTGGAGGTGGCTGCTCCCGCCAACGGCTCACGGCCGCTGGTGCTGCTCGCCCCCGCCCCCGGAACCCGGGCCAAACGCCTGAACTCCATCCTGTCCCAGCTCCCGGCGGACGTGTCCGTTGCCAGCTACGATCCGCTCAAGAACGAAACCCTGCAGCTCCGCGGCCGGACCTGGGTGCAGGAGTCCGCGGCCGGCCACGACTACCGGGTCACTGGGGCGGGCTTCTGGCAGATCCACCGCGATGCTCCGGACACCCTCGTGAGTGCCGTCACTGAGTTCCTGCACGACGGCGGGTTCCTGGAACCCGGCGCTGCGGTCGCCGACCTCTACGCGGGGGCAGGCCTGTTCACTGCGCCGCTGGCTGATGCGGTGGGGGAGACCGGGTCCGTTCTGTCGGTTGAGGGCGCCCCGGGAACCAGCCGGGACGCGCGGAAAAACCTGCACGGCGCGCCGCAGGTGGAGATCGTGCAGGGCAAGGTGGAGCGGGTGCTCCGGCAGCGGCCGCGCCTGTTCGACGCCCTGGTGCTGGATCCGCCGCGCGCCGGCGCGGGCAAGGCGGTGGTCGGCCAGCTAATTGCCTCAAACCCCCGTGCCATTGCTTATGTTTCCTGCGACCCGTCGTCGTTCGCCCGTGACATCGGTTACTTCCAGCAGGGCGGCTGGCAGCTGTCCGGGCTGCGGGCCTTTGACCTGTACCCGCACACCCACCACCTGGAGACGGTGGCACTGCTGACTCCCCGTGGCTGATGCCACTACTATGGGCCCTGTAGTCCCCCGTCGCGCCCGTGTTCCCGGCTGACCATGCAATACGTTGCGACCGGCACTAATTAGGATGCCCTAACTAGCAAGCGGTCTACCGCGCGACAAAGATGAAACTGTTGCGAGAGGAGTCCTGCGATGAGCACTGTGGACAGCTTCGGTTCAAAAGGCAAACTTGATGTTGCCGGAACCGAATACGAAATTTTCCGGTTGAACTCCGTTGAAGGTTCAGAAACCCTTCCGTTCAGCCTTAAGGTACTGCTTGAAAACCTGCTGAGGACCGAGGACGGCGCGAACATCACCGCCGATCACGTTCGCGCCCTGGCAGGATGGGACCCGAATGCCCAGCCCGACACCGAAATCCAGTTCACGCCCGCCCGCGTGATCATGCAGGACTTCACTGGTGTCCCCTGCGTGGTCGACCTTGCCACCATGCGCGAGGCCGTCAAGGAGCTCGGCGGCGATCCAAAGAGGGTGAACCCGCTTGCTCCGGCCGAGATGGTCATCGACCACTCCGTCCAGATCGACGTTTTCGGCAACTCCGGCGCACTGGAGCGCAACATGGAGATCGAATACCAGCGCAATGGTGAGCGCTACCAGTTCCTGCGCTGGGGCCAGACCGCGTTCGACGACTTCAAGGTTGTCCCGCCGGGAACCGGCATTGTGCACCAGGTCAACATCGAATACCTGGCGCGCACCATCATGACCCGTGAAGTCAATGGCGCCCTGCGCGCCTACCCCGACACCTGCGTCGGCACCGACTCCCACACCACCATGGTCAACGGCCTGGGCGTGCTCGGCTGGGGTGTCGGCGGCATCGAAGCCGAGGCTGCCATGCTGGGCCAGCCGGTCTCCATGCTGATCCCGCGCGTTGTCGGCTTCAAGCTCAGCGGCAGCATCCCTGCCGGTGCCACCGCCACCGACGTGGTTCTCACCATCACCGAGATGCTCCGCAAGCACGGCGTGGTGGGCAAGTTCGTGGAGTTCTACGGCGAAGGCGTTGCCGCGGTGCCGCTGGCCAACCGCGCCACCATCGGCAACATGAGCCCGGAATTCGGCTCCACCGCCGCCATGTTCCCGATCGACGACGTCACCCTCGACTACCTGCGCCTCACCGGCCGCCCGGAGGAGAACGTCGCCCTGGTTGAGGCCTACGCCAAGGAACAGGGCCTCTGGCACGACCCGTCCCGCGAACTGCGCTTCTCCGAGTACCTCGAGCTGGACCTCTCCACCGTGGTTCCGTCGATCGCCGGCCCGAAGCGTCCGCAGGACCGCATCGAGCTGACCGACGCCAAGGACGAGTTCCGCCACGACCTCAAGAACTACGTCACGCACGACGCCGACGCCGGCACGCTGGACGAGTCGCTGGAGGAGTCCTTCCCGGCTTCCGACCCGCCCTCCTTCACCACCGGCGGCACGCACGTGACCGACACCGACCGCGTTCCGCCGAAGTACTCGGCCGCGCACGGCGCCGAGGGCCGCATCTCCAGCCCCGTCTCCGTGAAGATGGAAGACGGCCGCGAGTTCGACATCGACCACGGCGCCGTGACCATCGCGTCGATCACCTCGTGCACCAACACGTCCAACCCCTCGGTCATGCTTGCCGCCGCCGTGCTGGCCCGCAACGCCGTGAACAAGGGCCTCACCGCCAAGCCGTGGGTCAAGACCTCCGTTGCCCCCGGCTCCAAGGTGGTCACCGACTACTACGAGAAGTCGGGCCTCACCCCGTACCTGGAGAAGCTCGGCTTCTACATCGTCGGTTACGGCTGCGCCACCTGCATCGGCAACTCCGGCCCGCTGGAAGCCGAGATCTCCGAGGCCATCCAGGCCAACGACCTCGCCGTCAGCGCCGTGCTCTCGGGCAACCGCAACTTCGAAGGCCGCATCAACCCGGACGTCAAGATGAACTACCTGGCCTCCCCGCCGCTGGTCATCGCCTACGCCCTGGCCGGTTCCATGGACTTCGACTTCGACACCGATGCCCTGGGCAAGGACGAAGCCGGCAACGACGTCTTCCTCAAGGACATCTGGCCCAACCCGGTCGAGGTCCAGGAAGTCATCGACTCCTCCATCGACAAGGAGATGTTTGCCAAGGGTTACGAGGGCGTCTTCGAGGGCGACGACCGCTGGAAGGCGCTCGACACCCCCGCCGGAGACACGTTCGCCTGGGACGAGAAGTCCACGTATGTCCGGAAGCCCCCGTACTTCGAGGGCATGAAGGCCCAGCCGGAGCCGGTCCAGGACATCACCGGTGCCCGCGTGCTGCTCAAGCTCGGCGACTCCGTCACCACCGACCACATCTCCCCGGCCGGTTCGTTCAAGTCGGACACCCCCGCGGGCCAGTACCTGCTGGCCAACGGCGTGGAGCGCAAGGACTTCAACTCCTACGGCTCGCGCCGTGGTAACCACGAGGTCATGATCCGCGGCACGTTCGCGAACATCCGCATCAAGAACCAGCTCCTGGACGGCGTGGAGGGCGGCTTCACCCGCGACTTCACCCAGGCCGACGGCCCGCAGGCCTACGTCTACGACGCCGCCCAGAACTACCAGGCAGCCGGCACCCCGCTGGTGGTCCTGGCAGGCAAGGAGTACGGCTCCGGTTCGTCCCGTGACTGGGCAGCCAAGGGCACGGCGCTGTTGGGCGTCAAGGCCGTCATCGCCGAAAGCTACGAGCGCATCCACCGCTCGAACCTGATCGGCATGGGCGTCCTGCCGCTGCAGTTCCCGGCCGGCGAGTCCGCCGCGACGCTCGGCCTGACGGGCACGGAAACCTTCGCCGTTGAGGGCGTCACCGCCCTCAACGAAGGCACCACGCCCAAGACCCTCAAGGTCACCGCCACCGCCGAGGACGGCTCCACCAAGTCGTTCGATGCAGTGCTGCGCATCGACACCCCGGGTGAAGCGGACTACTACCGCAACGGCGGCATCCTGCAGTACGTTCTGCGCCAGATCTCCGCTAGCTAGCGGGTTCCTGCCGGGGGCAACCCCTGCAGACAGCGCGGGAGAAGCCCCGGCCGGTCAGCTGACCGGCCGGGGCTTCCTCCGTTCTCGCCTCTACTCCCTAACGGCCGGCGCTGCCTGACTACCCGCCCGGAGGCGTTAGAGTTAATGGGCATGTCTACCAGCCGAAGGAGGGGCCGTTGGGAATCTTGGAGACCATCCGGAATCCGCAGGACCTGAGCAAGTTGTCCGCGGCGCAGCTGGCGCAGCTCGCCGCCGAGATCAGGGAATTCCTGATCGGCAACGTCTCCCAGACGGGAGGGCACCTGGGTCCCAACCTCGGCGTCGTCGAACTGACCATGGCCGTGCACCGGATCTTCGATTCGCCCCGCGACAGCATCGTCTTCGACACCGGCCACCAGTCGTACGTGCACAAGCTCCTGACCGGACGGCACGACTTCAGCACCCTCCGCCAGCAGGGCGGCCTGTCCGGCTACCCTGACCGCGCAGAGTCGGAGCACGACATCGTCGAAAGCTCCCACGCCTCATCCTCGCTGTCCTGGGCCGACGGCATTTCCCGCGCACGCCAGCTCACCGGAGACGGTGACCGGTACGTTGTCGCCGTCGTCGGTGACGGCGCCCTCACCGGCGGCATGGCCTGGGAAGCCATCAACAACATCGCGGCCGACAAGAAACGCCGTGTCGTAATCGTCGTGAATGACAACGGCCGCTCCTATGCCCCCACCGTCGGCGGCTTTGCCGACTACCTGGCGTCCCTGCGCCCCACCATCGACTCCCTGCGTGCCGCCCCCGCCTACGAGGTCGCGCTGGACTGGTGGAAGAAAAGGCTCCAGAACGGCGGACCGGTCGGCCAGTTCACCTACAAGAGCCTGCACGCCATGAAAAAGGGCATCAAGGACTGGTGGGCCCCGCAGGGCATGTTCGAGGACCTCGGCATGAAGTACATCGGCCCCGTCGACGGCCACAACCTGCAGGCTTTGGAACACGCCCTGTCCACCGCCAGGAATTTTGCCGGGCCGGTCATTGTGCACGCCATGACCGAGAAGGGCCACGGGTACGCCCCGGCCCGGGCGCATGAAGCGGACCAGTTCCACGCCGTCGGAATCATCGACCCCGAAACGGGCGAGCCCGCCGACGCCAGCGGCGCGAAGTCGTGGACGTCGGTCTTCGCTGATGAAATCGCGGACATCGCCGACGAGCGCAAGGACATTGTCGGCATCACCGGCGCCATGCTCATCCCGGTCGGGCTGCACAAGTTCGCGGCACGGTACCCGGAGCGCGTGTTCGACGTCGGCATCGCCGAACAGCACGCCCTCACCTCCGCGGCGGGCATGGCTTTCGGCGGGCTCCACCCGGTGGTGGCGGTCTACGCCACATTCCTCAACCGGGCCTTCGACCAGCTGCTGATGGACGTCGCCCTGCACAAGGCAGGCGTCACCGTTGTCCTGGACCGCGCCGGCGTCACCGGTCCCGACGGCGCCAGCCACCACGGAATGTGGGACATGGCCATGGTCCAGATCGTTCCCGGCCTGCACCTGGCCGCGCCGCGCGACGCCACCAGGCTGCGCGAGGAACTCCGCGAGGCCGTAGCCATCGAGGACGCCCCCACGGTCATCCGCTATTCCAAGGGAACGGTCGGCGCCGAGGTCGAGGCCATCGAACGGCTCGACGACGGCGTTGACGTGCTGTCCCGCCGCCCCGCCGGATCCACCGAGAACGATGTCCTGATCGTCAGCGTGGGCGCCATGTCCGAACTCGCCCTGAACGTCGCCAACCGGCTGGGCGCGCAGGGCATCAGCTCCACCGTCGTCGACCCCCGCTGGGTGCTCCCGGTCCGGAAGTCGATCATCGCCCTGGCCGCCAGGCACCGCCTCGTCATCTGCATCGAGGACGGCGTCCGGGCCGGGGGAGTCGGTTCCAGGATCCGCCAGGAGATGCGCGCCGCCGGTGTGGACACCGCCCTGAACGAGGTTGGCCTGCCGGTGGAATTCCTGGACCACGGCAGCCGGAGCCAGGTGCTGGAGCGGGTGGGCCTCACCGCCCAGCAGATCACCCACGACGTCGTCGCCCAGGTCCTCGGAACCAAGGTCCCGTTCGCGCGTCCGCTGCCCGGCCAGGAACACCCCACCACCGGAAGCCTGCCCAAACTGTGAGGGAGCCCGATTCCCGGCACCCTGTGTCTCTGCAACCCGGCGAACTGGTGGTTTCCCGGAACCGCAAATGGGACGGCTCGGCACACTGGGTGGTGCCCGGCAGGTACCTGGGGGAGGACCGGCACGGCTGGTGGATCTTCCAGCCGGCCAATGAGTTCTGCTCCCGGCCCGGTGCCGCCTTCTACACGGCATCCGATGCCGTGCTTCTCGTTCCGCGGACCGGCGAATACGTGGTCACCTTCTATGACGACACCTATCCGGGCGACTTCCGCGTCTACGTCGACCTGGCCACCGGGCACGAGTGGCGCAGGATCAAGCCCGGCGTGACGGAATTCCATGTGATCGACATGGACCTCGACGTGATCCGCTCGGTGACGCGCGGTGTGTTCATCGACGACGAGGACGAGTTCGCCGAGCACCGGCTGCATATGGAGTACCCTGAGACGCTGGTCCGCTCCATGCAGGCGGAATGCGATGCACTGTTCCTTGCCGTCAAGGGCCAGGAAGCCCCCTTCGACGGCACCGACACCACCTGGTTCACGAGAGGACGGGCATGAGCGGAATTATCCGGGTCTACAAGCGCGACGACGAAGGAACGCTCCTGTTCCGGGAAGCCTGGTACGACGAGGACTACGGCCAGTTCGTCATGAACCACGGCGCCGTGGGGCACCAGAGCAAGACCCAGGAGACCGACGTGCCGGACGCCGAGGCTGCCGAGCGCCTAATGGACGCGTTCGAGATGGCCTGCACGGAGGACGGCTACGCCGAGATTCCGGACGAGGAGCAGTACTGGGTGGTGGCCCAGTACGCGCTGAAGACCCGGGAGGGCACCAGCCGGGACCGTTACCTGGAGGAAAAGGCGAAGGATGCGCTTGCCGGCCACCTGGCCTGGCGCGGCCTGGGCATCGTGGACCGCTCGGAATTCAGCGACGCCAAGCTCAACATCTTTTGCCTGTGCCCGGACGTGAACAAGGCCGTGAATGCGATCAAGGTCTGCATCCGCGGCGAGGACCTGGACTTCACCAAGCTGAGCATCGGTGCTGCCCCGTTCAGCGACCTTTCCGCCCTCAAGCTCAAGCATTCGCCCAAGCACGTGACCGGCTTCACCCTCTAAAACCGCTTCATCCTTCAGAACCGGTTCATCCTCAAAGCAGTCCAAGCACAAGGAAGGCAGAACGTCATGACAAAGAAGTCAGCCCAGCCCGGCCGCACGCCGCTTCCGCGCGGCCTCGCCTCGCCTGACCGCAGGATCCTCGCCCATTCCGGTATGGAGTCCCTCGAGCAGGTGGCACAGTTTGGCCGCCGCCAGCTGGCGGCACTGCCCGGCATCTGTCCGCGGACCCTGGCCCAGCTCCAGGATGCATTGGAGGAGCACGGCCTGGAGTTCGCCTCTGCCTGAGCAGGATCTTTTCCTGAGCAGGATCTCTGCCTGAGTGGCATCCCTGCCTGGGCAAGACCTCGGCCCAAGCGGGCCGGTGGGCCGTTATAGGGTGAGTCCATGACTGAATACCGCCGTCTTGGAAAATCCGGACTGACCGTCTCCGTCGTGGGCCTCGGCTGCAACAACCTGGGCCGGGCAAACACGGTGACCGAATCGCAAGAGGGGACGGACGCCGTCGTACATGCCGCCCTCGACGCCGGGGTGACCTTGTTCGACGTGGCGGACACCTACGGCCGCGAACCGGGCCTCAGTGAAACGATGCTGGGCAAGGCCCTGGGGTCCCGGCGCGACGACGTGGTGGTGGCCACCAAGTTCGGCATGGACATGCGCGGAGCCAACGGCCAGGACTTCGGCGCGCGCGGGTCGCGCCGCTACATCGTCCGGGCGGCGGAGGCCTCGCTGAGGCGGCTCGGCACCGACTACATCGACCTGTACCAGTTCCATACGCCCGACCCCCTGACGCCGATCGAGGAGACCCTGGACGCGCTGAACGACCTCGTCAGCAGCGGCAAGGTGCGCTACATCGGCCACTCAAACCGCGCCGGCTGGCAGATTGCTGAGGCCGAATTCGTGGCCCGCGCCCGGGGTGGTGCCCGGTTCGTCTCCGCGCAGAACCACTACAACCTCCTGGACCGCCGGGCCGAGCAGGAGGTCACCCCGGCCGCCGAGGCCTACGGGCTGGGCGTGCTGCCCTACTTCCCGCTGGCCAACGGCCTCCTGACCGGCAAGTACGCACCGGACCAGGCGCCCGCCGGATCCCGCCTCAGCCACACCCGGACCAACCTGGTGCACGACGCCGACTGGCAGCAGCTGAAGGCGTTCAGCGCGTTCGCAGCCGCCCGCGACCTGACCGAAGTGCAGGTGGCCTTCTCCTGGCTTGCGGCGCAGCCATCCGTCAGCAGCGTGATCGCCGGCGCCACCCGTCCGGAGCAGGTCCGGCAAAATGCCGAGGCAGTGGCCTGGGTCCCGGACCGGGCCGAACTCGATGAACTGGACGCCATCTTCCCGCAGACCCCCAAGGTGGCCCTGTTCTGATGCCGTCCATCCTGATGGATGTGGACACCGGGATCGACGACGCCCTCGCGCTGGTCTATCTCGTGTCCCGGCCGGAGGCCCGGATTGAGGCGATCACGTGCACGGCCGGCAATGTGGGCGCCCGCCAGGTGGCGCTGAACAACCTCGCGCTGCTGGAGCTCTGCGGCCGCTCAGGCATCGAAGTTGCCGTGGGCGCGGCAGTCCCGCTGGAGATCCCGCTGGTCACCACCGAGGAGACCCACGGCCCGCAGGGGATCGGCTACGCCGAACTCCCGCCGCCGAAGCAGGAGATCTCACCGCGGCATGCCGTGGATGTGTGGGTGGAAACGGTCCGGGCACGTCCGGGGGAGGTCACCGGGCTGATCACGGGTCCGCTGACCAACTTCGCACTGGCGCTTCGGGCGGAGCCGGACCTTCCCAAGCTGCTCAAGGGGCTGGTCATCATGGGCGGCTGCTTCAACTACCAGGGCAATACGACGCCGACGGCGGAGTGGAACGTTTCGGTGGACCCGCACGCCGCCGCGGAAGTGTTTGCCGCCTACAGCGGACTTCCGGAGGAGAAGCTTCCGGTGGTGTGCGCCCTCGAGACCACGGAACGCATTGAAATGCGCCCCGAGCACCTGCAGAAGCTCTCCGAGGCCGCCGGAGCCGGACCGGAACTCGTGCTGCCCGACCAGCCCGAAGGGCAGCGCAGCCGCTCGGACAACCCGCTCGTGGCGTGCCTCTCCGATGCCATCCGCTTCTACATGGAGTTCCACAGGCTCTACGACCAGGGCTACATCGCGCACATGCACGACGCCTTCGCCGCCGCCGCGGCCATCGGCCGCACCCCGTACGGCGCGCGGACCGCCTCAGTGCACGTGGAGACGCAGTCGCCGCGGCTCGTGGGGACCACAGTCGCCGATTTCCGGGGCATCTGGAAAGAGCCGGCGAACGCCAGGATCGTCACCTCCAACGACCCCGCGCAGTGCTTCGACGAACTGATTTCCTCGGTGGGCGCGCTGGCCGCCGCGGTGGGGAAGCGCACCCCAGGCTAACGGGCCGTAGCAGGGTGTGTCCCGGGGTCGGTAGGATGGTAGGCGCGCCAAGGTGACATAGGCGCCTGCTTCCGCGTATGCGGAACTTCATGCCCCGGGTGCGGGACCCGCCGTCTTCAGCTTAAGGATCCACCATGTCACAGCCGTCCCTGACCCTTCCTCCGGCCGACGGGAAAGCCGTCCGCCGCCGCAGGCTCCTCGAACTGCTGGGCGCCGCTTCAATCGCCGCCACCTTCGTGTTCCTGGTCCTGACCCAGCCGGCAGACATCGCGGGCGGGCTCGGCAGCGTTTCCTCGCTCGTCGCGCTGGGCGGCTTCCTGCTCGGTGCGCTCCTGCTGATCGTCGGCGTGCTGCCCACCCTGCCCACCTCCACCGTGGTGCTCATCCCCGTGGCCCTGGTCCTGAACATTGTGCTTGGACAGCTCATGGGCACCAGCGGCCTGCCGTTCTACCTCGACTCCATCGGCACCGTGCTCATCGCGGTCCTGGCCGGCCCTGCCGCCGGCGCCGCCACCGGTGCCCTGAGCAGCATCGTGTGGTCGTTCTTCAACCCGACCGTACTGCCGTTCGCTGCCGGCGCTGCACTGATCGGCTTCCTGGCCGGCCTGGCCGCGCGCTACGGGCTGTTCCGCCGGTTCTACCTGGCCCCGGTTGCCGGCTTCGTCACCGGCATCATCGCCGGCGTGGTGTCCGCACCGATTGCCGCGTTCGTCTTCGGCGGCACGTCCGGCGTCGGCACCGGTGCGATCGTCAGCGCCTTCCGGGCCATGGGCGACACCCTGCTGGCCGCCATCACCAAGCAGGCCCTGATTTCCGACCCCATGGACAAGGCCATCGTCTTCGCCATCGCCGCCATGCTGGTCTACGCGCTGCCCCGGCGCACCACGTTCCAGTTCCCGTTCGTCCGCCGCTTCCGCGTCTTGGCCGGCAAGGAGCCGGCCGCGCGGAATTCCTGATCCCGGAATCCCGTCCAGGTGGCCGCACGCCTCAATCCGCTGACCACGCTGATGGCAGCTGCCGCCGTCCTGGTGATAACGACGGCGGCCGCCAGTTGGGCGGTATCACTCGCCGTGGCAGCCGGTGCAGTGCTGCTCGCTGCCGCTGCGGGCACCGTCCGGCGTGTGCTGCTGGCTGCGGCCGCCATAGTCGTGCCCTTCTGGCTTTCACTGCTGCTGATCCACGGTCTCTTCTTTCCGGAG
Source organism: Arthrobacter sp. NPDC057009 (assembly GCF_042673905.1). Classification (NCBI taxonomy): domain Bacteria; kingdom Bacillati; phylum Actinomycetota; class Actinomycetes; order Micrococcales; family Micrococcaceae; genus Arthrobacter; species Arthrobacter sp. NPDC057009. Next base: position 44,936 of record NZ_JBHUSB010000028.1, read on the forward strand.
GGTCGCACGGTGCTGGCGAGCTGGGGTCCGGCGCGGGTCACGGCCGAAGGGCTGAGCTTCGCGCTGGAGATGGGGCTCCGTACCGCCGCCTTCGTCCTGGTTTTGATGGTGTTTTCCTTCAGTGTCAGGGTCCCCGAACTCGTGGCCGCGCTGGCTGCCCGCCGGGTCCCGCCGCAGGTCTGCTATGTGCTGGCCTCCACGCTGCTGCTCGCCCCGTTGGTCGCGGCGCGGCTGGAGAAGGTTCGCCAGGCCCAGGAGTCGCGCGGGCTCGTGGTGGGACGGGGACCCGGCAGCAGGGCTGCGGCCATCCGGCTGCAGATGGTCCCGCTGGTGCTGGGCCTGGTCCACGACGCCGGCACCAGGGCACAGGCTCTCGATGCCAGGGGATTCAGGAGCGCAGGTCCCCGGACCAGCTACACGGAGGTCCGCGATTCACCCGCCCAGGCGGCCTTTAGGATTGTCGCTCTCCTGCTTGCGGTCGCGGCCATAGTTTGGCGCATCGCTGAGTCACTTTCGGCCGGATCAGTGTCCGCCGGATCCCTGGCTGCACTGTCCCTGTCCGCCCTGTCCCTGTCCGGCCTGTCACTGCCAGTCGGTGGGCCCGGATGATTGCAGACAGGACTGCCGCAACCACGCTCGTGGCCTCCATCGCCCTGTTTTCCTACCACGGGGCTTCCGTGCCGGCGCTGCATGGGGTGGATGTGACTGCCGGGCCCGGCACGCTGACTGCAGTGCTCGGCGGTTCCGGCAGCGGAAAGTCCACGCTGGGGCGGCTCCTTGGTGCCTGGTTGCTTGGCGGGCGGGACGGAACCCTGGCAGGGAGCCTGCAGTTGGAGGTGGCCGGGCAGCCCGTCAGCGACCGTCCGCTGTCCTTTACCGGAGCGCCGGATGATCCGCGGATCGATCCCGGGGTCTGGGCACGGCACGTCGGCTACGTGCCGCAGGATGCAGCGTCCATGCTGTCGGCCGTTCGCGGAACAGTGGAGGAGGAGCTCGCCTTCACCCTGGAAAACCGCGGAGTTCCGCGCGAACAGATGCGGCGCACCGTCGTCGATATTGCGCGGCGGACCGGACTCGAGGGTCTCCTGCAGCGGGATCCCGCAACCCTGTCCGGGGGAGAGCTTCGCCGCCTGGCTGTCGGCTGCGCTGTGGTGGACGATCCAGGCATCCTTGTGCTCGACGAGCCGCTCGAGTCCCTGGATCAGGCCGGCATCCGGACCGTTGTGCAACTGGTCCATGCGGAGCTGGCGAGGGGTGCCGCCGTCGTGGTGCTGAGCCAGCACGCCGACGTGCTGACCCGCGCCGCGGAGCGCTGGCTGGTCCTGAAGGAGGGGAACGTGACGGCCGAGGGGCCGCCGGCCCGGGTGCTGGAGGGAGGGGCGCTGGCTGAGTCCGGCGTCGTCATCTCGTCCCCGGAATCGGAGGCCGCCGGTCCTGCAGCATTTCCGCTTGCCGTTGGAGAGGCTGCCGCCGGAAGCACTCCGGCGTTGGAACTGGCAAATGTGGCCTTCGGTTTCGGGGCCGGGAAGACGCCGTTAAAGGACGGCCTGCTTCTGGAGGACAGCCTGTTCCTGCAAGGCGTGGACCTGCAGGTGCTGCCCGGGGAAGTCGTGGCCGTGACCGGGCCCAACGGGGCCGGGAAGTCCACGCTGCTCCGGCTCCTCAACGGACTCCACCGGCCGCTTCGCGGTGACATCCGGGTGGCGGGCGAGTCCATCGCCGGTGTTCCCACCGGGTTGGTGGCCCGGCGGTTAGGGCTCCTGTTCCAGCATCCCCATGACCAGTTGTTCGAGCGGACTGCGCTGCGGGAGGTGCTGTTCGGGCTGGACCGCATCTTCGGTGCGGGTGCGCCGGAGCGCGCGGCGGCAGCCCTGGCCGCCGTTGGCCTTGAAGACAGCGAAAGCACCCACCCCCATGAGCTGCCGGCTTCCGGGCAGAGGCTGCTGGCGTTGGCGACCGTCCTGGCGCGCGAACCGTCGGTGCTCGCGCTCGATGAACCCACGGTTGCCCTGGACGCCCACGGCCTGGCGCGGCTGACCGCCGCCGTGTCAGCGGCAGCCGGCCGCGGCGCCGCCGTCGTAATGGTGACGCACGACTTCGCGTTCGCCAAGGCCCATGCCCACCGGCTGCTCAGGCTCGACGGCGGCCGCCTCCGGCCCTGCTGAAGCGCGAACGTACACTTGCGGCCCTGCTGAAGCGCGAACGTACACTTGTGGCCCCTTCCGGAGGGGCCACAAGTGTACGTTC
>NZ_JBHUSB010000029.1:0-46784 GCF_042673905.1 Arthrobacter sp. NPDC057009
GCTCCGACCACCCGCACATGCCTGAGAAGCCGGGCAAAGCGCTCACGCACCCGCCCAACCCCTCAAAAAGCCCCTAGTTCAGCAGTCTCCTAGGGCCAGCCGGCCCGCGTTGTGTGGGAAAGAGAAAGGGAAGGGATGCCCGGCCAGGACATCCCTTCCCCTTCAGCCCGGGACTCTTAGCCGAGCCCGAGCTGGACGAACAGGAACCAGACGAGGAGCGGCACCACACCGATCATCGCGATAGCCCACAGCAGCAGCGCGCGGAAGAACATCCGCTCATCCTTGGGCTGGGCGCTCGCCATCAGCAGGGCGCCGCTGGTGGACATGGGGCTGACATCAACCACTGAGGAGCTGATGGCGATGGCCGTCACCACTCCCACGGGGGTGAGCAGCGGGTCCATGGCGATGGGCTCAATCACCGGGCTGATGACACCCAGGGTTCCGGTAGTGGAGGCGAAGGCTGAAACGATGGCCACCACGTAGCTGGCGATCAGCGCGGCGAGGGAACTGTTGCCCAGGCCCGCGATGCCTTCCTGGAGCTCCTTCAGCGCACCCATTTTCTCCAGCATGCCCACGTAGGTGACGATGCCGGTCACCAGGATAATGGCCGACCACGGCATGCTTTCCACCGCCGGCTTCTGGACGCTGGAGTCCAGGATGATCAGTACCGCGGCGATGACCAGCGAGGCAACTCCCACATCAAGTCCCAGGACGGTGGTGAGCACCAGCAGGGAGGCGATGCCCACCAGCGTGAGGACGCGCATGGGGGTTGCGGCCACCTTCTCCGGGCTGGTCCTGGTCCCGGCGGCCACAGCGGTCTGTGCCGGTGCGGTGAGCACCGCCGTTCCGGCGCCCCCGGAACCTGAAACGCCGCTCCCTTGGGGTGCGTCAGCGCCGCCGTCGTTCTTCACGGCACTGTCGCCGCCGGCGACACCTGCCTTGGCCGCCCGGCGCTTCATGATGGCCTGCACCAGGACGTAGGCGATCACGGCAAGGATGGCGTTGAAGACGAAGCAGTACGCGTAGAGCTTGAATGAACCGTCCGCGGCGCCGGCGCCGTCCAGCATCTTGTTGCCGAGCACGCCGAAGGGGTTGACCGGAGAGAATGCACCGGCGTTCGCGCCCTGGACGATGACCAGGCCCATGGCCAGGGTGCTGATGCCGAACCGCGTGCCCAGCGCCAGGCCCACCGGCGCCACGATGGCAATGGCGGCGGGCGTGAAAGCACCGGCAGAAGCCAGGGCTGCCGTCAGCAGGAACATCAGGATGGGGACCAGGATCTTCCGGTCGCCGGCGAGCCGTTCAGCCCAGTAGGCCAGCAGGTCTATGGTGCCGTTGATCCGGACGATGGCGAACAGCAGGGTAGCGCCCACCAGGATGAAGAAAAGCCCGGCGGGGAATTGTCCGATGACGTCCTTGATGGACATGCCGGCCAGGAGGGTGCCCACGCCGAACGCGGCGACGGTGGCCAGCAGCCCGGCGTTGATCTTGGTGAAGGACCCGACGGCGAAGGCCGCCACCAGCACCAGGAACGCGATGAGTGACAGCGACATGGTGCCAACCGCCTACGCGTTTGCCGGGGTGAGGACGCCGGCGCCGGACAGCAGGCTGCCCGCGCCGCTGATGGCGGGCTGGTGGCCCAGGGCCTTGAGGATCTCGTAGGTGGTGGCCGTGGCCGCCGTGATGACCGGGAGTCCCAGCTCGTCCTCCACTGCCTGGACCGCGGCGAGCGACGGCATCTGGACACAGGCGGACAGGACGACGGCGTCCGCGCCCTCGCGCTGCAGGCTGCGGGCCAGCGCGGGCAGGTTCTGCGGGTCGAGGCAGCCAACTTCGAGGTTGTCCGCTACTTCGAGGCTGATGGCGTCCAGCACAGTGATGCCGGAGCCTTCGATGTAGTCCACCACCATCTTGGTCAGCGGCTTCATGTAAGGGGTGATCATGGCGACCTTGCGGGCACCGATTTCGTGCAGGGTGCGGACCAGGGCGCCGGCGCTGCTGGTGACCGGGGCGGGGTGTCCGTTGCCGGCTGCGGCGTCGGCGATGACCTTCTCGGAGCCCTCGTGGGCTTCGGGGCCCTGGGCCATGACGGCCACCAGGCAGGCGTATGCGATGACGTCCACGTCGGCGTCGGAGACCGCTTCGGCGCACTGGGCTGCCTTGCCCACCATGGCCAGGAGTTCTTCCTTGGTGACCTTCTTCATGCCGGCGCGGGCGGAGTGGAAGGTGTACTTGTGGCCGGTGGCCTCGGCCTGGCGCCGGAACAGTTCCGGCAGCTCGGTCTCCATGGTGGTGTTGGAGCTGGGAACGATCAGTCCCACGCGGCTGGCACCGGGGCGCTTCGGCTCGGGGGCGGTTTCGCAGGTTACAGCGGGGGTGCTCATGGCTTCTCCACGTCGTTGTGTTGGGGATCATCGGGTAAACCCATAAAGTGGGTTCTAATCCCATGATGTGGGTCACCTGCGCGGGATGTCAAATGGATCACGTGCCTGGCGCTGCTCCCGGCTCACTAAGCTGGAGGCTGCCGGAGTAAGAAGATCGAAGGGGCGTTTGAACAGTGGTCAAGGAACCGGGAGCTGGGGCTTCCCCCTTGTTGGTCCTGCACAAGGTGGCGGAGATTCTGGACTGTTTCTCGGTGGCGGAGCCCGAGCCGACGCTGCAGCAGATCATCCGCAAGACGGGGCTGCCGTCCAGCACCTGCCAGCGGCTAGTGCAGAACATGCTGCGGGAAGGGTTTTTGGACCGCGACGGCGACCGGTACCGGATCGGTATCGGACTGGTCCGCTGGGCTACTCCCGGGACGTTCGGGCTGGACGTGGTCCGGCTGGTGAAACCGGTCCTGCAGCAGTTGCGCGACGACACCGGCGAAACTGCCTGCCTGTACGTCCGGGACGGGGCCTTCCGGACCATCGTTGCGGTGGCCGAGACGCGGCATGTGGTGATGCGGCCGTTCATGGTGGGCATGGTCATGCCGCTGCACGCAGGCGCTCCTGGCAAGGTTTTCCTGGCGTTCGACCCCGGGGCCTGGGATGCTTTGGACGAGCACGGGCTCGAGGGCTTTACGCCGGATACCCCGGTGTCCCTGCAGACGCTCCGGGAGCAGGCGGCTGTTGCCCGCGAGCAAGGGTTTTTTGCGGCCTTCGGGGAACGCAACCCGGATGTGGGTTCCATCAGCGCGCCGGTGTTCGACCATGCCGGACGGCTTGCGTGCGCTGTGGGCCTGGGGTTCCCTACCCAGCGGATTGGGCCCGCCGATGTCGAGCGGCTGGGGCCGGTGGTAGCCCGTGCGGGACTGGAAGCCAGCCGTGCACTGGGGTACGACAGCAGCCAAACCATCGGGTGAACCCGCCGGAGTAGGCATGGCTGCGGCGCGGCGCGGGCTGTTTGATTCGGAGGGTTCGACGGCGGCATTTGCCGCCGCGGGGCCGTTGGCCGTTGGTTGAGCTTTTCGAAACCACCGACTGCTCAAATGCGGAAACGGCGGGGGAGTGCGTTGTCCTCCCCGCCGTTTCCGTTTTGTGCAGTCTTAGTGCTGCGACCCAATGACTGAATGCGCGATCAGCATGTCGAGGCGACGAATGTCCACCTTCTTGCCCACCTTGATCTTGACGTGGCCTGCTCGAGTCCACAGCTCCAGTTCGGCGTCGAGGTCAAATTTTCCGGCATTCTCGGAGGACCACATGTTGATGGCGGTGTACGGCAGCGAGTACACCTCCACCTTCTTCCCGGTGAGGCCCTGCGCGTCGCGCACAATCATGCGTTTGGTCGTAAAGATGGCGCTGTCCCGGAAGGTCCGGTAGGCGGCAACCGGCTGCTCGCCAGGGAGCATCAATTCCATCACGTCATGTGGAATAGGACATTCTTCAACGAACATCCACGTGGTTACTGCTGCTGCCTCCATAAGGGAGCCCCCTCTTCCTTGTTATACGAACTCAGCCAGTCTCTCAAATGACGTGGCCGCGGGCGTTCTGACGCGCTCTACGCCGTGCCGCCGTCGCCCTTTTAGTCTTAGGTGGCGGAGGCGCGCCGCCAGCGGAAGCCACCGGGTAAGGAGGAAATTCACAGGTAATTTTCCGGCAGGTGCTACCTAGCTCATCCAGATTGAAGCAAGATGCTCCTCATGAAAAAACACGTTATGGCCAGCCTCGCCGCCGTAGTCGTAGGTTTTGGCGCGATCACCGCAGTTGGGCCAAGCAACGCGGCAACGGAGCCGCAGCAGATCCCAGGCCAGATCATCGTCAAGTTCCGCGACAACGCCGCCGCAGCCGGCCTGCTGCGCATGAACGGTCTCAGCGAAGGCGCTGGCATCGGCAGCACCGGGGCGCACCTCATCAAAGTGCCTGCCGGCAAGGAATCCCAGCTCATTGAATCCCTGAGCCGGAACCCCAACGTTGAATACGCCGAGCCGGACCAGCTCGTTACCGCCGCCGTCGATGAACCCGACCCGGACTATTTTCCCCGCCAGTATGCACTGCACAACGAGGGCCAGTCGTTTACCAGCACCAACGACACGGTGACCGTCACCGCAGGCAAGGCCGACGCCGATGTGGACGCCGTCGAAGCGTGGAGCGTCACTACGGGAGGCGGCATCACGGGAGGCGGCATCAAGGTTGCCGTGCTGGACACGGGTGTCGCCAGCGACAACGACGACATCGCGGCGAAGGTTGTTCTCAGTGCCAACTTCAGCACCGCGGCCACGGGCGAAGATAACTACGGCCACGGTACGCACGTGGCCGGTATTATCGCCGCCACCAGGGACACGGAGGGTGTCTCGGGTGTTTGCCCGGACTGCTCCATCCTGGACGGCAAAGTCCTGAACGACGACGGTTCCGGCTCCACCTCGTCCATCGTGAATGGCATCAACTGGGCGGTTGAAAACGGCGCCCAGGTCATCAACATGAGCCTTGGACAGCGCGTTTCATCGCGGGCCCTCGAAGCTGCCGTCAACAACGCATGGAAGAGCGGGGTGGTGATCGTGGCCGCGGCCGGTAACGCCGGTACCCAGGCACCGATCTACCCGGGCGCTTACACCAACGTCCTGTCCGTGGCCGCGACCGACAACAACGATGCCAAAGCCTCCTTCTCAACCTACGGCAAATGGGTGGACGTGGCAGCGCCGGGCGTCAATGTCTACTCGACCTTTCCGAAGCATCCCTTCGTCCTGGGCAAGCAGAACGGCCGGTCAATGGGCTATGACATTGCCAGCGGCACGTCCATGGCCTCGCCAGTTGTTGCCGGCATTGCCGCGCTTGTCTGGAGCACGCCTGCCGGCACGGACAACAAGTCAGTCCGCGCAAAAGTCGAATCGACGGCTGACCCGATTATCGGCACAGGCAGCAGTTGGGCTAAGGGCCGCGTGAACGCGTGCCGGGCTGTGGTTGGAGTCTGCGACCAGCCAATGAGACAGCAGTAGGACCGGAGCGACTGCAAAGGCGTCGGCAATAACTGCAATTGGATAAGGTGCTCCGCCGGTGAACCGGCGGAGCACCTTTGTATTGAGTTACTGAGGCAGGGCTTGCCGCGGCACCCTTGGCACACACGCGGGTGTAATTTTCCGGCAGACGCTACCTCGCCCGTGCGGATTGACGGAAAATTCTGCCTATGAAAAAGGTAGTTATAGCTGGCCTCGCCACGGTGCTCCTCGGGTTTGGTGCAGTCACCGCAGCAGGCCCAGGCAACGCGGCAACGGAGCCGCAACAGGCCACGAGCCAGATCATCGTCAAGTTCCGGGATCACGACACCGCCGCCGACGTACTCCGCCAGCAAGGCCTCAGCAACGGTGCCAGCATTGGCAGCACGGGAGCTCAGGTGATCAAGGTGCGGGCGGGCCAGGAAGCCTCACTCATCGAAACGTTGAACCGCAACCCCGCCGTCGAGTATGCAGAGCCGGACGAGGTAGTCACGGCGGCCACCTCTGACCAGTACTTCCCCCGGCAATATGCCCTCCAGAACACCGCCCAGTCGTTCACCAACACTGCCAGCACGCTCACAGTGCCCGCGGGAACAGCTGATGCCGACGTCGACGCCGTCGAAGCATGGAACGTCACCACCGGCAGCGGCATCAAAGTCGCTGTTCTCGACTCAGGCGTAGCCAGCGACAACCCCGACATCAACCCGAAGGTTGTCCTGCGGGCCAACTTCAGCAGCGCTGCCACCAACGAAGACAACTACGGCCACGGCACCCATGTGGCCGGCATTGTCGCAGCCAGCTACAACAACACGGTCGGTGTTGCCGGAACGTGCCCGGGTTGTTCGATTCTTGCCGGCAAGGTGCTCAACGACAGCGGGGTAGGATCCAGCTCCAGTCTTGCCAACGGCATCAACTGGGCCGTCACTAACGGTGCGAAGGTCATCAACATGAGCATCGGCGTCCGGGCGTCACGCACCCTCGAAGCTGCCATCAACAACGCCTGGAGCAAGGGCGTGGTGCTCGTTGCCGCAGCAGGCAACGGCGGCAACCAGACCAAGATCTACCCGGCTGCATACCCCAACGTCATGGCCGTCGCAGCTACGGACAACAAGGACGCCAAGGCATCCTTCTCGACCTACGGGGCCAGCTGGGTGGATGTGGCAGCTCCCGGAGTCAATGTTTATTCGACGTTCCCGAACCACAAGTTCGTCATCGGGACACAGAACAACCGCTCCCTCGGTTACGACGTGGGCAACGGGACCTCGATGTCCTCGCCTATCGTCGCTGCAACTGCGGCCCTTGCTTGGAGCTCCCACCCGGGGGCGACAAACACGTCAGTCCGCGCGATTGTGGAGTCAACCGCTGACAAAATTTCCGGATCGGGCACCTTCTGGGCCTATGGTCGCGTAAATGCAGACAAGGCTGTTCGTTAGCCGAAGCTCTAACCAAGAAGGCTCCGCCAGCACGTCAGCTGGCGGAGTCTTTTGCATCGTTACGAGTCTGACGCACGCCACACCTTTGCTAATCCTGCGCAGAACCTTGCGTTCAGCATGGCCAAATCTAAGCAGAAATTGAGCGTGCGGCATAAGCATGGAAGCGGAGTAAACGGCTTGTGGGGAAGCCGGCTTTCAATGGGAAATCCAGATGCCCTCAAGACGAGCCCAAGCGCCGGCCGGCTGACGTCCTGGAAAGGACGTTCTGCGGGTCTGTCATCTTCCTATGAAAGGACTCTAATGAGCCAACCCCAGAACTTCTCCCCCTATCCCGTTGCGTACGGCTACGGACAGTCACCGCAGAGTACTAAGTCTTTCCTTGTGACATGGCTGCTTTCCCTGCTCGTCGGCATTCTGGGCATCGACCGGTTCTACTTGGGCAAAGTGGGAACCGGCGCCCTCAAGCTGATCACCTTTGGTGGCCTGGGCATTTGGGCACTGATCGACCTCATCCTCGTGCTGGCGAACAAGACCAGGGACAAGCACGGTCTCCCGCTGGAGGGTTACGACCGGCACAAGAAAGTTGCCTTGATCGTCACGGGCGTCTTCGTTCTCCTCAGCCTTATCTTCAACGCCACCCGCGGGGAAGCTGCCCCATCGTCCATTTCCACCGTGGCTGACTCTGCTGCGGCCCCGACAGAGACTGCAGCTCCGGATCCCGCCGCCGAAAAGGCTGCGGCTGAAGCGGAGGCCAAGGCGGAGGCCGAGGCCAAAGCGAAGGCTGAGGAGGACGCTGCTGCCAAGGCAGAGGCCGACGCTGCTGCAAAAGCTGAGGCGGAAGCCGCCGCCAAGGAAGCCAAGGCTAAGGCTGACGCTGAGGCCAAGGCAAAGGCCGAGGCGGATGCCAAAGCGAAGGCCGAAGCTGAGGCCAAGGCGAAGGCGGAAGCTGAGGCTGCTGCCAAAGCTGCTGCTGAGGCCGCTGCCAAGGCTGGGACGGTTAGTCAGCAGAACGCCCTGCGGAAAGCTGAGTCTTACCTCGACTACCAGGCCTTCTCGCGCACGGGCCTGATTGGACAACTGGAGTTTGAGGGGTTCTCGACGGCGGATTCGACTTGGGCCGTTGACCGTGTGACGGTCAACTGGAATGAGCAGGCAGCCAAAAAAGCCAAGGACTACCTCGACTACCAGGCCTTCTCGCGTTCCGGGCTTGTCGACCAGCTGATCTTCGAGGGCTACACCCCGGCGCAGGCCGAGTACGGAGTAAGCAAGACTGGTCTCTAGGCGCCTGGGAGGAACCTGGCCGTCATTGGAGTGTGCAGCTTCAAGGTATAAAAAGGCACAAAAAATTGCCCCGGCCGTTCGCGGCCGGGGCAATGCCTGTTGTAAAAGCTCCTCAGACTGCACCAGTTGTAAAAGCTCCTCAGACTGCACCAGCTTCATCTAAGGAGACGCTTAGTAGCGTCAATGTTTGGTGTGAGCCGGATCGGGGTGGGTCAGGACGGGAGCGACTGCATGACCGAGAGGTGTCCGGCGCGGTCGGCGATGAGGCACTTGGCCAGGTAGAAGGGCCGGTTGCCATGCCGGACGTACTGGGTGAGCACGAGTACCGGGTCCGAGGGCCGCAGATCCAGCAGCTTGGCGCGGCTCGGGCCGACCTGGCTGAGGCTGATCTGGCACTCGCCCGGCCCGAGTCCCCGGCCCGCCGCCTTGTTGAGGGCCGTGAGCAAGGTGGTGCCGCCGTCGTCGTTAATTTCCAACGGCTTGGGGGTGCTGCCGGCGAAGCTGACGGGGAGGGCGGAGATGTTTTCCTGCAGGTGCGCGATGGGTTCGCCGTCGCGGATGAGGACGGATTCCCAGAGCCAGACGTCGCTGCCGGGATCGACGCCGACGCCGGGGGCCACGAACTCGGAGGCCGGCTGCTTTTCCACCTGGATGCGCTTGATCTGGACCTGGTGGCCGGGGCCGCCGAGGACCTCCTCGAAGGGGCGGATGCGTTCGATACCGATGCGGGGGAGGGTGTCGGAGACGAACCGGCCGACGCCGCGGCGGGCCCGGATGAGGCCGTCCTCCTCGAGCAGCATGAGGGCCTCGCGGACGACGGTGCGGCTGACCTTCATGTCGGTGCCGAGTTCGGTCTCGGTGGGGAGCATGGAGCCGGGCTGGAGCAGGTTGTTGCGGATGGCTTCGGCGATCCGTGAGTAGACGGCGACCCGGAGCGGTGAGCCGGGCTGGGCCTCCACCGGTTGGGACAGGAACCGGACGGCGTCCTCGTGCACGTTATGCCTCGCTTGGGTTTGTTTTGGGAACTTCCAGCGTAGCAAGTGGTACGGGCTTGTTGGACAAGCCCCGTTATGCCGGATCACGGGCACACGCAAGAACGTTACATGTAACATGGATTCATGAGCGTAAGGGATCGGGTTGCACGGCACCGGATTGCCATGCGTGAGCGCGGATTCCGGCAGATTCAGATGTGGGTGCCGGATGTGCGCACGGAGAAGTTTAGGGACGAAGCGCGACGCCAGGCGCTGGCCGTTGCCGCTTCGGACCGGGCGACGGACGACCAGGATTTCGTCGAACAGATTGCGGAAGACTGGCGGGAGTGAATCGCGGTGAGCTGTGGACGGTGTCCGGCGGAACGTATGCGCAGAAGCCCCGACCCGCACTCATCATTCAGGATGACCTTTTCGAAGCGTCGGAGTCGGTCACGCTCCTGCCGCTGACGTCCCATCTGACTGACGCCCCGCTCCTGAGGCTGACGGTGGAACCGGGGCAGCTCACCGGTTTGGAACTCGTCAGCCAGATTATGGTGGACAAGCTGACAACAGTCCGTCGCAGTAACCTGGGGCAGCGGATAGGCCGAATAGATTCCAAAACGATGGTTGCAGTTGAACAATCCCTTGCCGTCTTTCTCGGGCTGGGGCGCTGAATTTGCCAGGTCCAGTCACCGGAGACGGTCCAGCGCCCAGTCCCAACGGATGAGTTCCTGTTCGAGGCGTACGGCCGGTCCGTAGGCGTGGCGAGGAACGCGTTGAACGCCACCACTTCGTGGATGGTGTTCTGGTTCAGCGACTCCTTGAAGTGCGCCTCAAACCGGGGGAGGTCGTTGCTGACCAGCTGGTCCAGCAGCCGGTTGTAGTCCGGCGCGGCCTCGAGCCAGAACAGGTCTGCCCCGGGTTTATTGATTTTTAGTCACTTTATTAGAATCCAATAAAGCGGGATAAAAGTTGTAAGCTCGGTCGTGTGGACCCCATAAGCAATCCCTACACGCCCAATGCCGGTGCTACTCCCGAGATCGTCATCGGACGAGACGAGTTGCTGGAGGACTTCAAAGTGCTCCTCCACCGCCTGGGCCGCGGACGGACGAATCAATCCATGATCGTCACTGGTCTGCGCGGCGTTGGGAAGACTGTGCTGCTGGGAGAGTTCCGCCAGATAGCCGAGGAATTCAAGTGGAGAGTCCTTGAGTTGGAGGCCAGCAAGCATGACGACAGTCACTTCCGGCAGACGGTTTAGTCGCAGCTTCGGGCAGCGCTTTTTCAGATTTCGCCCAAGGCCAAGTGGGGAGAGAAGGCCAGGAAAGCAGCTCAAGTCCTCCAGTCCTTCAGCCTTTCCATCGACCCGTCGTCAGGGGCCCCGACATTGTCCTTGGACGTCGACCCCGCCGAGGGGTTTGCCGATCACGGGAACCTCACCCTGGATTTGACGGACGTCCTGGTTTCCATCGGCGAAGCTGCGCGGGAACATGCGACAGGGCTAGTTTTGCTGTTTGATGAGGTCCAGTTCCTGAGCCAGACGCAGCTGGAAGCCGTTATTCAGGCAATACATAAGACGGTTCAACGAAAGCTCCCAGTAACCTTTGTAGGAGCCGGCCTGCCCCAGATCGCGGAGCTCGCAGGTGATGCAAAATCCTACGCCGAGCGGCTTTTCAAGTTTCCAAAAATCGGCTCGCTCGATGTGGAAGATGCAAAGAAGGCTCTCGCCGAGCCTGCTCACATTGAAGGTGTGTCGTTCAGCGACGACGCCCTGAACCGGGCGTTTGAGCTTACGGAGGGCTATCCATACTTCGTTCAAGAGCTTGGGTACCAGGTATGGGCAGTGGCTGACGGCGATGTCATCACGCTTGAAGACGTAGAGGATGCAAAGGACGCGTACGAGGCCAAGCTTGATTCCTCCTTCTTCCGCGTCCGTTTGGATAGGGCCACTCAACTGCAGATTGCCTACATGCGAGCAATGGCACAGCTCGGCCCTGACTCGCAAAAGGCCGCAGATGTGGCTGCTGTCATGGGACGAGAGTCGACCCAGCTAGCCCCCACCAGATCTGAGCTCATCAACATGGGGCTCCTCTATACCCCCTCCCACGGCTACGCGGGGTTCACTGTGCCTCACTTCGACCGCTTCATGCTCCGAGCTGTGCCGGACTTAGATGTTCCTCCTGTGCAGAAGAGACGCTCCAAAGCCAAAAAGCACTAGCGGAGCCGCTCCAGCGCCCAGTCCCAGCGGATGAGTTCCTGTTCGAGGCGTACGGCTGAACCGTGGGTGTCGCTGCTCAGCGCTTCATAGAGCGCCAACTCCTCCGCAGTGAGCCTGGTCAACGCAGCTTTCGACGGCGACGGTTCCTCACCCCACGCATGGCGGTGGGCGAGCAGGGTTTCCTCGTCCATCAGCACGCTCTCCACGTGCGGGTGCACTGCGCGAAGCTGATCCAAGATTCTGAAACCGTGCGTATCGATGTCGCCCCAGTACAGGACCCCGCGGTCGCGAAGCCACGCCGCATCACGTAGGGAAGAGAATCCGTAGCCTGCTCCATAGAGCGCCAGCGTTCCGGGGCGCTCCGGAAGCGCGAGGAAGTTGACCAGGTTCTCGGTCGCTATCACGGTGTGCACGGGCAGTTGCAACGTGCTGAATGCCTCCGCCGTGACGGTGATGTCCCGGGCGTTGCCCAGCGCAGGAACCGCGGGGTCGAGGATGCGGAACCGGACGAGCTCGGGTGGATGCAGGAACCCGTGGCGTCGGGCAAAGCGTGCCGCCGGGGTGCGGCCGGCACCGTCGTCCAACGCAACGGTTGGGCTATCTGCCTCAACGGGTGCTTCCGCGGGGTCTCCCAGGACAGCTTCCGCGCCGTCCTCATCGTCACCACCGTCAGCATCCTGTACGACGGCGGCGAGCAGTTGGTCAATAACCTGCCGGTTCCGCTCGATGAACTTGGTGTGCACTCCGGGCAGTCCCAGCTGCCGGACGTAGATTCCCGGCTCCCGATTGTCCCGTAGCCACAGCGCCACCCGCGCGGCGGTCAGGGCGTCAGCGCCCAGCTCCAAAACCTTCAGGGGACGCCGAGCTGCCCAGGTCAGAAGCAGCGGATCGAGTTCACCCAGCTGCGACGCCAGCGCCCGTAACTGCGCCGCCTCCCGGGACTTCCCGACAAACCCGATCTCGTCCTCGACAGTCCCAAACACCGCCGCAGCCGGAATTCGGTTGGAGCCCACCGTCCGGCGCCCCACCTCCGCTGTCTCCAGCTCGTACGGGCCGGCACCAGCGAACAGCTCAGCCGCCCACCGCTGGGCCGCAGCGTAATCGCTCAACAGGGCTGCCGCCGTCGGACGTTTCAAAACACGGCGGCGCGGATACGCGCCCGACGGTTCCAACAATTCCCGCAGCAGCGCCCCGCTGTTCCACGCCTTCAGCGACAGCGCCCGCAGCCCGGAAACAGTAGTCCAGGACTCAACCGGCACGCCGGTCCCGTTCGTCGCGGTACTCCTGGATGGTCATGTTGCGCAGCTGCGAGTCGTCGCCGTTGGTGTTCGCCACAAACCCCACGTGCGAGACGAACGGCTCGATCACGTGGATCTTCTGCAGCGGCGTGACGATCAGCAGCTGCAGCTTCATCCGCTGGAACAGCTGCAGCCCGTACCGCGCGGACTCGTCCGAGCCGCGCCCGAACGCCTCGTCGATCACCACGAACCGGAAACTCCGGCCGCTCTTCGCATTCTTGGAGGCGGTAACACCCGACCCCAGCCCGAACTGGAACGCCAGCGCCGCAGCCAGGATGGTGTACGCCAGCTTCTCCTTCTGGCCGCCCGACTTGCCGCCGGAATCGGTGAAGTGCTCGAACTCCTCGCCGGTCTCGGTCCATTTCTCCGACGCCGAGAACGTGAACCAGTTCCGCACATCCGTGACCTTGGCCGTCCACCGCTCATCCAGGGTGGTCAGGCCCTCGCGTCCCCGGAAGCGCTCGATCAGGCGCTCCACCTGCAGGTACTTCTGCTCTGAGTACTGGTCCTCGTCGCCGATGGTGCCCTCTGAGCACGCCCGCAGATCGACGCCGAACTCACGAACGTCCTGGTCCGAACTGTTCTGGTGCTCCAGCTGGATGTGCCGGCCCGGGTTGTACTCAATCCCGGCCAGCGACTGGTTGATCTCGCCGATCCGGTTCACGATGTCCTGCCGCCGGCTGTCCAGGAACGCGTTGAACGCCACCACCTCATGAATGGTGTTCTGGTTCAGCGACTCCTTGAAGTGCGCCTCGAACCGCGGCAGGTCGTTGCTGACCAGCTGCTCCAGCAGCCGGTTGTAGTCCGCCGCGGCCTCGAGCGCGGCGTCGATGTCCGTGGTCTCGTTCGGGTACTTGTTGCGGAAGTCAGCCATCAGCCGGACTGTGCCCTCCGCCGCCCGCGCGATCCGCTTGGACAGGGCATCAATGGTGTCCGTCAGGCCGGCGCGGACCGAGCTCTCCGCCGTGCCCGTGTTCTTGTACGTCAGTGTCTTGTCCCCGAGCGCCGCCTGGGTGAGCTGTTCGACGGCGGCCAGCACCCCGCCGTCGTCCGTCAGGGGAGTCTCGGCGAGAATGCCGCGGCATTCCTCGATCGCCTCCGCGATGTCCCTCGCGTCCTTCTCGTTCGCGCCCAGGCGCTCGCGCAGCTTGCCGGATCTTTCCTCCAGCCGCTCCAGCTCTTTGCTGACGGCGGATTCCTTGGCGGTCAGCTGCTTGAGCACGTCACTGGCGGTTTCCAGCTCAAGCTTCTCGGCCTTGAGCTCCTCGATCCGCCGCGCCGTGAGTTGCCAGCTGATCTCACCGAAGTCCGCCACCGACCGGACCGTGCCCAGCTGCTGGTTCTGCCGGCCCAGCGCGCCGAGGTTCCCGTTCACCTTGGCCAGCTGCGCCTCCGTGACCCACAGCTGGCCCCTGAGCTCGTCCTGCTCGGCGAGAAAGCGGCTGATCTTGTCGTGGTTGTCCCAGCCGAGCACGTAGTTGCGCCGGTCCGTGAGCTCCCGCCGGTCGTCCTTTTCGTGCCTGCCCCTGCCGCCCTTGAGCTGCCCGTTCACGGTAAGCGCCTTGGGATAGCGGCGGAAATCCTCGAGGGTGTCGCAGCAGTAGTGATCGAACCGGTCGGCGAGCTCGTCCAGCAGGAAGTTGCGGAACGGTGTGTTCGGCTTGATGGCGATCTTCGCAGCCAGCGTCCCCGGCTCCGCCGTCTTGGCCGCCGGGGATTCGCCGATCCGGAGGTAGACCAGCCGGCCCTTCAGGTTGTTGGCATCCACCCAGCTGCTCACCGCCGCGTAGTGTTCGGCCGGCACCAGCAGGGACAGCGCGAAGCCGTGCAGCGTGCGCTCTGCCGCGCCCTCCCACGCGCCCTCACCGTCCCGGACCCGCAGCAGTTCGCCGGCATACGGCAGCGCCGCTTCCGGGATGCCCGTCCCGTCACACAGCCGAAGGCGGAGCTCGAGCTGGGGGATCGGCAGCAGGTTGGGGCGGGACTGCAGGCTGCGCAGCTCGGCGCCGATTTCCGTGAGCCGGTTGTTCAGTCCGGTGCGGGCAATGGTCAGCTGAGTCCGGTCCTCCTGCAGCTCATCGGACTGTTCGGCGAGCTGCTTCTCGACGTCGGCGAGCCGGGCACGGTTGCCATCGAAGAGCACTTTGTCCTCGGGCGGCCGCAGCCCCAGATCCTTCGCGGCCTCCGTGTAGGTGTCGAAGCGCTGCCGCTGAATCCGCGATTCACTGGCCAGCCGGGCGATGTCGGCGTCGATCGCTGCGAGCCGGCCGCCGCCGTTGGTGCGGATGTCCTCCTGCACGGCCTGCAGCTGGCGCCGCTTGTCCGCGATCTCGGTCCGGAGCTTACTGCTGTCCTCCTGCAGCCGTTCACCGGTCCGCTCCAGCTCCTGCTGATGCTCCAGGCTCAGCTGCAGCTTCCGGTCCGTGAACCAAGGGTGCAGCTGATCCCGCTGCTGCCGGGCCAGCTCGTCCTCGCGGCTCAGCTTCGCGTGCTGGGCGGCGCCGTCCCTGATGGGCGTGAGCAGGGCGATCTGGTCCTTCGCCCGCAGCACCGCTTCGTGGGCCTTTTTCAGGTCGTCGAAGTGGTGGATCAGTTTGCCGATCCGCTCGGCGACGTTGTCCTCTTCCAGCATGTTGGTGCGCACGAAGGAGGTGATGTTCTCCACCTGCTTCATGGACACCGTGCGGTGGAACAGCTCCATGGCCTGGTTGCCGCTGATCCCGAACTGCCGCTTGAAGGCCGCGGCGTAGGGCTCGAAGGTGTCATGCACGGCGGCACCGGCTGCACGCAGCTTCTTCTTCAGATTCGCCGGGTCCTGGCCGAAGTTGGAGAAGTCGGCCGCGATGGACTGGTCCGCCTCGGCCAGGGAATAGAACCGGCTGGGCTGCCCCGCCTCCTGCGTGGCCCACAGCGTGATGGCCAGGGTGACCGACTTGCCGAGCACCGCGTTGTGGAAGACCGCGAGCACCACGGTCAGTGCTCCGGTGCTGCGCAGCGCCACCGGCTTGGAGTATTCGCCGCCAATGCTGCGCGTGCTCTTGTGGAAGCCGCGCACGTACGACATCAGCGAGCGTTCCTTCTTCTGCGCGCCCGCCGCCTTGTTGTACTCGATTTTGTGGGCCGGCAGCAGCAGGGTGGTGATCGCGTCCACCACCGTTGATTTGCCCGAGCCGATATCGCCGGTGAGCAGGCTGTTGGCACCATCCAGCCGGAACGTCCGCACGCCCTGGTGGAACGTGCCCCAGTTGAGCAGCTCCAAACGGTGCAGCCGGAAGCCCGGGGGAGTCCCGCCGTCGTCCGCCTTTTCCTCCAGGCTGAAAAGCGTGTCCTGAACTTCAGCGGTCACTTGCTGTCCTCCCCGGAGGTTCCGGTACTCAACGGATCGGCGCCCAGCGTTCCGTCCAGTGTCGCCCGGTAGTCCGCCAGCCGTCTATCGAACTCCTCCATCCACTGGGCGTCCACGAACGCCTTGAGGATGCGGGCCACCTCATACGTGTCCGCCTGCCCCTTGAGCTTCCGCAGAAAGCCGAGCTCCACCACTTTCTTGACGTCTGCCCGGAGCCTGTCCAGAGTCCTGGCCTCGTTGCTGGATTCGGGCCGGAACAGCGAGACCATGTCCACGATGTCCTGCTCGGTCATGATGAGCCTGACCTCGCTGCTGTTGATGTCGAACTCCAGCATGCGGCGGCGGAGGAGGACCAGCAGGAGGCTGACGTTGAAGGTGAGCGTGCGGCGCGCGATGAGCCGGGGGAGCGTGCCGTCCGGATCCTCGCGCGACTTCAGGAACGCGTAGCCCTCGGACTCGTCCAGGATCAGGTCCAGCCCCAGTACGGACACGTAGTCGCGGACCTGGGAGGACAGGCCCAGCAGCGACTGCCAGACCTTCTCGTCCGCTTCGGCGTACAGCACGCCTTTGAAGAGCCGGGTGACGACGCCGGGAAGTTCCTCGGGCGTGCGGCTTTCCGTTTCTGCTGTGGCCGGGAAATTCGCTGCCGGATTCATGTGGGCCTTCCGAAGATGATCTGTTCCAGGGTGGCTTCGCGGATGCTGCCGTCTTCCAGCTGCCAGGCTATGTGCTGCTCGGTCTCCGCGTTGATGGTGGCCCAGTCGGACTCCGTGGCCAGCTGGTAGTAGGCCACAATCTCCGCGAGACCCTGTTGCAAAGGGTGTTTCTTTGTGATGTCCGCCAGGGTGGCCTGTTCCGCTTCGGCAAGGACGGCGTCGATGTTGGCCTTGAGCCGCTCCTTGTCCACGTGGAACTGGCTGAACAGGGCGCCGGCGTCCACGTCCGCGTCGTCGGCGGTTTCGATGTGGTCCTCGACCATGACCCGCCGGCTTGGTTCGTACAGCGGGCGTTCGAACGGCAGGGTGATCTCCACCTGAGGGCCATCGATGGCGATGAAGTCGCCCGACGGCGGTTGTTCCCTTGTTGCCAGCGCGCCCGACTCGACGCTTCGGATCAGCTGCATAATGCGCTTGTTTTCGAGGAACACCTTGTCGTCCAGCAGCCGGCGCATCTGCTGGGACAGCTGGCGGACGGTGGCCTGGGTCTGTTCGACGGCGGGCAGCCAGTCCTGGTGCAGGTTGGTGACGGTGTGCAGGTTCTCGGTGCTGGCCAGGGCTTCGATTTGGGTGGCGCGCTGGAGGAGTTCCTGCAGTTTCCGCCGGGATTCTGGGGACATGAGGTAGTCCCAAAAGCCCTGGAATGTCCGGCCCTGCAGGGAGCTGCTGATGTCCTGCTGGTTGGCGAAGATCGATTCCAGCAGCTCGCCCTGCGTGCCGTCCCAGGTGGCGATCTGCTCGCGGACCTGCCGGTCCAGCTTGCGGAAGTTCTGCTCGACCTCGCGGAAGTCGGAGAGGAGGTCCTTGGCCAGTGCCTGCAGCTGCTGGAAGTGGTCCAGCGCTTCGGGGGCCGTCATGACGCGGATGTTGCCGTCGCGGATGCGCTGCATCTCGGCGTCGATGGCGTCCCGCTGGCTTTGGAGCTCCTTGAGGCGAACCTCGGGATCCGTCTCCGACTGCTGGACCAGCCGCTCCAGGACCGCGAAGATGCTCGTCAGCCGCGACTGGGTGGCGACGAAGTCCCTGCCCTTGAGGCTCTCCACCCAGCGGACCACGTCCTCGGCCGCGGGGGTGAGGTCGTAGCGGGGCTCGTCCTCGTTCTGGATGTAGTACTTCCGCAGCCATGCCCGTTCCGGGGCGGCCCAGTCGTCCAGGTACTCGGCTGCCTGGCGGGGGAACTTGTCCTCGCCGTAGGCATCCCTCAGGCCGAAGAGCACATCGTCGAGGTTGTCGATGAGCTGCTGGCGGCCGAGGTTGCGCTGGTTCGGTCCGGTGAACGCCGCCATGAAAAACGAGATGGCCAGCGGGGCGTTCTGGGCGCGCAGCAAGGACCAGCCTGCATGGTTCTCACGCAGGGCGTTGATTGCGTAGTAGTCCATCCGGTCCTCGGGGTGTGGCGCCTCACTTACCGTCAGTTCACTCTACGGGGCACCGCCGACATCCCAAGCAACGAGGGAGGAAGACCTTCGCCGATCTTGCCGGAAACTTTCGCGGATCTTGCCGGAGCGGGTTCACCATCAATCCATAACCTGGAAAGGGGTGAACATCATGGCTGACGACAAAGAAGTGCTGGACTGGGTCTCCCCGCGCAAGCAGCGGGAGATCGACAACCAGGCGGCATTTCTGCGCTATCTGCTGGAGCGTGAAGAGGCTCAGTTGGGCGGGGCATCATGAACGATTACGTTCCCCGTCCTCGTGAACCGTACGACGCGCGTGGGGTCATCAAGCGCGACCTGGCGAACATCATCGCCAAGTACACCGCGAAGGGCGACCAGGAAACTGCCGCTGTCTACATCGAGGCACTCGCCCGCTACGACAGCGACTGATCTGGCTTCGACGGTTTCAACCAGCGACCAGCTCAGCCGACGCCGTAGATGTTCCTGCGGGCTTCTGCATACCGCTCGCGGACGCTGAAGCCCCAGTCGCCGTCGGGCTCGTAGGCCGCTTCGATGCTGCGCTTCCACTCCGGAAGGTCACCGGTGGCCGCCCATGCCGCCTGTTTCGCAGCACCGAGCGCCACGTACTCCCGGCTTGCCGGCACCTCGACGGGCAGGTTGAAGACGCTGGCCGCAGCCTGGCGCAGGGCATGTGACTTTGAGCCGCCGCCGATGAGGAGCACCTTGTCCGGCGTCCCGCCCAGCTGCCGCAGCACGTCGATGGCATCCGCCAGCGAATTCAGCACTCCCAGCACGGAGGCCCGCGCGAGGTTCTCCGGCGACATGTTGCTCCGGCTCAGACCAACCAGGCTCCCGCTCGCGTGCGGCAGGTTGGGGCTGCGCTCGCCGTCCAGGTACGGCAGGAACGTCAGCCCGCCGGCATCGTTGCCCGCGGCGAGTGCCAGGGAATCCAACGTTGCCAGATCGACGCCGAGCATGGACGCGGTCGCGGCCATCACGCGGGCGGAGTTCAGCATCGCCAGCAGCGGCAGGTGCCCGCCGGCGGCGTCCGCAAACCCCGCCACTTCGCCGCTCACGTCCGGCATCGCGGAAGGTGACGCGGTGAAAACAGTTCCCGAGGTGCCGATCGACACCACCACCTCGCCCGGCCGCAGCCCCAGGCCCAGTGCCGCGGCGGCATTGTCCCCGGCGCCGGCGGCGAGGACCGCGCCGTCGATGCCCCAGCCGCTCTGCACGGTGCCGGCCGCCTCACCCGAAGCCACGACGCGCGGCAGCCGAGGAGCCCGTCCGAAGAAGCGTTCCAGCAGGTCCGGCCGGTAGCTGTCCGTCACCGGGGAGAAGTAGCCGGTGCCGGAGGCGTCGCTCCGGTCCGTGGTGAACTCGCCGGCCATCGCGCCGTTGAGCCAGTCGTGGGGGAGGACCACCTGGTCCACGCGGCCGGCGGCGTCGGGCTCGTTCCGCGCCAGCCACGCCAGCTTGGAGATGGTGAACGACGCCACCGGGACCAGGTTGACGGCGTCCACCCATGCCTCCGGCCCCAGCTCGTCCCGCAACCTCGCCGCGTCCGGGGCGCTGCGGGTGTCGTTCCACAGCAGCGCATCGTGCACGGGTGTCCCCGAACTGTCGAGCGCCACCATCCCGTGCTGCTGTGCCGCGATGCCGGCACCGGCGACGGAACTGCCCAGCCGGTCGGCGCCGGCGGAATGCCACGCTTCCTTCAGCGCGGACGTCCAAACATGCGGGTCCACGGCCGTGAGGTCCGGGTGCGAGGCCGCGCCGGACGCGACCACGTCACCGCTGTCGGCGTCCACCGCGAGGACCTTGCAGGACTGGGTGGAGGAATCCACCCCGATAACAACGCTCATTGACTCTTCTCCTCATCGATTAGGTCAGTCAGGGCCTTGGCCAGCGGCGAATCAATGATCAGGGTGGTGACGAAGCCGGCCTTCGCCACCGCCAGCACCGCTTCAGCCCGCGCTTCCCCCTGGGCCACGGCAATTACCTTCGGGGTGCGCTGCAGCTGCTTGATGCTGACGGCGATGATCTGCTCGTCCAGCCCCGACTCCACCGCAACGCCTTTGGCGTTGATCAGCCGGCCGGAGCATTCCCCGACGGCGCCGGCCTCCACTGCCGCCTGCCTCACGTCGGCGTCGGCCCGGTCCCAGATGGTGGAGGTGCCGGGCTTCCACGCACCGATGGCGACGACGGCCAGGTCGAGTGAGTCCGCCTTCGCCAGCGCCTCGGCGATCTCCGGCTGGCGGCGCAAGCCGGCCGCCGTCGTCGGATCTTCCACCACCAAAGGTGCCCAGAGCGGCCAGGTGAGCCCCCCGCTCACGTGCCCCAGCCGCTGGATCAGCTCGAGGGGATTGCTCTCGCCTTCCGTGGGGAGCGCGCCGGCGAGCTGGACGACGTCGCACTTGGGAAGCTCGCGGACCAGCCGGGAGGCCACGTCCAGGGTGCGGGACCAGGAGATGCCCATGGTCCCGCCCGCGGGCGCCTGCCGGGAAATTTCGACGGCGGCCGCCTTGGCCAGGATGCCGCGCGCCTGGATCACGTCCCCGTTGGTGTCCGCCACGACGATCCCGCCGATCCCCAGGAACTTCTCGATGCGGCGGATGTCGGCAGCGGAGACGCGGGACGGGAAGTTCACCTTGATCTCCACGATGCCCTTCTCGAGGGCCTCCGTGAGCAGCCGCGCCACCTGGAATCGCGAGATCCCGTAGCTGCTGCCGATCTCCACCTTGGACCGGTTCTCCAGGTAGTACTCGCTGCTGATGCGCGCCAGAAGCTCTTCATGGGAAAGCTCGCTCATGCCCGTCACCTCTCGCACATCCGATCATTTGAGTATTGCCTCTTGCTCAAACGAGTATATATGACTAGAGTCACATGACAGATGAGCAGTAACGGTTCGCTCAGATGAGCAAGCCCAGATGAGAGCCGAAGCTGCAACGGGCCGAGCAGCCCATACCACCGGGTCCGCGGCTGCGGCCCGGACCGGTGTCCTGACTTTTGAGCACAAAGGAGTTCTTATGCGTCCCAAGATGCGTGCCGCCTCGCTGGCCGCAGGTGCGCTGTGCATCGCCCTGTCCGCCTCCGCCTGTGCGGGAGCCGGCGGCGGCAACAGCGCGGGTGACCCGAACAGCATCAGCGTCCTGATGGTGAACAACCCGCAGATGGAGGACCTGCAGAAGCTGACGGCGGACAACTTCACCAAGGAAACCGGGATCAAGGTCAACTACACGGTCCTGCCGGAGAACGATGTCCGGGCGAAGATCAGCCAGGAGTTTTCCAGCCAGGCCGGCCAGTACGACGTCGCGTCCCTGTCCAACTATGAGATCCCGTTCTTCGCGGCGAACAAGTGGCTGGCGCCGCTGGATTCTGTGGCGAAGGACCCTAAGTTCAACCAGGCGGACATCCTGCCCGCGTACACGGCGTCGCTGACCGGTGCGGACGGCAAGCTTTACGGCGAGCCCTTCTACGGCGAGTCCTCGTTCCTGATGTACCGGAAGGACATCTTCGACGCCAAGGGGCTGACCATGCCGGAGAAGCCCACCTGGGATCAGGTGGCCGAGCTGGCGGCGAAGGCCGACGGGGCGGCACAGGGGATGAAGGGGATCTGCCTGCGCGGGCAGCCGGGCTGGGGGCAGGTGTTCGCGCCGCTGACCACGGTGGTGAACACGTACGGCGGCACCTGGTACGACAAGGACTGGAATGCGAAGGTCAACGCCCCCGAGTTCACCGAAGCGGTCGAGTTCTACGTTGACCTGGTGCGCAAGCACGGCGAGGCCGGTGCGGCGCAGGCCGGGTTCACCGAGTGCCTGAACAATATGAGCCAGGGCAAGGTGGCCATGTGGTACGACGCCACCTCCGCCGCCGGCGCCCTCGAAGCCGATGCCTCACCGGTGAAGGGCAAGATCGGGTACGCGCAGGCGCCGGTGAAGAAGACGGCGTCCTCCGGGTGGCTGTGGACCTGGTCCTGGGCCATGCAGGCGGCCTCCAAGAAACAGGACGCGGCCGGGAAGTTCATCGCCTGGGCCAGCTCGAAGGAATACGAGGAACTGGTGGCCGCCAAGCTCGGCTGGGCCAAGGTCCCCTCCGGCAAGCGCATCTCCACCTATGAGAACGCCGAGTTCCAGAAGGCCGCGCCGTTCTTCAAGGCTGAGCGCTTCGCGATCGAGAACGCCGACCCGAAGAACCCCGGCGCCCAGCCGCGGCCCGCCGTCGGGATCCAGTTCGTCGGGATTCCCGAGTTCGCGGCCCTGGGCACCAGCGTCTCGCAGGGGATCAGCTCGGCCATCGCGGGCCAGGGCACCGTGGCCGACGCGCTGACCAAGGGCCAGCAGGCCGCCGAAAAAGTCGGCAACAAGTACAAGTGACCTCAACCCAACCGCAGGAGAACATCATGACTACCGCAACGGCGCGTATCTCCCGTCCGGGGCACAGCGCACCCAAATCGCCGTCCCCACGGGATACCCGGTCGCGGGAACGCGCCCTGGCCTGGGCGCGGCG
The DNA here is from genome assembly GCF_042673905.1 of Arthrobacter sp. NPDC057009. Lineage (NCBI taxonomy): Bacteria > Bacillati > Actinomycetota > Actinomycetes > Micrococcales > Micrococcaceae > Arthrobacter > Arthrobacter sp. NPDC057009. The sequence goes on from NZ_JBHUSB010000029.1 coordinate 22,580, forward strand.
CGCACCGCTGCTGCCGGCGCTGATCTTCCTCATCATCGTCACCCAGCTCCCGTTCCTCGTCACGCTGATCATCTCGTTCATGAGCTGGAACAGCCTCAGCCCTGACAAGACCGCTTTCACCGGTCTGGAGAACTACGTCACGGTCCTCACCGACCCCGACCTGCGCCAGGCCATCTTCACCACTATCGTCCTCACCGTCTCCGTGGTGCTGATCAGCCTCCTCATCGGCTTGGGACTGGCCCTGCTGCTGGACAAGAAGTTCATCGGCCGCGGCCTGGCCCGGACCCTGCTGATCGCCCCGTTCCTGGTGGTCCCCGTGGCCGCGGCCCTGATCTGGAAGCACGCCCTGCTGAACCCGACCTACGGGCTGATCAACGGCATCCTGACCTGGATCTGGTCCCTGTTCGGCAGTGACGCCGCCCCCCAGCTGGACCTGCTGTCCCAGGCACCGTTGGCAGCTGTGATCGCGTCCCTGGTCTGGCAGTGGACCCCGTTCATGATGCTCATCCTGCTCGCAGGGCTGCAGTCCCGCCCGATGGACACCATCGAAGCCGCCCAGATGGACGGCGCCAGCCCGTGGATCATCTTCCGCGACCTGACCCTGCCGCACCTGCGCCAGTACCTCGAGCTCGGGGGTCTGCTCGGCGCAATCTACATCGTGCAGAACTTCGACTCGGTCTTCACCCTCACCGCCGGCGGCCTGGGCACCGCGAACCTGCCCTACGCGATCTACCAGACGTTCTACTTCGCCAACGAATACGGCCTGGCCTCCGCCGCTGGCGTCGTGGTGGTCATCGGCACCATCATCGTGGCGACCTTCGCCCTCCGCACCGTTTTCTCGCTCTTCAAGAAGGAAGCAGCACGATGAGCACCCTCACCGCACCCCGCCCCACGCAGCCCGGCGCCGCGAACGCCCGCAAGTCCCGCCGCGGCTTCGGAAAGTTCGGCAGCAAGTCCCGGATGGACCCGACCCGGAACAACACCGCCGCCGGGATCGCCGCCTGGCTGCTGGCCCTGCTCTTCGCCACCCCGGTGCTGTGGATGATCCTCACCTCCTTCCACTCCGAAACCGACGCCGCCACCAACCCGCCCTCCATCGCCGCGGACCTCACCCTGGACGCGTACAAGGAGTTCTTCGGCGCCACCTCCGGCGTCAGCCCGTGGCCGCCGCTGATCAACTCCGCCACCGCCTCCATCCTCTCCACCATCCTGGTCCTGGCGTTGGCCATCCCGGCCGCCTACGCGCTGTCCATCCGGCCGGTGAAGAAGTGGACCGACGTCATGTTCTTCTTCCTCTCCACCAAGATGATGCCGGTGGTCGCCGCGATCCTGCCGCTCTACCTCTTCGCCCGGACCGTCGGCGCGCTGGACAACATCTGGTTCCTGATCCTGATGTACACCTCCATGAACCTGCCCATCGCGGTGTGGATGATGCGCTCCTTCCTCGCCGAAGTCCCCGAGGAAATGCTCGAGGCAGCCCAGATCGACGGCGCCAGCCTCCTGCTCATCCTGCGCAAGATCATCGCCCCCGTCGCGATGCCCGGCATCGCCGCGACCGCCCTGATCTGCTTCATCTTCAGCTGGAACGAACTCCTGCTGGCCCGCGTCCTCACCGGCGTCGTCGCCGGCACCGCCCCGGTGTTCCTCACCGGCTTCGTCTCTGGCCAGGGCCTCTTCCTCGCCAAAGTCTGCGCGGCCGCCGTCATCATCTCCCTCCCGGTGCTGTTCGCCGGGTTCGCCGCGCAGGACAAGCTCGTTCAGGGCCTCTCGCTGGGTGCCGTCAAGTAACAGCGCGGTCAAGTAACGGCGCGGTCAAGTAACAGCGCCGTCAAGTAACGGCGCGGCCAGGTAACGCCCTCCACTTCCAAAGGAATGACCTCCATGACAACAACCACCCAGCCCGCCGCGGGCCAGACAGCCTTCGGCCAGCCTGCCGCAGGCCAACCAGACCTGCCGGACACCATGCGCGCCGCCGTCCTCAAGCGCCAGGGTGACATGGCCCTGGAAACCCTGCCCGTCCCGGCGCTTGAGCCGGACCAGGTCCTGGTGCAGGTGGCCGCCGTCGGCGTCTGCGGCAGCGACGTGCACTACTACGAGCACGGCCGGATCGGCGACTACGTGGTGGACCACCCGCTGATCCTCGGCCACGAGCTCTCCGGCCGGATCGCCGCCGTCGGCAGCGCCGTTGACCCTGCCCGCATCGGCCGGCGGGTCGCCGTCGAACCCCAGCGCCCCTGCCGCGCCTGCAAGCAGTGCCGGGCCGGGCGGTACAACCTCTGCCCGGACATCGAGTTCTACGCCACCCCGCCGGTGGACGGCGCCTTCACCGAATACGTCACCATCCAGTCCGACTTCGCCTACGACATCCCGGACAGCGTCAGCGACGAGGCAGCCGCCCTGATCGAGCCGCTCTCCGTGGGGCTGTGGGCCTGCGAACGCGCCGGCATCCGCCCCGGCAGCCGGGTGCTGATCGCCGGCGCCGGACCCATCGGCATCATCGCCGCCCAGGCCGCCCGCGCGTTCGGCGCCACCGAAATCTACATCAGCGACATCGCCGAGGACCGCCTCGCGTTCGCGCTGGACCACGGCGCCACCCACGCGCTCAACGCCCGCACTGACACGGTGGAGGGGCTCGACGTCGACGCGTTCATTGACGCTTCCGGCGCACCGCAGGCGGTCCGTTCCGGGATCAAGGCCGTGGCGCCCGCCGGAAAGGTGATCCTCGTGGGGCTGGGGGCGGACGACGTCGAACTCCCCGTCTCGTACATCCAGAACCGGGAGATCTGGCTCTCCGGCGTCTTCCGCTACACCAACACCTGGCCCCTGGCCATCCAGCTCATAGCCGACGGCAAGGTGGACCTGGACATCCTGGTCACCGGCAGGTTCGGCCTGGCCGACGCCGAAGAAGCACTGAAAGCGGGCAAGCAGCCCGGACAGCTCAAAGCCGTGGTCTACCCGGGCCGCTGAGCCCGCACTGAAAGGAACAGCAATGCTCACCGATGCGACACTCACCGAACTCCCGGGCAGCCTGGCCCGTCCGTCCTATGACCGCTCGGCCCTGACCGCCGGCATCGTCCACTTCGGCGTCGGCGGCTTCCACCGCGCGCACCAGGCCATGTACCTGGACCAGCTGATGAACGCCGGCCTCGCCCACGACTGGGCCATCTGCGGCGTGGGCGTCCTGCCCGGCGACGCCCGGATGAAGCAGGTCATGGACCGGCAGGACTGCCTGTACACGCTGGTGGTGAAGAACCCCGACGGGACGCGGGAAGGCCGGGTGATCGGCTCCATCATCGAGTACCTCTTCGCGCCCGACGATCCCGAGGCCGTGATCGAAAAAATGGCGTCCGACGCCGTCCGGATCGTTTCGCTGACAGTCACCGAGGGCGGGTACAACTTCCACCACGTCACCGGCCGCTTCGACGCCGACAACCCCGATGTGGTCCACGACCTCCAGCCCGGTGCCGCGCCGCGGACCACCTTCGGGCTCATCACCGAGGCGCTGCGCCGGCGCCGGGACCGGGGGCTGGCGCCGTTCACGGTCATGTCCTGCGACAACATCCAGGGCAACGGCGACGTGGCGCGGGAGATGTTCACGGCCTTCGCCTCGCTCAAGGACCCGGCTCTCGGCGCCTGGGTCACCGAGCACGTGCCCTTCCCCAACAGCATGGTGGACCGCATCACGCCCGTCACCACCGACGAGGACCGGCAGGCCATCGCGGAGGAGTTCGGTGTTGAGGACGGCTGGCCCGTGGTCTGCGAACCCTTCGAGCAGTGGGTGCTCGAGGACCACTTCAGCCTGGGGCGTCCGCCCTTCGAAAAGGCCGGCGTGCAGCTCGTGGAGGACGTGGAGCCGTATGAGCTGATGAAGCTGCGGCTGCTCAACGCGAGCCACCAGGGGATGTGCTACTTCGGGCACCTGGCCGGGTACCGCTACGCGCACGAGGCGGCGCAGGACCCGCTGTTCGCGCGGTTCCTGCTGGACTACATGGACCGGGAAGCGACGCCGACGCTGCAGCCGGTGCCGGGCATCGACCTCGGCACGTACAAGCGGACCCTGATCGAGCGCTTCTCCAACGAATACGTCCGCGACACCCTGGCCCGGCTGTGCGCCGAGAGCTCCGACCGGATCCCGAAGTGGCTGCTGCCCGTGGTGCGGATCAACCTCGAGAACGGGGGAGAGATCCGCCGGTCCGCTGCCATTGTGGCGAGCTGGGCACGCTATGCCGAGGGCGTTGACGAACACGGCAACGCAATCGAGGTGGTGGACCGGCTGAAGGACACACTGGTGGCCGCGGCCGCACGCCAGCGGCAGGACCCGCTCTCCTTCATTTCCAACCGGGAGGTCTTCGGGGACCTCATCGACAACGAACGGTTTGTCGCCGCCTACTCTGAAGCGCTGGCCAGCCTGCACCAGCACGGCGCGAGGGAGACGCTTCGCGGACTGGAGTCTTAGAAAACGGAAGCGGACGGCGGCGGGGGAGTGCCGCCGTCGTCCGTCTTTCCGCGGCAGAAAGCAACAGACCCCCGCCGGGAAAGTTCCCGGCGGGGGTCTGTCGCGCTGCTGTCAGGCCTGGGAGGCCGCGGCCGATCCCAGGACGACGATGAGAAGGACAACTGAGAGGGCGATCGATGCATAGCCGACGACCAGGGCGGCGATGGCCAGCCCGCGTCCGCCTTCACCGGTCCTCTTGATCTGGCCCAGGGCGACGTGGCCCAGAATGACGCCGAGCAGGCTGATGAAGAACGACGAGATCAGCGCAACGATGGCCAGCGTGTTGGTCTTGGCGGAAGCCGGTGCCGGCGCGTAGCCCTGGTATTGCGGCTGGTACTGAGGTGTGCTCATGGATGCTGCCTTTCGATGGCAAATGGTGGGTCCCCCGGCCCGCACATTGCGGAGCGGCAATCAAAAAATATCAACAATCGGGCTGCAACAGGGCAGGACCTCGGTTTTTCCCGTCACAGATTACTGAGTGGTCAGGGTGAAGGTGGATGCCGCGTCCCCGAACTCATCCTTGACCACGACCTTGACGGGGCCCTTCCTGACGTCGAACACGATCATTCCCCGGCGAACATCACCGGCGCCAACTTCCTCAGTGGGCAGGCTCCCCAGCCCCTCGTCCAGAGAGATCAGCTCGCCCTCATTGCCGTCCGTGTCGTAGACCTCGAAGTTGTAAGGGCTGGTCCTGCTGCTTCCCGTCAGCGTCTCCCAGGAAACCTTGATGGCGAGGAACCCTCCGTTCTGCGGCTTCATGTAGGACATGCGCGGAATTTCAGAGATGTAGAGGGAGTCCAGAACCCCGACTTTCACCGTATTGCCCTCGGACACGGTAACCACCAGGGAGTTCGCATCGGTGGCGGTGGCGGTGGCCGAGGATGACGGGGCCGGTGCCGCCTCGGAGGCAGCGGATGACGGGGCCGGTGCCGCTTCGGAGGCAGCGGGTGACGGGGCCGGTGCCGCCTCGGAGACAGCGGGTAGCGGCGGAGCCGGGGTGTTCCGTCCCACAAGCATCTGGGAAGCCATGGCAAAGGACATCACCATGTACAGGGCTCCGACCACCATTCCGATCACCCAGACGACCGCGGTGATGATCCAGGCCTTCTTCTTGTTCTCCGGGTAGCCCTCCAGCGGCCGCCCGTCCTTGTCCCGTGCGTTTCCGGTCAGGGTGATGATCAGGTCCACAATTGCCCAAATGCCGAACCCGCCGCCGGTCAGAAGCTTGGCGATGCCCGTGCCGACCTTGCCCAGGTAGAAGCGGTCCACACCGAAGCTGCCCAGCAGGAGGGACAGAATCCACGTGGTCATGAACGACTTCCCCGGCCCGCTGGCGTAGGGAACGTCGCCATAGGGCCCCGGCTGGTATGCGCCCTGGTATTCGCCCTGGTACTGCCCGCCATAGCTGGACGGTGGATGCGGAATCGGCGGAGCTGATGGACCGTTTTGGGGCGCGTGGGGGTAACTGGGGTGACTCATTGGTGTTCCTTTTGCGGAGGTGTGCGAGCGGGTGTGAGGGCTGCCTGGGTGCGAGCGTTGGGCGGCCCTCTTTCGGCTCCTGAACGTGGCGCGCCGTGTCAGGCCGGAAAGTATTTACCCAATGAATTTACTATCGGGGGCCGAGAGCCGCGATGGGCAGAAATACCCATCGCCCGGGAGGAATCGTCAGATCCGTTTCTTCATCACGATGCGAGGCCAGGCGGCCAGACCCAGGGCAGCTTCGTGCTCAACAACCTGCCGCATGCCTTCCGTCCACAACTCCTCCGGCACCACCCGGAAGCCGAGCCGTTCGTAGTAGGGAGCGTTCCAGGACACGTGCTCAAAGGTTGTCAACGTCATTTCAGTGAACCCGTTGGCTGCGCCCCAGCAGGCGGCGGTATCGATCAACCTGCTGCCGATTCCCTGGCGGGAATGCTGTGGGTGCACGGAGACCTGTGCGATGTGGACGCAGGAATCAATTTCCTCAACGATGATGTAGCCGATGGGCTTGTCGTTCTCGTCGGCGGCGACCCACGCCCGGCCGCTCCTCGTGTAGGCAGCCAGCTCGTCGGCGCCGGGAGGCTCATCGTCGGCGACAGCGTCCATGCCGATGGAACGGAACGCCTCGCCGGCGGCACGCTCGATGGTCCGCAGACGCTCCAGGTCCTCCAGCCGTGCGGTTCGGATCAGCACGGGGCTGTGCTCAAGGAAACTCCCTGCGCTCGCCGACGCGGACTGCATCGTCGGACAAGACGTAAGAGAGCCGGCGTCGTTCCAGCCTTTGCTGCTGGGCAGGCGAGGGGATCTGCGCGCCCTTCGCGCGGTTGCACCTGCTGCACGCCGCGACGAAGTTCTGCAGGCTGGTGGACCCACCCTTGGACCAGGGGTAAAAGTGGTCGCCGTGCTCGGCGGGACGTGAACAACGACGGCGGAAGCCCGCCTCCATCTCGCACTGGCCGCCGGCGCGGGCCATCCCTTCGCGGCGTTGCTGGCGGGTGAAGCGCCGTAGAGGGTCCCGCCGCCGGACGTCACGGGAGCGGATGATGAGCACCGTGACGACCAGGGCAAGAATGACGAGCCCCGGGAGCGTGACCGCCGCCATCACGCCGTCGAACATTCCGCGGAGGACGTCGCTGGGAGACGTGCTCCGCTGACTGAGGGTGGCAGCGGTTGCGTTCGGCAGGAGGGAAAGGACGACGGCAGCGGCCAGCCAAATGGTGGCAGCGAAGTAAGCGGCCCGAAGGGCCACCCGTGTCCAGTAGATCCGTTTCAGTTCCAGCATTTTGTCCCCCAAAGTCAACGAGCATTTGCGGTTTCCCGCCGGACAGATGCTATCGGTTTCACACGCGGGTATGGCGGGGCCAATTTCCGCCAGGCGTTTGCGATCCGGGTCGGAAGAGTCCCCGCGCGAAGGGCCTCACCAATGGCGAAATGGCCGATGGCCTGTTCGTCTCTGAAGCCGCACCCGGAGCTTTTGTACAGATAATGGCCTCTCCAGGCGCTTCAGGAGCCATTATCTGTACAAAAACTCTCGGCTTGGTGTGGGCACGCTCCGCTGCGTTCTTAAACCAGCAGTGGTCCCCGCCGGAAAACCGGCGGGGACCACTGTTGTGCTGTTCAGTCTGGCTGGGAACGGATCAGAGGATGTTCTTCATCGAGTTCCAGCCCGTGCCGATCATCTTCTTCCCAGAGACGTGACCGTCGCCCTTGCCTGCGTACAGCCACAGGTTGCCGGACTTGTCTCGGGCGATCAGGTCGTTTTTGCCGTCGCCGCTGAAGTCGCCGGGTCCCATCAGTAGGGTCATGCTGTTCCAGCCCGTGCCGATCTGCTTGCTGGATGCCACGTATCCGTCGCCCCTGCCGGCGTAGAGCCACAGGTTGCCGGCGGTGTCGCGGGCCACCAGATCAGCCTTGCCGTCACTGGTGGTGTCGCCGACGCCGACAATCGCCATGCTGTTCCAGCCCCGGCCGATCTTCTTTGCGGCGCCGTACGTGCCGCGCCCGTCACCGGCGTAAAGCCAGAGGTAGCCGGCCTTGTCGCGGGCCACGAGGTCGGCTTTCCCGTCCCCGCTGAAGTCACCGGGGGCAACGACGCTGGTCATGCCGTTCCAGCCCTGCCCGACCTGCTTCTTCGCGGCGAAACCGCCCCTGCCGTTGCCGGGGTACAGCCACAGCTTGCCGGCCGCGTCGCGGGCCACCAGGTCAGCCTTGCCGTCACTGTTGGTGTCCCCGGCGCTGACCACGCTGGTCATGCCGTTCCAGCCCGACCCAATCTGCTTCCGGGGTGCGAAACCGCCGTTGCCGTTGCCGGGGTACAGCCACAGCTTGCCCAGCGTGTCCGTCGAGACGAGATCAGCGCTGGAGTCGCCGTTGAAGTCCCGGCCGATGCCGTCCCTCGTGGCAGGTTCCTCGACCGGCGGATCAACGGGGGTCTCACCGCCGGTTCCTTCGGCCGCCGTCCAGCTGCCGATGCTGCTGGCATTGCCGGCGGCATCGATGGCAACTGCGCGCAGGGTCTGGCCCCCCGCGAGTGTCACCGGTGCCGAGTACCGCGTGCCGTTGGCTGTGGGCTCGCTGCCGTCCAGGGTGAAGAAGATGGCCGCGTCCTCGCTGGCGGACAGTGTCACGGCGGTGCCCGCCGGGACCTCGCTGCCGTCAACATTGGCGCTCAGGCCCGGTGCCGTCTTGTCCACCGTGAACGTCTCCGTCATCACTGCGGAGGCGATGCCAAACGCCACGGCGATAAACTTCACCGTGGTGGTGCCCTCGGCGGTGATCGGAATCGGCTCCGTGTACAGCGTGCTGGCCGTCGTCGGATCCGTGCCGTCGGTGGTGAAGAAGATCTGCGCATTCTCCGGGGTGGCCGTCAGCGCCACGAGCTGGTCGGTGGCGAACACGCCGCCCGCCGTCGTTGCCGTGGGGGTGGGCTCCGGCGGGGTGGCGCCGGTCATGCGGCCCTGGACCACGAACTGGTCGGTCTCGCCAAGGAGCTCCGGATCCAGTACATCGCCGCTGGGCGCAGCAATCTTCTCGATCTTGAAGTAGTTCGTGTCATACGGGCTGCCGGTCACGGCGTGCGGCGTGGCGCCGTCGCCGAGGTAGCCTTCGGGAGCACCTTCGGTCCACCGGAGGAACGGCCCGATCCTGCTCTCCAGCAGTCCGGAGAAGTCGCCGGTGGCGTTCAGGGCGCCCAGGTCCTCGGTGTAGTTGATGTTGCCGTCGAGATCCGCTTTCAGGTCCAGGACCCCGTAAGGGTGTGTGAACCGGTAGGTTGCCTCCGGCTCGAAGACCGCGTCGCCGCGGACCCGGACCCGGCCGAAGCCGACCTGCGCGTTGTCCTGCACGGCATCCGCCCCGAACGCTGCCTCCGAACCGAGGGTCAGCCGGACGTCCCCGCCGTCGACGGGAACTTCCGCGTCGGACGCGAACCAGAACGCCTCGCCCGGGAAGTTGTCCGGGAACGACGTCGGCTGCGTCGGGTCTGGCCGGTCATCGACCACCGGGCACAGCGGGTCATCCAGGCACAGGTCCAGCTGGACCGGATCCTGCCCTTCCCAGCCGTTGTCCTTCAGCCACACCGGGAAGCCGTGGTCGCCGAGGGGGCCCACTTCAGAGAGGTTGCGGACCTTGAACGGGAAGGAACGCACCTCGCCGGCAGTTCCGGTGGCCGGGTCGATGGCGACGGCCCGGATGGTGGTGGACATCCCGAGCCGGAATGGATCGTTGTATTCGCGGGTGGAGCCGGCCGGTTCCCCATCCTCCGTCAGGCCCGGGGCCGATCCGTCCGTGGTGTAGTAGATGTCCGGCGCAACGGAGGGGTCGTTCGTGGTCCCTGTGAGGGTGACCGTCTGCGGTCCCGCGAGGGGACCAGCGGCCGCGTCCGGGCTGGCCTCAAGCCACGGCCGGGTGGCGTCGAGTTCATACTCTTCGGTGTAGATGGCGGTGGCCTTCTCCTTGTCCTCGAGGTCCACCGCCATGTACTTCAGCGTGGTCAGGCCCGGTGTGGCCAGTTCGACGGCGGCCACCGCGGACATGTCGCCCGCGGCAGGCACGACTTCGGTTCCGTTAATGGTGCCGTCTTCGTTGAACCCGGGATCGGTGCCGTCCGTGGTGTAGATGATCTTCGCCTTGTCCGGCAGGGACGCCTGGATTTTGACCGTTTGCTTGGAGTTGTAGACGCCCCCGGGCTTGTCCACCCCTGCCTTCAGCGTGGCGATTTTGCCCTGCACGGCGAACAGGTCCGTCCGGGCGCTCGCGGGAGTGCCGCCCGCGTCCGCCGGTCCGGAGACCTGGAAGTAGTCCGTGTTGTTGGGGCTGCCCACCACCTTGTGTTCAACGAGGGGGTCGCCGATAAAACCTTCCGGTGCTGCCGGTGCCACGGCCGGGTCCCACCGCAGGAAGGGGCCGATCCGTCCCTTCGACGGCTCATCCCAGCTGCACGGCTGCTGCATGCAGCCGATGTCTTCGGTGAAGCGGATCCGGCCGCGGTCATCCGCGGTCAGCACCTCAACACCGTACGGGTGGGTGAACGTGTACCGCTGGTTGGGTACGCCGTCGTCCAGCCGGATCCGCAGTCGGGCGAACCCGTTCTGCTGTCCCTGCGCCACGTCCCCGACTCCGGAAAACGCCGCCTCCTGGGCCATGATCAGCCGTGCTGATGCCCCGCCCGGCATGGTCAGCGACGTTTCGGCCGACCACCAGAATGACTCTTCCGGGAAGTTCCCGGGAATCGCCAGCGGCTGGGTCGGATCGTAGTCGATGCCGATGACCGGGCAGACCGAGCCGTCAAGGCACAGCTCCAGCCGGACGGGCTCCAGCCCCTTGGCCTCGTCCCCGCCGTCGGCGTACCAGTACGGATAACCGTTGGTCGGATCGATCGGGCCCACGCCCGCAGGGCCGGCGGGCAGCGCCGCTGGCACCATGCCCGCCACTGCGGACTGCGACAGCACGGGACCGCCTGCCGGCAGCGCCGCAACAGCCGGCGGCAGGGCGGTCAGCCCGGACGCCAGCACCGCTCCCAGGGTCACTATCCCCATCGTCCGCCGGCGCCGCGTCACCCGGACTTTCGACCGTTCTTTTTGGTCCTGCTTTTGAACACTCAAGATGTCCCCCCTGATGGTAAATGTCCTGTCCGAGGGGCGCATGGTGCGTTTGTGTAGTTGATGCCCCCCACGCCGAGCCTGCCGCCCGGACGTTGGGATTTTCCTAGGATCCGATAGACGGTTCCCCCTTTTGCGGGGGGCTCACCCCGAAAATTCCCGTCAGGGCTGTGCCGGTGGAGGAGTCAGGCTTCCTTCGGGCCCGCGGTCTGCGGGAGGGGCGCCAGCTGGCGGGACGCGTCGCGGAGGGCCAGCGCCGCCTGGACCAGCGCGGCGTGCGTCATCGCCTGCGGATAGTTGCCGAGGAGCGTTCCGGTGGCGGGATCGGCTTCTTCGCTGAACAGGCCCAGCGGTCCCGCGTAGCCCAGCAGCGCCTCGAACAGTTCCGCAGCCTCGGCTGCCCGTCCCGTCAGGGCGAGGGCCTGGGCCAGCCAGAAGGAACACGGGAGGAAAGCTCCTTCATCACCGGGCAGCCCGTCCTGGCCGGGCGGGTAGCGGTAGAGGAAGGGGTAGCCGGCCGACAACTCAGCCCACACCGCATCCACCGTCCCCCGCAGCCGCGGAGAGCCGGAATCCTCGAAGCCGGTCACGGGCAGGATCAGCAGGGCCGAGTCGAGATCGGCCGATCCGTAGGAGCGCGTGTATGTGTTCCGGGCGGCGTCGAAGCCCTGCGCCCTGATGTCGGCTGTGAGCTCGCTTCGTGCCGTCTCCCACCGGCGCCGCCGCCGGGCGCTGATGCGGTGGGTTTCGGCAATCCGCAGTGCCCGGTCAAGTGCGAGCCAGCCCATGATCTTCGAATGCACATGGTGCGCGGCATCGGCCCTGATTTCCCAGATGCCCGCGTCCGGTTCCGGCCACCGCCGCGCCACCAGATCCGTGAAGCTGCGCATCGCCCGCCACGTCTCCGAGTTCAGGCGCCGCCCCTGCCGCACGAGGTTCCACGCGGCGTCGAGCACCCAGCCGTAGCCGTCCAGCTGATGCTGGTGCGCGGCGCCGTTGCCCGCCCGAACCGGAGCGCTGTCCGCGTAGCCCGGCCAGTTCTCCAGCGTGCGCTCGCGGGGGACATGCCCGCCGGTCAGGGTGAGCAGTGCCGGCAGCCGGGGCCGCTCCAGCCTGCTGGCGTGCAGGAGCCAGTTCAGGAAGTTCAGTGCCTCGGCGTCCTTGCCCAGACCAAGGAACGCGGCGATGCCGATGCTGGCATCCCGCGGCCAGGCGTACCTGTAGTCCCAGTTGCGGATGCCGCCCGGGTCCTCCGGCAGTGACGTGGTAGGGGCGGCCACCGGTGCTCCCGAGGGGGAGTAGGTCAGCAGCTTCAGCGTCAGCAGGCTCCGCAGCACCGGTTCACGGAACGGAACGTCCCGGCTGATGCCCGACGTCCACTCCCGCCAGCGGTCCTCATCGGCTTCCACAAGGTCCCACGCCGTCTCCGGATCCACCCAGATCAGCGGTTCCGTATATGCCAACCCAAGCACCATCACCACGGGACGGCCGGGCTCAACGGTGAGTTCCGCCGTCGTACCCGGCTCAACCCGCAACCCGCCGCTGCAGCCGAGTGACATGGCCAGGGCGCCCCATTCGCAGACCAGATGCTGCCCCCGCCGGACGCGGGGGCGGAGATGGCGCTCGCCGAATCGGGGGTTAAAGTCGACGGCGGCCCGGACCGGTGCGCCGTCGGCCTCCAGCCGCCGGATCAGGAGGGTGGTGGGCAGCAGGCGGCCCGACACCTCGGCCACCATCGCTTCGGTGAGGGTCAGTGTTCCCCCGTCCGCGGCCCAGACCGTTTCGAGCGTCGCCGTGTGCGGCCGGTACCGGCGGACGAGGCGTTCGGCGGGGAAGGCGGGGCCGGCGCGGAAGGTGCCGGCTTCGGGGCCGCCGAGCAGCGCGCCGAAGACGGGATCGCCGTCGAAGGTGGGCGCGCAGAGCCAGTCGATGCCGCCGTCGGCCGAGACCAGTGCGGCAGTCCGCGTGTCGCCCAGCAGCCCGTAGTCCTCCAGGGCGGGGGAGTGCATCCTGGTTTCCACGTGGCTTCACCTTCTCCCTGTCAGCCAGCGGTGAGGAGCAGTCCGAGCAGCGAGCCGTACACCAGGTGGGCCGCCAAGGCTACTGCCGGCGTCTGGATCCCGTAGTTCAGGCCGAGCAGGCCCGGCGGTTCGAGGGCTGAACGGCTGGCCGGGCCGGCCCTGGTGCTGGCCATCCTCGGATGAATGCCCGGCAGCAGGGGCAGGATGACGGTCAGTGCGACGGCGACGTGCAGGAGGCCCAGCAGTGCGCCGATCCACCACGTGGCTCGGCCCAGCAGAGCGAAAACCGCCGCGTCGCCGAGGGCGAAGACCTGGCCGGCCGCGAGGTGGATGAAGAACCCGGCCACCCGCGCCTTGTCCGGATCCGGCGTGACGAGGCTGCCCAGGACCAGCGGCAGGTCGAGCCTTGTCCAGCCGGCCATCTGGCAGGCGATCAGCACCGCGGTCAGGGCAGTGGTGGCGAGGAGCCCAAACAGCGCCCAGCCTTGCCAGTCCATCTCAACCGCCGCCCTGCTGCTTGCCGGTGCGGCGTGCTTGTGCCTGTTCCATGGCGCACCTTCTAAAACTAAGTTATCTAATTTTAGAATGCCCGTGGGTGGCAGGCAAGGGGTGGGCGCCGGCCGGGATCATGGCCTGGGAGGTGTCCGCATTGGGGTCTTCTGGTTCCGGGCGGGCTGCACTACCTTTTTCCCATGGCCATGGGCAAGCAACGGTGCTCTGACCCTGAACAGGAATTTCTACTCAGAAGGAGTGGGAAAAGGTCATGTTATTGCGAACCAAAATATTCCTCGGTGTTCTCGTCCTGCTGCTGGTTGCCGGCGGGGCGGTCTTTTTTTACAACGACAACATCAAAAGAAGCAGGGCCGGGGAGTACAACCCGCAGATCAGTCCGGCGGATTTCACCACCGACATCACCAACAAGTACTTCGCCCTCCCGGTCGGCAAGAAAATGACGTATGAGACGACGGCGGGAGGCAGAGTCACCGAGCGGATCGAGATCGAGATCCTGCCGGAGAAGATGCAGATCGAGGGCTTCGAGACTGTGGTCTATCTGGACAAGGAGTACAAGAACGGCCAGCTGGTAGAGGAGACCAGGGATTACCTGGCGCAGCATAAAAACGGGGACGTGTGGTACTTCGGGGAGGACGTGAACAATTACTGGAACGGGATCCTGATCCACCATGCGGGCAGCTTCCTGCACGGAAAGGACGGGGCGAAAGCCGGCATCTGGATGAAGGCCGACCAGCGCGTCGGCGATTCCTACCGCCAGGAGTTTTACATCAATAACGCGGAGGACATAAGGGACACCATCGCCACCGGCCAGGCCGTCACCACCAAGGCCCGCAAATACACCGACTGCGTGAAGGTCCTCGACTGGACGCCGCTGGAGAAGAACGCTCGGGAGCACAAGTACTACTGCCCCGAGGTCCGCTCGCTGGTCCTCATCGAGGACCTGGAGAGCGGCAGCCGCTCAGAACTGGTGGACGTGGTCCAGCCTTAGCTCCGTTACTTTTTGGGGGCCTTGGCCTTCGGTTCCTTGGGCGGCAGCCCTGCCACGAAATTGAAGGCCTTGGTTACCCAGGCCCTGGCCCGCGTGGTGTCGCCGTCGCCCTCTTCGTTCCAGATTTCCGGCAGCCCGGTATAGCCGCCCATCGGACGCTCCGCCGGGCCGAACGGCACAGTCCGCTCCGACGACTCGAGCATTTCACGGTCCTCGTCCGAGAGCTTGACTCCGATGGTCGGCCCGAACAGCCCGGCGAACATGTTGCCATTGACGAACGCGCCCAGGTTCCCGAACATCGGCTTCACCACCACCTCGGGATCCGGCGGCAGCGCGGCCCGGAAGCGCTCCTTGTCGGCCTCGGTGGCTTTGGGCATTTCCATGGTTCCCCCTCCGGTAGGGCCGGCTTCCAGATCTTCCCTTGAAGGCATTGGCGGAAGGGCGTTGACTGGAATTGCTGGTGCTGGTGATGTTACTCGCGTTGCCGCCTCTGAAGGGAGGGATCACCCTCGATGTTCGAGTTCCTGGACAGGGCCGATGCGGGCCGGCGGCTGGGAGACAGGCTGGCCGGGCTGCGGGGCCAGGATACGGTGGTGCTGGGGTTGCCCCGCGGCGGTGTTCCGGTTGCCGTCGAGGTGGCGAAAGCACTCGATGCCCCGCTGGATGTGATTGTTGTGCGGAAACTGGGGGTTCCGTTCCAGCCCGAGGTTGCCATGGGGGCCATCGGAGAGGGAAGCGCCCGGGTACTTGATCAGCGCGTGATCGCCACATACCGGCTCACTGAACGGGATGTGGGAGCAGTCGAACGCAAGGAGCGGAAGCTTCTGGAAAGCTGGCTGGCCAGGTATCGCCGCGGGCGGACGCACAGTGACTTGCACGGCGTCACGGCCATCATCGTCGACGACGGCCTGGCCACCGGCTCGACGGCGCGCGCAGCATGCGAAAGGGCCAGGCAACTCGGCGCGGCAAAGGTGATCCTGGCCGTGCCTGTTGCTCCCGCCCGGGTGCTCGCCTCGCTTACTGAACCGGACGACGTCGTGTGCCTGGTACCGGCCACGATGTTCCACTCCGTGGGCTATTACTACCGTGACTTCGCGCCGACGGAGGACGACGAGGTTCTGCGGATGCTCGACGCCGCGGCCCGGCCACCGCGCCGGCCTCTTCAGGCAGCGGGGGATGCCGGAATCGAGGAGGAAGTGGACATACCCTGCGGAGAGGTCCGGCTCCGCGGCAGCCTGCACCTGCCCTCACCCTGTGAGGCCGTCGTCGTCTTCGCCCACGGCAGCGGCAGCAGCCGTCACAGCCCCCGTAACCGGTACGTGGCGTCGGTCCTCCATGACGCCGGCCTGGGCACGCTGCTGCTTGATCTGCTTACGCCGGCCGAGGAACCGGACCGCGCAAACGTGTTCAACATTGCCCTGCTCGCCGGGCGCCTCGCGACTGCAAGCCGGTGGCTGGTCGCGAGGCAGGCCACGTCGTCGAGCCGGATCGGCTATTTCGGGGCCAGCACAGGAGCAGGCGCCGCCCTGTGGGCCGCGGCTGAAGCCGATGCGCAGGTGGCCGCCGTCGTTTCCCGCGGGGGCCGTCCGGATCTGGCCGGCGAGAGGCTTGCCGCGGTGCGTGCCCCCACCCTGTTGATTGTCGGCGGAGCCGACTCCCAGGTCCTCGACCTTAACCGCCAGGCCATGGCCCTCATGGAGGCGCCCACCCGCCTGGAGATCATCCCGGGGGCCGCACACCTCTTTGAAGAACCGGGAACGCTCGCCAAGGCAGCCGAGTTGGCCGCCGAGTGGTTCACGCAGTACCTCTGATGTGGCCGAAAGGTTGTTCCTGCAAGTTTGGCGCGGTGGCGGGCGGATCTCCTGTAGAGTTAGTCACGTTGTTGTGTTTGCATTTGGTAGTTCAGGCAGTACGCGCGGTCGAAAGTCCGCGTTCTTCTGAAGTAGCGGTTTTGAACACCCCACACCGGAGGACCCGAAAGTCGGGAACCATCCTCCACCTTCACGAAGGACAAAATAATGGCTACTGGCACCGTCAAATGGTTCAACGCTGAAAAGGGCTTCGGCTTCATCTCCCCGGACGACTCTTCCCAGGACGTTTTCGCGCACTACTCCGCGATCAACTCCTCCGGCTTCCGCTCCCTCGAAGAGAACCAGAAGGTTTCCTTCGAAACCGAGCAGGGCCCCAAGGGTCCCCAGGCCGTGAACATCCAGGCTCTCTAATTTCCTAGAGTTCCCGGACCGTTAGGTTCCGAACAGGGTCCGCCAAATTTGGCGGGCCCTGTTTTCGTTGATCGAGCGCTTCGACGCCACTGTCATCTCGCTGGAAGAATGGCCATCATGCACTCCACCGACGCCGTCCCCGCCTTCGACCTGCGCGTCAGTATTCAGGGCACCGACCCGGAGATCTGGCGCAGGCTTCAGCTGCCGGCGGACCTGACTGTTCCCCAATTCCATCTCGCTGTCCAGGCGGCCTTCGGCTGGGAGGACCGGCACCTCTACGGCATCCGGTACGCGGACCGAAAAGGCAAGCCAGCGGTTCTCGCCGGGCCGGACTACGAAACGGAAGAAGCTGAGGCCGCGGCGGTTTCCCGCGTCGTACTTTCGGACCTTCTGGACGCGAAACAGCCGGGAAGGTCCCGCATTGAGTACGAGTACGACTTTGGTGACTGCTGGACGCATGAGGTGGAACTTCTGGGCGCCGTCGACCTTGCTGCCGGGGAGTTGGTCTGCCTGGAGGGTGCCAGCCGGGGTCCCGTGGAAGATTCGGGTGGTGCGGCCGGCTACATACGGCTGGTGCAGATCCTGGCGGACGGGAACCATGCCGAGTACGCGGACGCGGACAGCTGGGTCTTTCAGCTGACCGGCCTGAGCGGCCGCCAATTCGATGCATCAGCCTTTGACGTTCACAACGTAAACCGCAAGCTGCGGAACCTCAGCCTTCAATGGTGGCCACAGCCGCTCACGGACGAGGACCGCGATGCCGTGCTGCGGCCGGTCCGCTGGCTGCTGGAGCAGGCGTCGCCCGACGGCGTGGAACTCACCAAGGACGGCTACTTGAAACCAGCCTTGGTGCGGCGGGCCCTGGAGGAACTCGGCTGGAGCGACTTGGTGGTGGGCAAGGCGAACCGGGAGGCGCACGCGGTACCCGTCATGGAGCTCCGGGAGCACGTCATCAAATGGCGGCTGCTCAGGAAACTGAAGGGCCGGCTGGTGCTGACACCCGCCGGCAGGCGGGCCCTGGAGCGGCCGGCAGACCTGTGGGATCTTGTCATCGACAAAATCGGCAGGCCGGAACATGACGCCGTCTACCTCGTCACCCGGCTCTACGCGTTCTGGCATCTCACCGGCATCGCCCCGCCCTGGAACCGAAAGGTGGAAGCGATCCGCGCTGCCCTGGAGGCCGCCGGTTTCGTTACCCGCTCCGGCCACGCCATACCCGAGGCGTGGGCATCGGACATCAACCAAACCGTCAGGCGTGCGCTTGGCTGCCTCCAACTGATGGAACCGCGGGAGACCGGATGGCGGCAACGGCTGCTGACCGACGGCGGCGTGAAGTTTTTCCTGGAAGTCAGCCAAGTGCTGAATGACCGCTGACTGAGCTGACTTCAGAGCTGCCCGCGCGCCGCGAGGAATGCGGTCAGGGCGGGGTTGTCGATCTGCTTCGCCAGCCAGGGAACGGCCTGGGCTGCAGCCTCATCGCCGAGCACGGCGCGGTGGGACTGCGCCCGCACCACGAACTCACGCATTCCGCTCCGGCTCGCGAGTGCCCCGAGCCTCTCCACCACTTCTTCAGTCCGCTCATCCCTTGCGGCGATGGCCACTTCCGCGGCGACGTCCAGCAGCCGGGCCGAATACCAGAGGTACCAGGGTTTGGGCTGCATCCCTCTGTCCACCCAGTGCTGCGCCGCGGCGAGGTCGCCGTGTGCCAGGAACAAGCGGGCTTCCGCCCCCGCCGCGAGGGCCATGTAGCAGTGGTCCCCGGCCAGGTCCGCCAGCACCCACGACCTGTCGATCATTTCCGCGGCGGCCTCGAGATCACCTGCCGCCAGGTAGGTTTCTCCGCGCACTCCTGCCACAAAGGGTTCGAACGCCGTCCAGTGCTCGGCCAGAATCCACTGCAGTGCATGGTCCAGCGGCTCGACCGCCTGTTCCAGCTCGCCGCGCAGCAGCCACACCCGCCCCAGCAGCGCGCTGCTGAACGCCAGTTGCCGGCGGTTCCGCAGCTCCCGCGCCAGCCGGATGGACGCAGTCAGCACATCTATCGCATCCCCGTACCTGGCGGTGTCCGAGGCCAGCATGCCCTGGATCGCCAGGACCCGTGCCTGCTCCTCGGGGAATCCGGCAGCGGCCGAACTTGCCCGCTGCAGCCAGCCCGCTGCCCGGTCCGGAACGCCGCGCTGGACGGACAAGTACCCCAGCTCGCGGTAGGCGGCCGCGGACGTGGGGGACGCGCCGTCGTGTTTTTCCGACGGCGACGCGTCCGACGGCGGCTTGCCCGGCGGCGTGCCGGCCGCCGGTGCTTCCGCCGACAGCGCCCGGTGCAGGAAATCCGCCACCTCCGCACCGCGGCCGCCCGCCTGGTGGATCATCGCCCCGGCCAGCGTCACCAGCGACTCGGCCAGCAGGTGCCTGTCCGGCGTGCGTTGGGCCAGGACGACGGCGAGCCGCAGCTGGTCCAGCCCCCGGTCCACGGCCCCGGCCAGCAGCGAGGCTCCGCCGGCGTCGAGGTAGGACCGCACCGTGGTAGCCGTGGCGGGGATCCCCGGGTCGGTCTCGGGTTCCGCGCCTGCCAGAGCGCGGCGGATCTCGGGCGGCAGCGGCAGATTCAGTTCGTCGCGGTACAGGTCGGCGCACTGCGCCACGTGCTGCCGTGCGCGCCGGTGCTCGCCGGCCGCCACCAGTGCCTTGACCAGCACGGCGTTGCAGTCTGTGTGGAAGGGGTCGCGCCGCAGCACACGCGAGGCAAGCTCAGCTGCCTCCCGCGGATCGCCGGAGGCCAGCGCCGACACCGAGGATTCGTACAGCAAAGACTGCGCGCAGTTCTCCAGCCGGTAGCGCTGGTCCGCCAGCCAAGAATCGAAAACCGGGCAGTCGGCGAAGGACAGGCCCTCCAGCAGCTGGCCGTTCAGGCTGCGCGGGTCCGGGCGGGGGAGCGCACCCGATGAGACCAGTTCGACGGCGTCGCACCGCCACGGCGGCTGCAGCGCCAGCCGGACCGGATCGCCGTCGAACGTCACGCCGGCAAGTGTCCGCCGAAGCTCCGAGAGGTTCCAGCGCAGCGCGCCGAGGGGATCCGCCGCATCCGGGAACAGCAGGGTTGCCAGCCGCGACCGCCCCGTGCCGTCCGGCTGGAGCGCAAGGTAGGCCAGCACGGCCCAGGCCTTGCGGCCCCGGGGCTGCGGGGGAGCGGTTTCAGTGGACTCGATCGCCGGCGGACCGAGGAGCCGAATGGTGCTTTCGGCCATACGCGCCATTGTAGCCCCGGCCCTCCACGGCGTCAGCGGGCCTTCACACGCTTGCTCACACGCCCGCTCCGGACACTGAAGTCATCCCATCCGCCCACACCACGAGGCACAAACACCATGGCACTGCTCGTTATCCTGCTTCTCATCGGACTCTGGGTTGTCACGGCCACCGTCCGATCCGTCCTCACCGACGGCCGGGGACACAGCCCCAGCATCCGCTCCCATAAGTCGTGGGAAGCCGGTGACCTGCCCAGCGTTCCGTACTCCAGCGCACGGCTCTGGTAGCGCGGCCGCCGGCCAGCTGGAAGCACGACGGCGGGAGGCCGGCAAGATTGCCGGCCTCCCGTCAGTTTCGGTCATCTAGGGCACTCGGCTATTTACGGCATTCGGCTACTTGCGGCATTTAAGGTCCGGATTGTAGGCAGCAAACATGCCGTCAGGATTCTCCCGCCACACCCAGGCATGCAGGGCGAAAGTCTTGGGGAACGGCCCGTTGTCGAATTTCACGCCCGCAATCACGGGGCGCTTCTTCGCCGTGGAAAGGAATTCAACGGCAACCAGCTTGTACCGTCCATGTCTGTTGGGCATGTACACGAGTATTTCCGGATGGTGTGCGTCAGTCTTGGCATCGATCAGGGAGTTCTTGGCGTAGTGGAATCCCATCGCGCCAACACGCGCCTTCTCGACGCATCCCGTCACCTTCTTGTAGCCGTCCTCCATCGCTTCATCCAGCGAACGGTAGTCCTCCGTGACATCCCTCAGCGTCTCGACGAGATCGCGCTGCTGGGAGGTCAGCTTGGAGTCATCATCATCATCGTCATGAAGCACGGAGCTGCCGGCGGCAGTCCCGGGCAAGGATCCTGCTGCCAAGACAGCAGCCGCGACCAGGGACATCAATCCTGTTCTGGTCCTGCACAACATTTTCTTCCAACCCTCTGAGACCGGTGTTTCCATTTCGGTAAGGGTGCGAGGCGGTGGACCAGCCCGGCCCACCTTCGCCAGGATGCCGGCAACCCCTTAGGGCCCAGCCGGTGAATTACCCGCCCGCGTGCACGGCACGTGAAAGATTGAGCGGGGTTAAATTATGTTCCGGCCCAGGAGATTCGACAGGCTCGGTTTCAAAAGTTCAGCCAGCGGCGGGGGCCAGATGCAGCCCCATCGCCTCACGCACCTCGTCGAGGATGTGGTGCATGGCGACCTCGGCAGCCGTGGCGTCCCCGCCGGCCACCGCCGCCGCCACTTTCTCGTGGGCGTCGAGCGCTTCGGGCCGGGGCTTGAACGGCATGAGGCCCTGTTTCGTCCGGCTGGTCAGCACCTCGGCCACCATCTCGTCGAGGGCCGAAAACATCTCGTTGCCGCAGCTCTTCAGGAGCAGCCGGTGATAGGCGATGTCGGCCTGGAGGAATGCCTCCAGCTCGCCCGCTTCACCCAGCCGCCGCAGGTCCGCGGCCAAGGCCACGAGCTGGCTGCGCTCTGCCGCGCTGGCCCGGCGGGCGGCACCGGCCGCCGCAATGGGCTCGACGGCGATGCGCAGCTCCGTGAGACTGGCGTACTGCTGGGCGCGGCGTTCCGACGCGAGGCGCCAGCGGACCAGCTTGGGATCGTAGACGTTCCAGAGCTGCGGGTCCTGCACCACGATGCCCACCCGCCGGCGGGAGTAGACGAGGTTCATCGATTCGAGGACCTTCATGGTGTCCCGGGCAACAGTGCGGGAAATGCCGTACTCCTGCTGGAGGCCCTCGAGGGTCAGGCGGCTTCCCGGCGCGAGGCTGCCGGAGGCGATGGCCACGCCCACAGCGTCAAGCACGCGTTCATGCATGGCGGGTGACAACCCGCCGTCGGACGCGTTATCCGCGTGGTCTTCTGTCGCCGTCGACATGATCCTGCCTTCCCTCAGCGCGCCGAGCGCCTCTCCAGAGTACCGGAAGAAAAAGAAAAGGTATGACCTGTGACACGAAAAGATAGTATCTTTTGGATGAATTGGTGATACCTTATTCCCAGCGCAGACCGAGTAGGGCTGCAGATTGAGCTTCTTCCACAAGCCAAAGACGTCTTCTTCGGAGGTAAAACATGCAGTATCCAGCCACGCATCTGGTGGTCATGGGCGTTGCCGGTTCGGGCAAGTCCACGATCGCCGCGGCCCTGTCCAAGCACCTCGGCTGGGCCTGCGCCGAGGCCGACGAATTCCACCCCCAGGCCAACATCGACAAGATGAGCCAGGGCATTCCGCTGCAGGATGAGGACCGCTGGCCATGGCTGCAGCAGATCCAGGACTGGATGACCGCCCAGGCGCGGGACGGCCACAGCACCGTACTCACGTGCTCCGCGCTCAAGCAGAGCTACCGGCAGCTCCTGGCCAAGGCCGAAGGCCGCGTCATCTTCCTCCACCTGCACGGCGAGGCGGACCTGCTCAGCGAGCGCATGCAGGGACGTGAGGGCCACTTCATGCCGCCCACGCTCCTGCCCAGCCAGCTCGCCACGCTGGAGCCCCTCACCGACGCGGAAGTGGAGGCCGGAAGCCTCCGCCTCGACATCACCCGCACCCCGGAGGAACTCATCCAGTCCATCCTGGCCGCGCTCAAGCTCTCCCCGGACCAGGCACCTCCTGCCAACTAGTCGCCCCTTCACTCTCTTTCTATCCCCACCCCCCAAGAAATCTGTTTCAAAGGAGAACCATGACCATCGAAGGATGGACTCAAACGCTGGGCGCAGGACCGCTGCTGCTCATCGCGGCCGCGGCGATCGGCGTCCTGCTGTTCCTGATCATCAGGCTGCGCATGCATGCGCTGCTCGCCCTGATCGTGGTCAGCCTTGCCACGGCCTTCGCGACCGGAATCCCCGCCAACCAGGTGGTGCCGGTGCTGATCAACGGTTTCGGGACGACCCTCGGGACCGTGGCACTGCTCGTCGGCCTGGGCGCCATGCTCGGCCGCATCGTGGAAACCAGCGGCGGCGCCAAGGTGCTGGCCGACTACCTGATCGGCATCTTCGGTGAGAAGCGCGCCCCCTTCGCGCTGGGCCTCGCCTCGCTCATCTTCGGCTTCCCCATCTTCTTCGACGCCGGCCTCGTGGTCATGCTCCCCGTCGTTTTCGCCGTCGCCCACAGGCTGGGCGGGGGAGTGCTGCGCTACGGCCTCCCGGCCGCCGGCGCATTCTCCGTGATGCACATCTTCCTGCCGCCGCACCCGGGCCCGGTCTCGGCGTCGGCCTTCTTTGAAGCGAACGTCGGCCTGGTGACCATCGCCGGCCTGCTCACCGCCATCCCCACCTGGTACGTCACCGCTTACCTGTACGGCCTGTGGACCGGCAAGAAGCTGGTGCTTCCGGTGCCGGAGCTCCTCGGCCACGCCTCCGCCGAGGCCGAATCACACCCGCCGCGCTTCCGCACCGTCATCAGCCTGCTGCTCCTGCCGCTGGTCCTGATCTTCATGAACACCGGCCTGAACACCTTCGCGGCCTCCGGCGTCCTGCCCGAGACCGTCAAGGAAGAGCAGTGGTTCCAGGTGCTGCGCACCCTCGGCGAAACCCCGGTGGCCCTGCTGATCTCCGTCCTCGTGGCGATGTTCGTCCTCGGCGCCCGCCGCGGTGTTCACAACGGCGCCCTCGAGAAGCTGCTCGAATCCTCGCTGGGACCGGTCTGCTCGGTCATCCTGATCACCGGTGCCGGCGGCATGTTCGGCGGCGTGCTGCGCACCTCCGGCATCGGCGACGCGCTGGCCGACGTGCTGGGCAACATGGGCATTCCGCTCATCCTGGCCGGCTTCCTGATCTCCTCGATCCTGCGCATCGCCCAGGGTTCCGCCACCGTGGCCCTGACCACCACCGCGGGGCTCATCGCCCCCGCCGTCGCATCCGCGGGACTGAACGGCATGCAGATCGCCGCCATGGTGATCGCCGTGGCCGCCGGTTCCGTGGTGGTCTCGCACGTGAACGACTCCGGCTTCTGGCTGGTGGGCCGATTCTTCGGCATGGACGTCAAGACCACGCTGAAGACCTGGACGGTCATGGAAACCTTCATCGGCGTCATGGGCTTCGCCATCGCCGCAGTCATCTTCCTGGTGGCCGGGCTGGCGGGCTAGCTCCCTCTCCGCTATACCACGACGGCGGGAGGCCGGCAGATCTGCCGGCCACCCCCCCTCGTAC